>DATHPQ010000172.1:0-29342 GCA_035483735.1 Xanthobacteraceae bacterium | reverse complement strand
GCATGATTGCTGCCCATGACGCCCACGCCCACAACGCCTACGCGCAATGTCCCGTCCGTACCCGCTTGCGTCCCACTCATGACGATAAAAGCCCCCTTCGCGCTACTCGGAGCCGACCCCAGGTTTTTCCCCACCACTGGGTTTTTCACGTAGCACGCCCCATGCCAACTGGCGACCGGGCCTGTGCGAAATTCGGAACACGATTTGAATCAAAGGGTTACAGGACAAGCGTGTGGCGGCCGGACGGTTAATTTAAGCTATTGGAATTGCTGTATAAATTTACCACTGCGTGTCGCTTCCGGTGTCACGACCGCCGGTAATCGTCCTCGATGCGGATGATGTCGTCTTCGCCGAGATAGGTGCCGGTCTGCACCTCGATCAGCTCCAGATCGATCTTGCCGGGATTTTCCAGGCGGTGCCGTGCGCCGATCGGGATATAGATCGATTCATTCTCGTGCACGGTCTTGATCTCCTCGCCGACGGTCACCCGCGCGGTGCCGTGCACCACGATCCAGTGTTCGGCGCGGTGATGATGCAATTGCAGCGACAGCCTTCCGCCCGGCTTCACCACGATGCGCTTGACCTGAAAACGCGCACCTTGATCGATCGACTGATAGGAGCCCCACGGCCGGTGCACTTTGAGGTGCTCCTCGGTGACCTTGGGCGCTTTCTCCTTCAGCCGCTGCACCAGCCGCCGCAACCCGTCGCCATCCTCACGCTTAGCGACCAGCACAGCATCATCGGTCGTGACCACGACGAGATTGTCGACGCCAAACAGCGCGACAAGCTGCTTGTCGCTCGCTGCATAGGAACCACGGGAATCGACGAATTCGACCGCCCCCTGCCCGGCATTGCCCGACGCGTCGCGGCCGGACAATTCCCATACCGCCTGCCACGATCCGACATCCGACCAGCCGTAAGAGACCGGCATCACCGCGGCGCGCTTGGTGCGCTCCATCACCGCATAGTCGATCGATTTTGCGGTGGCCTGCGCAAAGTGCTCTGGATCGAGGGTGACGAAGCCGAGATCGCGGCCGGCTTTGTCGACGGCCGCGACGACGGCGGCAATGTTGTCGGGCTCAAAGCCGCGATATTCGTCGAGCAGGACGCCTGCGCGGAACAGGAAGTTGCCGGAATTCCAGAGATAGCCTTCTTTGACGTAACGCTCGGCGGTTGCCGCATCAGGCTTCTCGACGAATTTCTCGATGGCGAAAATGTCCGGCCCGATGGCCTGCCCGGCGCGGATATAGCCGTACTCAGTCGCTGGCCGCGTCGGCCGCACGCCGAAAGTGACGATGCGGCCTCCCGCCGCGGCATCGGCCGCCAGGCTGCATACTTTGGCGAAGGCCGCGGCATCGGTGACGACGTGATCGGCGGCAAGCGCAACGACGAGCGGATCGCCGTCGCGCTTGGCGGCAAAGGCCGCGCCCGCCGCGATCGCCGGGCCGGAGTCGCGCCGCAGCGGCTCCAGGATGATATCGGCCTCGATGCCGATGGCGGCGAGCTGCTCGGCGGCGAGAAAGCGATATTGCGCGTTGGTGATGACGATCGGCCGGCCGAACAAAGCCGGATCTGACACCCGGCGGATCGTATCCTGGAACGTCGATTCCGGACCGAACAGCGGCAGAAACTGCTTGGGGCGGCCCTCGCGCGACGCCGGCCATAGCCGCGTGCCGGCGCCGCCGCACATGATCAAAGGAACGATCGATTTAACCACGGTCCGTCTGTTCCGATCTAAACCCGCGCAGGATCAAGAACACCAGGATATCCCACGGTCTGGCGGCCGGCGTGCGCATAAACCACAGGATAGTAAATGCCGGCTGGCCGCATCTATTTCTTCGGCCGCAGCACGCGTCCGGCGACCGCATCGAGCTTCTTGAGCAGCTTCGGGTCGCGCGCTTTCGGCGCTGTGATCAGCGCGTTGTCGAGCGCGCGGTCGGAGCCGATCGGGCACGGCTCATGCTCGCGTGGGAAGTCCTTGGCGAGCCGCCCGACCAGCTTTGCCGCTCTCGCGGCATTCGCGGTCAGCACCTTGATGATGTCCTGCACGGTGACGGCATCATGGTCGGGATGCCAGCAATCGAAATCCGTCACCATGGCGACCGTCGCGTAGCAAATCTCCGCCTCGCGCGCGAGCTTGGCCTCCGGCATGTTGGTCATGCCGATCACCGCATAGCCGAGATTCTTGTAGGTCAGGCTTTCGGCGAGCGTGGAGAATTGCGGGCCCTCCATGCAGACATAGGTTCCGTCGCGCACGACGGTGATGCCTTCAGCCATCGCCGCCTCGGCGAGATGGATGCGCAGGCGCGGCGACACCGGATGCGCCATCGACACATGCGCCACGCAGCCTTTGCCGAAGAACGAGCTTTCCCGCTTATGGGTGCGGTCGACGAATTGATCGACCAGCACGAATGTGCCGGGCGGCAGATCTTCCTTGAACGAGCCGCAGGCCGACAGCGAGACCAGATCGGTGACCCCGGCGCGTTTGAGCACATCGATATTGGCACGATAATTAATGTCCGAGGGCGAATTGCGGTGGCCTTGGCTGTGCCGCGACAAAAACACCACCGGGAGACCCGCGATTTCGCCGACGCGCAGCGGCCCGGACGGCTCGCCCCACGGGCTCTTGATGTTCTTCGAACGGGCCTTCTCCAGACCCGGCAGATCGTAAATGCCCGAGCCGCCGATAATACCAAGCACCGCTTTGGTCATGAGACAAGAAACTCCGCGCGTTCAGAAAGAGAAATAGGAATTTACTGCCGGCCGTTCTGCCGCACGTCGCCGGTGAAGTTCGGCACCGCCTGTTGCAGCACATCGTAGATTGCCACGCGCCCGCCGCTGTCGAGATCGGCCTTGAGCTTGTCGAGCCAGCCGCGCACCACGTCGATCGAGGGGCAAACCGGCTTGGCCGCGACCACGCCGTCGATGCCGATATCCGAACTGCCCTCGTCGCGGGCGAACAGAATTTCGTTGAGCCGTTCGCCGGGCCGGATGCCGGTGAAGACAATGTCGACGTCGCGTCCGGGCTCGAGCCCGCTCAGCCGGATCAACCGCTCGGCGAGTTCGACGATCTTGATCGGCTGACCCATATTGAGAACGTAAACTGAAGTCTCCGAGCGCTTGGGCCCGAGCGCGTGGCTCGCCGCGGTGATGACGAGGTCGCAGGCTTCGCGGATCGTCATGAAATAGCGCACCATATTCGGATCGGTCACCGTGACCGGCCCGCCGGCCTCGATCTGCGCCTTGAATTTCGGCACCACCGAGCCATTCGACGCCAGCACATTGCCGAAGCGCACCGCGATCAGCCGCATCGGCGGCTTGCCGCCATTGCTGTGGCGAACACCGCCATCTTTGCCGGCGTCCAACGCCTGGCAATACATTTCCGCAAGCCGCTTGGTGGCGCCGAGCACCGATACCGGATCGATCGCCTTGTCGGTCGAGATCATCACCATGGCGTCGGCGCCGGCATTGCGCGCCGCGTCGGCGACATTCACCGAGCCGAACACATTGGTCTTGATGCCCTCGTCCCAGTCGCGCTCGAGGATCGGCACGTGCTTGAGCGCCGCAGCATGAAACACCAGGTTCGGCTTGAATTCGGCAATCAGGCTGAAAATGCGATCGCGGTCGCGGATATCGGCGATGCGCCCTTCGACCGCGGTCCCACTCGATTTGGCCGCAAGCTTCTCCAGAACGGCATGCAGCGCCGGCTCGGAATTCTCGATGACCAGCAGGCGGCCGGCGCTGAAATTGGCGACGCGGTCGCAAATCTCCGAGCCGATCGAGCCGCCGCCGCCGGTGACGACGACGGTCTTGCCGCGGATGAAATCCTCCAGGCGGCGGTAGTCGATCTTCACGCTCGGGCGCAGCAGCAAATCCTCGACGGCGACCGGAGTGAGGCGCAAGGCCTCTTCGCTGGCTTCGAGCGATGGCAGCCGGCTCGTGGTCAGGCCGAGCCGGCGCGCCTGCATCAGCATGGTTTCCGGATGCAGGTCGGGCGACAGCGCGCTCGGCGTCAGCACCAGGCGGCCGACGCGCACGTCCTGGGAGGCAAAAGACGCCACGACATTCTCGAGATCTTCCGGCCGGCCGCGTACGCGAATGCCACGCACCGATTGGCCCTGATCCGAGGGCGATGACGACAGAATTCCGATCAGCCGTACCTTTTTGACGGCCCCGCTCTCGATCGCGCGAATCAAAACCTCCGCGTCAGCTGCAACACCGACCACGAGCGTCGGCACCGCGTCGGACCGCCGCGCGTGCTGCTGGGTGCGCGAGTGCCGGAACAGGCGATAAGCCAGCCGCGGCCCGCCAAGGAAAGCGACCTGCAGCAGCCAATAAAGCGCGATCGTGATCTTGCCGAAGAAGTAAGTACCGTAAAGCGTCGGATAAAGAAGAATGTAATCGAGGATCAGCAGCGAAACCGCGAGCACCGTGACGGCACGAAGGATGTTCCACAAATCGGGCAGCGAGGCGAAGCGCCACTTGCCAATATAGAGGCTAAAGAGCCAATACACGGTGCCGGCATAGATCAAATAGACCGGCAGATAGGCCAAGAGCCAGTGCAGCCGCTCGTAGAAGCCGCCATTCTCGAAACGGACATAGAACGTCGCCAATAGCGCGAGCGCCGTGAAAAAGAGATCGTTCACGACGATCAGGACGCGACGCGGGTTGCGCAGAAAATCCATCATGGCGTCATTATAAGGCAGGCTGCGTCAGAACACGAAACATCGATCAGCGTCGGTGATAATCGCGGTACCAGGCGGCGAAATTGCGCAATCCCTGCTCGATCGGGGTCGACGGCCGGAAGCCGACATCGCGCATGAGATCGTCGACATCGGCGCAGCTTTCCGGCACGTCGCCCGGCTGCATGGGCACGAGCTCGACGAGCGCCTTGCGACCGAATTCCTGCTCCAGCAGTTCGACGACGCGGGAAATCTCGACGGTGCGGTTGTTGCCGATATTGTAGATGCGCCAAGGCGCGGTGCTTGTTCCCGGATCGAGATCGCCGCCGGGCGGCGCCTCCGACTTTATGGGCACCATGCCGATGATGCGCTCGACCGCCTCGGTCACATCGTCGACATAAGTAAAGTCGCGCCGCATGCGGCCGTAATTGAACAGCTTGATCGGCTGGCCTTCACTGATGGCCTTGGCGAAGATGAACATCGCCATGTCCGGCCGGCCCCACGGGCCGTAAACCGTGAAGAAGCGCAGGCCTGTCGTCGGCAGCCCATAGAGGTGGCTATAGGAATGCGCCATCAGCTCGTTGGCCTTCTTGGTCGCGGCGTAGAGGCTGATCGGATGGTCGACATTGTCGTGGATGGAAAACGGCATGCGCTTATTGGAGCCGTAGACCGAGCTCGACGAAGCAAAGACCAGATGTTCGGCGTTGCGATGGCGGCAGCCTTCGAGAACATTGAGAAAGCCGGAGAGGTTGGAATCGAGATAAGCGTGCGGATGCTGCAGCGAATGGCGCACGCCTGCCTGAGCAGCGAGATGGACCACCGGACCGAAATCGCCGTCGCGGAACAACGCTTCGGTGGGCTTGCGCGCGGCAAGGTCGATCTTGTGGAAGCTGAAATGCGGAAACTGCCTTAGCACGGCAAGCCGCGCTTCCTTCAGCGCCGGATCGTAATAATCGTTGACGCAATCGACGCCAACCACAGCGCGGCCGTTCTCCAGAAGCCGGCGCGCCAGCGCAAAGCCGATGAACCCTGCGGCGCCCGTCACCAGCACCGGCTTTTGTGGTTCGGACAGCGAAGCCATCACAGCCGCCACAGATCGATGTCGCCAGGCTGCGCGTTGCGATCGAGCTGCGATTTCACATCGAGCACGATGCCGGAACCACCCTTGAGCAGTTTGGTCAGGAGCGGCCAGCCGCCTTTGACAAAGGACGTATGCGCCACGGCAAAGATCACCGCATCGGCCGGGCGCAGCGCCTCCATCGGCACGAGCCCGATGCCGTATTCGTGCTTGACCTGCGCCGGATCGGCCAAGGGATCGTGCACCTGCACGGCGAGCCCGAAGGATTGCAGCTCGGACACGATGTCGGCGACTTTCGAATTGCGCGTGTCGGGCACGTTTTCCTTAAACGTCATGCCGAGCACCGTGATCGTCGACGCGCCGTTCTTCCGCAGTAGCAGCCGGCGCACGCACTCGCGCGCAATGCGCTGGCCGACGCCGTCATTGATGCGGCGGCCGGCGAGGATCACCTGCGGATCGTAGCCCGCTTTCTCGGCGCGATAGGTCAGGTAATAAGGATCGACGCCGATGCAGTGACCGCCGACCAGGCCCGGATAGAATCTCTGGAAATTCCACTTGGTACCCGCCGCGGCGAGCACGTCGCCGGTGTCGATGCCGAGCCGCTCGAACAACGCCGACAGTTCGTTCATGAAGGCGA
Organism: Xanthobacteraceae bacterium; assembly: GCA_035483735.1. Classification (GTDB taxonomy): domain Bacteria; phylum Pseudomonadota; class Alphaproteobacteria; order Rhizobiales; family Xanthobacteraceae; genus BOG-931. The sequence continues at coordinate 22,945 of DATHPQ010000172.1, read as the reverse complement.
TGTTGAGATCGCGTTGCGTGTTCTCGATCACCTTGGCGGCTTCGGCGACCTTGATTGACGGCGCGCGATGAACCCCGGCGGTGACCACCGAACCATAAACGTCGGCAACGATCTGCAACGTCTTATCGTCCTGGCCCGACACAACTTTGGTGATGGTCTCGAAGCGATGGTTCTTGTCGCCGGGATTGATGCGTTCCGGCGAATAGCCGAGTGTGAAATCCTTGCCGCATTGCAAGCCCGAGGCGCTTTCGAGACGCGGCGCGCAATCTTCCTCGATGGCTCCGGGATAGACCGTGGATTCATATACCACGATATCGCCGCGCTTGAGGAAGCGGCCAACCGTGTCGGAGGCGCCGAACAAAGCGGTGAGATCCGGGCGATGTGCATCGTCGATCGGCGTCGGCACGGTGACAATGTAGAAGTCGGACTCCGCCAGCGCCTGCGGATCGCCGGCATAGGACAAAGTCGGATGCGCTAGATCGCTTTTCTCGACTTCGAGAGTGCGGTCGATACCGGCGCGCAATTCTTCGACACGATTGCGGTCGATATCGAAGCCGACCACCGCGGCGCCAGAGCGTGCGAATGCGACCGCCACCGGCAAACCGACATAGCCGAGCCCAATCACGGCAATCTTGCGTTGATGCGGCAAAACGAAATCCCTGGATGAGCGCGGCGCGAGCCCGAGGAAGTGGCGCTTTCTTTAGCCTTCACGGCGTGGCGCGGCAACAGCGACAGCACCGCCCGGCTCAAACAATGCCATCATCGTTAAGCGGGCGACGCGCGGTTGCAAAATTCGTTGTTAGTTTGAGCCCCAGCCTATATGCAATGGACTAGCTGTTTGGTTGGAGCATGATCTTTTCGTGCTCTATGGGTCATTGAGGCGGAACGAATTCGATGTGCGGCATTGCAGGCTTTATCGGCGCTGCACCCGGTAGCGACATCGGCGACATCGCCGAGGCGATGGCCAAAAGCATTGCCTATCGCGGGCCCGACGATCAGGGTATCTGGACCGACGGCGAATGCGAAACCGCGCTGGTGCATCGCCGGCTGTCGATCATCGATCTGTCGGCCGCGGGTCATCAGCCGATGCTGTCCGCTGACGAGCGCTATGTGATCAGTTATAATGGCGAGGTTTACAGCTTCCAGCCGATCGCTGCCGAGCTCGCCGCGCGCGGCCACAAATTCCGCGGCCACTCCGACACCGAAGTGATTTTGGAGTCGTTTGCCGTCAACGGCATCGAGGCGACGCTCAAGCGCATGATCGGCATGTTCGCCATCGCACTGTGGGACCGGCGCGACCGCACGCTGACCTTGATGCGCGACCGGCTCGGCATCAAGCCGCTCTATTGGGCGAAGTTCGGCAACACGTTCCTGTTCGGCTCCGAGCTCAAAGCGCTGCGCGCGCATCAAGGCTGGACGCCGCGCATCGATCAAAGCGCCGTCGCCGCTTTCCTGCGGCACAATTATATTCCCGCCCCGCGCACGATCTATGAAGGCGTTTATAAGCTTGAGCCCGGCACCGTTCTGACGCTGCCATGGCGCGGCGAGCCGAAAATTTCGCGCTTCTGGGATGCCCGCAGCGTGGCGCGCGACTGCTCGCATAATCCGCTCGAAGGCAGCGATGCCGAACTCACCGAACAACTGGAATCGCTGCTGAAAGACGCCGTCGGCCGCCGCATGATTGCCGACGTGCCGCTCGGCGCCTTCCTCTCCGGCGGCGTCGATTCCTCGACCGTCGTCGCGCTGATGCAGGCGGCGAAGAGCGGCACGGTCAAAAGCTTTTCGATCGGCTTCGATATCGAGGGCTACAACGAAGCGCCTCACGCGGCCGCAGTGGCGCGGCATCTCCAAACCGATCACACCGAACTCACGGTGACGTCGAAAGCGGCGCTCGATGTGATCCCCCGCCTTGCCGATTTCTACGACGAGCCGTTTGCCGATTCCTCGCAGATCCCGACCTATCTCGTGTCGGCGATGACGCGGAAACATGTCACCGTGGCTTTGTCCGGCGATGGCGGCGACGAATTGTTCGCCGGCTATAACCGCTATCAGCTCACGCAACGGTTCTGGCGCTCGCTGTCGCTGATGCCGCGCGCGGTCCGCAAAGGCGCCGCAGCGGCGCTCACTGCCGTACGGCCGGATCGCTGGACGCAGCTGCTGTCGGCACTGCCGTCGCGGCTGCGCCCGCCGCAGGCCGGCGACAAGGTGCACAAAGCCGCTGCGGTGCTGCGGCTCGACAGCGCCGACGCGGTCTACCGCCGCCTCGTCAGTCATTGGGAGCCGTCCGAAATCATGCCGCAAGCCGCGGAGCCGCGCAGCATTCTCGACGATGCGACTGTGGCCAAAGACTTTCCCGACCTGCTCGAGCGCATGCAGTTTCTTGATCTCGTCACCTATCTGCCCGACGACATTCTCACCAAAGTAGATCGCGCCAGCATGGCGGTCGCCTTGGAAGCGCGCGTGCCGTTGATTGATCATCGCGTCGTCGAGTTTGCCTGGCGGCTGCCGGAGAACGTCAAAGTGCGCAACGGCACCAGCAAGTGGCTTCTGCGCCAGGTGCTCTATCGTCATGTGCCGCCCGAATTGATCGAGCGTCCCAAAATGGGTTTCGGCATCCCGCTCGGCGAATGGCTGCGCGGGCCGTTGCGCGATTGGGCCGAGACGCTGCTGAACGAACAGCGGCTGCGGCAAGCGGGCCTGCTCGATGCCGGTATGGTGCGCCGCTACTGGGCCGACCATCTCGACGGCCGGCGCAATTGGCAATATCTGCTCTGGGACGTGCTGATGCTTGAAGCTTGGCGCGAGCGCTGGGCGTAATCACTGGTCCACGTCATTGGCCCACGTCCCTCACTTTGCCGCCTGCTTGAGGCCGACGGCGCACCAGAACGGCTCGCTCTCGGAAAACCGGATAGTGGCGAAACCGGCGCGTGTCAGCATCGTCTCGATTTCGGAGCGCGTGAAGCGCTTCTCGAGCCGCGTGCAAAAGCGGTCATAGGCATCGGTACGCATCACATAAAACGATTTGTCGGCATAGTAAGACAGCGGCAAAGCGCGCGGCGAGCGCCCGAGCCGAGACATCAGCGTCGCTGTGCGCGCCAGCGGCCAATAGACCAGCGCCGCAATGATCTGGCTGAGGACAAAGCGAAGCGGATGCGGCAAGCGCGACATGACAAGGCGGCCGGCATTGCTGATGCGCCACAGCGCGCGATACCACGCCGGACGATTGTCCAGCGCGTAATAGAGATAAACCAGAAACGGTGCGCCGGGCTTGAGCTTCCCGGCGACAGCGTCGATCGCGGCCTGCGTATCCGGCACGTGGTGCAGCACGCCGAGCGAATAGGCGAAATCGAGTGACGCCGCCGGCAACGGCATGTCGGCGACGCTGGCGCGATGAAAAGTGACATTGGCTGCCGCTTTCAAGTTCTGCCGGGCCACCGCAAGCGCTTCCGCACTGGCGTCGAGCAGATGCAGATGAGCAACGCGCGGCGCCACCAGCATCGACCAGCGTCCGGTGCCGCAACCGACATCGATGCCGGTGCCGCCGCCGGGCGGCAGCACCGCCCACGGGAAAATCCGAAAATAATCGGCGAAAATATCGCGGCGCTGTTGGTGCGAGAGATGGTCTTCGTCCTGACGGAAGGTCGACCATTCCTCGCCGAAACCGCGGGCGACCCGCTGATCGACATTATTATCGGCGCCGACTTGATTATGCGCGCTGACTTGCATCAGGTGACCCGCTCCCGCGCGACCGCGATCGCACCGCTACGAGTGGCAGAAGCATTATCGGACAAAATCTCACTTAGCGGTGGCGGATCGGCCTCACCTAACGCCCGGTAAAGTGTCTCATAGCGATCGACGCAAGCCTGCAACGAGAAGCGCTGTTCGACACGCCGGCGCGCGGCGTCACCGAAGCTGCGGCGCAGATCGGGGTTTTGCGCCAGCCGCAGGATCGCTGCCGCCAAGGCGCGCGGATCGCGCATTGGCACCAGAAGCCCGGTTTCGTTATCGGCGACGGCGTCGATATTGCCGCCGACCGCCGTCGCCACGGCAGGCAGGCGCGCGGCCATCGCTTCCAGGAGCGCGTTGGAAAAGCCCTCCTGATGCGACGGCAGAACGAAAATGTCGCAGGCTGAGAGCATTTCCTCGACGTCGGGCCGTTCGCCGAGCCACATTATATTGTCCGCCATGCCGAAGTGCTGCGCCAAGCCTTTAAGCTCGCTGCCGATGCCGTCATCGCGGCCGATCGCCAGAAGCCGCCAGGCTTTGGGCAGGCGATCCTTGATCGGCGCCAGCGCCTCGATCAAATCGCGATGGCCTTTGTAAGCGATCAGATTGGCAATGACCGAGACGACAAGCGCGTCGCCTGGAATCTGCAAGAGGGCGCGCGTCTGCGCGCGGCTATTGGTAAAGACCGGCGACGGCATTTCAATGCCGTTATAGATGAGCGCAAGCTTGCGCCGATCGTCGACTTCCGTTGTCAGCTGATCGATCACGGCTTGCGAATTGCCGAGAATGCCGAAAGTCCGTCCGTGCAGATAGCGCTCCACGGCGCCGAGCAGCGGGTATTTGGCGCGGTAATCGGTCAGCGACCGGCGGCTCATCAGCCGGCGCCGGTGCCCGGCAAGCTCGGCGGCCAATGAGCCGAACAGATAAGGGCGCGGCAGGAAGAAATGCACGACCGCCGGGCGCTCGCGGCGCAGCCAACGCGCGAGACTAAGCGTCGCCATGGGCCAATGCAGAATGGGCCAATGCAGCGCGCCCTGGCGCAGCGGCCCGTCGATGCGGACGCCGAGAGCGGCGATCTCCGCCTCGAGTGGCCCTCCCCGCTCCATGAGATAGAGCACCACATTAAGACCGCGCCGCTGCAGCGCCGGCAGGATCCGCGCGATGTGGCGCTCGGTGCCCCCGACATCGAGCCGCGAGGTCACAATCGCGACACGCAACGATCCGCTGTTCAAATGGACGATCCCGGCTTTGGCGTGGCGTCACACCCGATTGGCGGCCGCAAGCAGCGACACTGTCTCGCCGATGCCGCGATGGATGTCGCCGGCAAAGGCAAAGCCGCGGGCGCGGAAGCGGTCGCATGATACTTCGTAGGACAACTGGTTCATGATCGGGCTGTTCACGAACGACAATTGCAGATGCGGCACGAATTCGCGGATGCATTCGACGATGTCGCGCACCGTGGCGTTGAGCGTAAGCACATTATAGACGCGGCCGTCGAACAGATCGTTCTTGATGACGAAGGCCACGGCGCGAACGGCATCAAACAGATCGAGATAAGGCCGCTTCTGATCGTAGGCGCTCTGCCAGATCGAGAGCCGCTGCCGCATCACCGCCTGCCAGCAGAATTTGTTGACGGCGGTGTGGTAACGCATGCCGGCCGATGCGCCGAAAATGGTGCCGAAGCGGAACACGACGGCGCGCAGGCGACCGTTCTTGGCGAGCCGCTGCACCAGTTCCTCTTCCTTGAGCTTGGTCGTGGCATAGGGGCTCTGCGGCTTGAGCTCGTCCATCGTGCAGTCCTCCGACACCAGCTCGTTTTGCGTGCCATAAACACTGGTCGACGACGGATGAACGAGCCGGGCGCCGGCGTCCTGGCAGGCTGCGGCGATCAAGGTCGTCGCTTCGAAATTATTGGCTTCGAGCTCCGCCGCCCGATCAAAGGTGCCGGCGGCGTCGGTGATGGCGGCGAGGTGGACCACGGTATGCGCGCCTTCGACCACAGGCCGCAGATCGATGGTGCGGACGTCGCCTTCAACGAAGCGATAGCGTCCGAGCGACGGCAGATCGAACAGCGAGGCATAGCGCTGCGTCATCATATTATCGACCATGACGATTTCAGCGTGCGGAAAATGCAGCGGCAATTGCCGCACAAGCGCCGAGCCGATATGCCCGAGCGCGCCGGTCACTACGATCTTCATGAATTTGCCTTTCGGAACGCCAGGAACTTGGAATAGTCGCGCAGATAGTCGTCTTCCTCGAACGGCCGGTCGCACAGGACCATCACCACTGATTTGTCGTGTCGAAAGAAAATGTTGTTCCAGATGGCCGGCGGCACGCACAGCGCAAGGTTGTTGCGGTTGAGGTGAAACGTCCTTTTTTGACGGCCATCGTCGCAGACGATCTCGACCGCGCCATGGACGCAGAGCATGAATTGCGTGCAACGAATATGCGCGTGCTCGCCGCGCAACGCGTCGAGCGGCGCCGTCACCGTGAACACCCGCGTGATCGGAAAGGCGATATGCGCCGCGACCTGCGCCACGACGACCTCGCCATCATCGCGGCTATAGCGCGGCAATTCGATCAGCCGCACGGCGCCGACATCGCGGAGCGACGGCATCGACGGGCGGATCTTCTCAGATTCGTGCATGATCGCGCTCAGGCTGCCCTTCGGGCTTTTGCTCTGCCAGCGTCCGCTGAAAATAATCGGCAATACCGGCCTTGAGATCGAAGCGCGGGTGCCAACCGGCACGCTGCTGAAACAGCCGCGAATTGCCGATGAAATTCCGCCTTTCGATCGGTTGCAGATCGGGCGGCTCGGCGATGCGGCGGATTTCGCCGCGGCGGCCGACATATTCCAATGCCGCCTCTGCAACCAAGCCGTAGGCTTGCGCCAGCGTCTTACCCTCGCCCGAGGCAATGACATAGGACGTCCCGTCGCACAGGCCGGGCCTGCCGATCGCGAGACGAAACGCCTCGACGACGTCTTCGAGGTGCGTGAAATCGCGCACATAGCCGCCGTCGCCGTAGAGCGTCAGCGGCTCGCCCGCAATGGCGCGATTGATCATGATGTTGAGGATACCGCGATTGGCGTTTGTCGATGCGCCGCCATAGCCGTAGACGTTGGAGAGACGCAGTGTACAGGCGCGCATCGCGCCGCGCACCGTCGCCCGGCGCAGGATCGTCTCGCATATTTGCTTGTGCCGGTCATAGACCGAAAACGGATCGTCGGGCACGGCTTCATCGACTGGAAGTTTCGGCTGCGCGCCGGCCACCGTCACCGTGCTGGCGAAGATCACCGGCATGGAAGCCGAAACCATAGCCCCGGCTTCCGCGAGCGCGCGGATTGGTGCGATGTTGACGGCTTCATCGCCCTGCGGATCGGCCTCCGCGGCGCGCAAGTCGGTGCGCGACGACAGATGCACCACCGCGTCCGCGCCGTCGAGCAATTGCGACCAGACGCCGGGATTGCACAGATCGGCCGCGATGTAATCGATTGGCGCGCTGCCGGGCACCTCGAGACGCGAGGCCCGTGGCGCGCGGGAGACGAGGCGCAACGCGTGACCATCGCGCGATAGGCGCTTGGCGAGCGCGGTGCCGATATAGCCTTGCGCGCCGGTGACGACGACGATGCTCACCCGGCACTCCGCCGGTAGAACAGGAAATTGCTGGTATGGGCGATGCGCAGCTCGGCGGGGAAATTGTCCATCTGCAGCGGGCCATATTGGCCTAGCACTTTGGCGTCGCATTCGGCGCGCAGCGCAAGCCGATAACCCGTCTGCTCCACTGCGGCGACGAATTCCGACGCATCGAAGAACCAATGCGGGATGCGACTCGCATAATAATGCTGCGTGCTGACATAAGTCTTGAAATCGCCGGCAAAAATATCGGCGAGGCTTAGGAAGCGCCCACCATAACCGGCGAGCTGCGTCAGCATGCCGCGCCAGTCCTCAATATATTGCAGCACGCTCGCCCCATGTACAATGTCAAAGCGCTTCCCAGCCGGCAGCATGCTCTGGAAAGTTGGAGCATTGCGGCCGAAAAAGATCTCCCGGCCGACCGCCGCAATGCTCTCGACATCGACGACAGTATAGTCGACGCGCGCCACCGCTTCCGGCATGGTCCTGATCAGCACCATATAGCCGGTGCCGAGCCCGCCGCCGAAATCGAGAATGCCGACGCGCTCCTGCTCGGTCAGAAGCGTAGCGGTCAGGCTCGGCAAAAGAGCATTGCGCTGGCGCAGCGCATAGTCGATCGCGTTGCCCGCTTCTGCCTGCGCCAGCGTTTCGCGCGCCGCGGCAATGCTGCGGTCGCGCCACAGCGGCCCGTCGAAACCCGGGCCCGCTGCCGGCGCTTCGGCAAAAGAGCCGTAGACACCCTCCCAAACCCGGAAATTCAAATCAGCACTCATGGGGCGGAACATCTTCGAACTGCGGCAAACGATCAGATGCAATATCGCGAAGCCGCGGATAAGCGGCGTCGTGCGCAGAAACGACGGGCGCTGCGACCGGCCAGCGGATGCCGATATCCGGATCGCTCCACAGCAAGCCGCCTTCATCGGAATGATCGTAAATCCGGCTCACCATATAATGCAGATCGGCGGTGTCGCTGAGCACGCAAAAACCATGTGCAAAGCCCGGCGCCATATACATCTGACAGACCCCTTCGTCGCTTAATTCGGCACCGAACCAACGGCCGAAGGTTTGGGAGCCGCGGCGCAAATCGACGGCGACATCGAAGACCCTTCCGCGCATCACCGTGACAAGCTGGGCCTGCGGGCGGCGAACCTGAAAATGCAGGCCGCGTAGGATGCCTCTATACGATCGCGAATGGTTCTCTTGGACGAAATCATCGGCAATGCCGGCGTCGCGATAGCGCGGTCGTGAGAAGGACTCGAGAAAGTAGCCGCGTTCGTCGCGGAAATAGCGCGGTTCGATCAACAACAAGCCCGATAGGCCGATCGGTTCAATACGCATGGACTGCGCTGGGGCAGGCAGTTAGGGCGTACTGCTGAGAAACCGAACCTGGATTTTCACGTTGCCGAACCAGAGTTCCGGAACACGTATTCATCGCAGCCGGAACCCAAAAGCCCTGTCGAATAAGGTTGCACTTTGCTGCGGACATGCTCGAAACCAAGGCGCGCCATTTCCTGAGCCACTTCGGCGGGCGTGATTGATTCGTAGGGATAACCACCAAGCCAATCGTGAACGTCATGGACATAGCTCATGCCGCGCCTCCCGCGATACGTCGCAATAAAGGCCCTGAAATCGCGACCCGTCGCGGCAAAAGCGCAGCGCATCACCGCCATGTAGAGGCGGCGAGCGACAGATTGGGCCGGAGCAGCAGCCCGGCAGTACCAACGCTTTTCGAGCTTCCAGAGACGGCACAACCGGGTTTTCCGATAGAGCGCAAAAACGAGCAGACCACCGGGCGATACCCGGCTTGCCGCGTGTCTCAGCGCCTCGTGCATTGCTCCGGTGTGATGCAGAACGCCCCACGAATAAACCACATCGAAAGTTCCGAGCCCGACAAAATAATTCCGATCGAGGATCGAGCCGCGCTCCACAAGCCAGTCGCCATCGTTCGGGAAAAAACGATGCTTCAAGATCGTCGTGCTCTCCACCGACTGCGGATCATAATCGAACGAGCGGACCGCAGCTCCGAGTCGCCGCGCTGACAGCGAACTCAAACCACTCCCCGATCCTATGTCGAGGAAGCTGAGCCCATCGATGCGGTCGCGGCCCAACAGCCATTGCAGCGACTTCTCCGCCTCGGCAACCCGAATGTCGTCAATTTCGTCAAGAAACGACTTCCAATTCTCGCCGAAGCCGAAGCGTTCCACGCCGAAGGCAGCCACCATCGACGACACGTCACCCGGCGCGCGCTCAAGCGCCGGCGGGTTTCCAAGCTTACGCTCTTCCACCATGCTAGTCCTTTCCTAGACCGGGAACTGCCAGGAACGGCTGAAGGAACGCCGCAAATGCTTTGCCCGTCAGCGTGTCTTCGATGCCCGCAAGCTCTTTGCGAAACTGCTCCAAATACTCGCCGGAGGCGCCATGACCGGCGAGCTTCTTGAATAGATTCCGCCGCTCGAAGGGTACTGAGTAACGGCGCCGCTGCTTCAGCCACATCAGTAATCCTGGCGTATTCTCGCGAAGGAAATGCCGTAGCTTACCCACCGGACCGTAGTTATGCCGCAAGAAGCCCCCATACCAGGCTTGGAAACTCTGCCGCAGCTTCTCGGCGACCTCATCAGGATTTACGCCATCGGAATCTGCCGCGGCCTTGGAAAGAAGCTCGACTATCGCGGTGAAATCCGTCGAGAAGCGGCTGCGCACCAGATGATGGACCCAATCCTTGGAAAACGAAGTGCGCATCGTCGTCCAATACTGACGCATATAGCCGATCACCGTCGGATCAGAACGCGCCCTCCCGAAGCTCAACGTACGCAGGCCGCCAAACCATTCATGCAGCATCAGATCGCTGAGATTGAGCTCGACCAGTTCCCGCCAAATAGATTCGAGAACGGGAGCACGATAGACGCCGTAATAAGCCCAGGAATACTGCCCCCCAGCCATCATCCGCTCTGTGACCGAAGACTGGCCCAAGTCCAGCGAACGATCCTCCGCAGCGTAGCGAAATGAAAATTTGTTGAAGGCTCCGACGAGACCAGGATTGGGGCTCCCCGTCGGAGCGAATACCGAAAAGCCCGCGATACCGCCGCCGCAGCACACATATTCCGGCGCATTATCGAGAAAATCGATACTTCTTTCGATTCCTCCGGCGATAAGAAAATCGTCGTTGTCCGCATACATGACATATGGAGTTCGTACCCGCTGCAGCGCGTCGTGCATCTTTGCAAAATAGCAGCGGAAGTCGACATCGTCCGGATATTGGACATATTCGATGTCCAGGTGCGGGTAGATTTTTTTGGAATCGGTCAGCAACCGCGCAAGCGCCGGCCGCACTTGCCCGTCTGGGAGCAGAAAGCGATACGGCATGCGCAACGCATTTGCGTGCCATAGAAAGCGCAAGGTGAATAGTTGCCGACCCCTGAGCGGCATCAGAATTGTCAAACGGGGCGACATTGCAGAGATTGCATCTCGTTTCTTTGGCAGCTACGCGGTTGAATCCAAACGGCTATCGGTCGCCCTTCTGGGCAACACATGCGACGTATGGCGACATAAACTGTGTCGGCCCGATACTCGCCCCGACTCCTTCCAGCATCCAGACTCCGGCAGTAGCGGCAACGGCCAGTCCGCGCACCGCTCTCTCGAAAAATTTTGGTCTCAGATTGGGAAGATTGAGGATGGCAAAATTGGCCGATAACAGGTACCCGCTGCGGAGAATCGACAAGTCGCATTTTTCATGAGCGGCCCGAAGCGCCGCGCAATCCAAAGCTATGTGCTTATTGTACACCGCGCGATCGAGACAACGTTGCACGAGACCGATAAGACCCGTCAGGTTAGGGATCGTGGTAATGATTATCCCACCAGGCTTTGCAAACGCCGCGCAGGCTTGAACGGCATTTGAGGTATCGGCGAAGTGCTCGACAAGTCCCATCGAGAGCACGACATCAAAACGGGACCGAAGCTCGTCGGGCGGATCGAACATATCCGCCTGAAAGACCTCGCCATCACATTGTGCACGTTGCAAGAGCGCCCGAGCACGCGCGCAGCCAATATCGGAATAATCAACGCCAGCGACGGAAAGGTTGTGCACTTTGGCGAAATACGGCAGCCATTTCGATTGGGCGCAGCCGATTTCGATGACGCTCCTCGGTGCCACCGTCCGCAGAATTCCAGAAAAGAACTCATGGAGCGCGATATTGCCCCGATTCGCGAGACTTCGATCGCCTGGATCGAAAAGCTTCGGCGACCCAGCCGCCCCCCAAATCTGCTCCCAATATGAAGTATCGGTTAGCGACAATCGACTCTCTTGGTTGTTCATCGAAAACAGCTACGCTGCCGCCTGGAGCATAATCCGGAAGAGTGGGAACCGATTTTCCGAACAGACCATGATCCAACACAAAATCTAGTGCCACACTTTCATTCGGCGCGCCGCCCGCACCACCGGAGCAACCAAGGGATAAACCCACTGCGCCGCATTGCGCACGCTTGGATTAAACCAGGGCCTACGGTACTTTTCGATCACGGCGCGCCACATCTCAGCGCTGATCTCTTTGCGATCGGCGCTTGAGTTCATAGCAGAGAGCGCATCCTGAATCTTGGCCAGCAAAAGCCCCAGGGCGTCGGCGGCGGACCAAGTCGGAGCCTGTGTTCCCAGCGTCCGCAGGGCACTCTCAAGCTGGCCATCTTGCTGCGCTATTTTCAAGGCTACAAAGACCTGATCGCAGACTGCAGCGACATCCAACCCCTCGAATTCATAATAGCGGGGAAATTTGGCGACGTCGCGGAAGTCCGCGCGGGTTCCGCATTCCGAAGCCAACACGGAGACGATAGCATCCCGGTATGCCGCTTCATCGTGAACACGTTCAAGGTCGAGAACAAGATCGGAATAGCCGACCGCGGCAAGATTGCTGAGTGTCCAAGAGAACAAGTGCCAACGCAGCAGCCGCTCGATTACGTCCGGTTCAGGCGACGCCACCAGCGCCATGTATTGCACGGCCGAGCCCCAGCGCTGCGCACGGTCACCGGCGGGCCACGGCAGAACCGGAACGCGCCAGACTTCTGGCACGAGGCGATAGAGCGGATGCGCGCCGCTGATACCCAATTCCATTAGTGGAAAGGTCAAATGGCCCCACTCTCCACCCTCGAACAACGGGCGGACGAACGAGCCGAACTGACTCAACGGGTCGCGGAATTGCGCGATATGAAAACCACCAAAAGCACCACGCAATGCGCCGGCGCGGCCCCGCGAATGGATCTCACATAACACCGGCCGCTTTCCTCGCAACTGCGCAAAATCCATCAGCGCGGCCAGATAATCACCGAGCGACGAAGGCAGAGTTCCGTCCCTAGGCAGGTAGTCTCTAAAAGATGGAAACATGGGATAGAGGTGCATGACGTCATCCCACGCGACCACAAATTCATCAAAATCGTCCCGATCGAGAAAGTGATGATTGACGTTCCATTTCTGGGCAGCCTTGAAGCGCGCAATATCGCGCTTGCCATAATGGCTGAAGACGTCGATGATCGCCTCGTTAAAGCACATCAGCGAATCGTCGCGGCGCAACACGTTGAAGAAATAGGTACTGCCGCTTCTCGGCGAAGCGTGAACGAAGATTGGCGTCAAATTATCCGGCATCGCCGAACCACGTCCGTTATCTGCGGAAGACACTGCTGAATCTGCGGAAGACACTGCTGACGTTGCCTGCCAGATAGACCAGCGGCGCAAAGGGCAGCACCAACAATACCAGAGCCTTGGCCGAAACACTCTCGAGCGATCCAAATACTTTCGCGAAAGGCTGGCCTGACACCCATGTCACGACAGGCAGCATAACCGCCGCCTTCAGGAACGGAACCGGCGCCCGCCATAAATTCTCAATCTCGTTGTTCAGAACCCAAAGGTTATAATAAAGCCGTCCGGGCGCCGTTCGCTTGAGGTTGGCACGGTCACTGACATTGACGCCGCGCGCGTGACTTTCATCCACGTAATAGATTCGAAAAACCTCGTTGACGTAACGGCGCTTGTAAAGCTTCGCCAGTTGCAGTCCTAGAACGCCTTCCGGAAGCCATTGGGTCCCCTCGATCTCAGGGAACAGATATTGCCGCAAGATGTCGGTTCGCGAAACGCCGCATTTCTCGCCACGCACCTTGTAAAGGTAATGCAATTCGCGCAGATCGGAATCCATTGGGCTCCTGGGAAATTGATCGCCGACAATCGTTCCGTGCTGATCGCAGCACAATCCTCCGAGACCCGAGAATGACGCGCGCTGCGCTTCGGGAATGCTGTTCCACAGCTGGCGAATCTTTTCGAGAGCGTCGGGCACCAGAGCGTCGTCAGAATCTAGCGTGACGAACAGAAATCCACACGATTCTTGGACCGCGCGATTGTGCGCGATGTGCTTGCCGCGATTTTTCTGTTTGAAGTATCGAACCGGAAAATCCGTAACCTCAGCCCAACCGGCTATCAATTCAGATGTATTATCCTCGGAGCCATCATCAATTACGAGCCATTCGAAATCCCGGCATGTCTGCGTGCGCAGGGTGTCGTACACACGGTGCAATGTGTGAGCGCGATTATAGGTCGCAGTAAAAATCGTGAAGTAAGGCGTCGCCGGCACCGCGGCACCGGAGCCACACAGGCTGTTATCATCTTGTTGTGGCGACACCACCATGGCGTCCAAGCGTCGATCAGATTTCACGATTGCAACAAAAGAGCCTGAGTAAGGCAATGACCCTATCGACCTCGGCGTCGGTTAGTTCCGGATACATCGGCAGCGACAGGATTTTACCGACAACAGTCTCTGTCAGCGGCAGCCCTCCCTTCGGCAACACGCATTTCTCCGCGTAGCCACGCTGCAAATGCACGGGTTCCGCGTAATGTACGGCCGAGCCGATCTGGTCGGCGCGCAGATCCGCCATCAGCCGCCCACGATCGTCGCAGCGCATCACGTAGAGATGGTAGACATGCGTCGCGCCGGTTCGCGCCGCTGGCAGCACGAGCGGCAGCCCGGCAAGGCCGCGGTTATAGCGAGCTGCGATCGCGGCGCGCCGCGCATTGTCGGCATCGAGATGCGGAAGCTTGGCGGCGAGGATCGCCGCCTGCATCGGATCGAGCCGCGAATTGCGGCCGACCTCGCGGGTCTTGCGCATCTCGTCCCAGCCATATTGGCGCAACCGCCGCAGCCGCGCAGCGATCTCGGCGTCGGACGTAATCACCATGCCGCCGTCGCCGATCGCGCCCAGATTCTTAGTCGGATAGAAGCTGAAACAACCGGCGTCGCCCATGCTACCGAGCCGACGCGAGCCGTAACAGCCGCCGGTCGCCTGCGCGCAGTCCTCGATCACGCGAAGCTTGCGCGCGCGGCCCAGCGCAAGGATCGGATTTATGTCGGCGGCCTGACCGTAAAGGTGAACCGGCACGATCGCCTTGGTGCGCGGCGTAATCGCGACTTCAATCTTTGCGGAGTCGATCGTGTAAAAAGCCTGGTCGATATCGACCAGAACCGGCGTCGCGCCGCAGGCGAGCACTGCCGCCGCCGTCGCGACCGCGGTATGGGAGACCGTGATGACCTCATCGCCAGGGCCGATGCCGAACGCCCGCATGGCAAGCTCGAGCGCATCGGTGCCGCTCGCCACGCCAATGCCGTGGCCCGCGCCGCAATATTGCGCGAAGGCGTGCTCGAAGGCTTCGACCTCTTCGCCAAGCACAAAAGCGCCGGAATCCAACACGCGCTCGATTGCCGCCTGAATCGTTTTCTGACGCGTACGGTATTGCGCGGCCGGAGAGGCCCAGGGAATCGGACTCCTGACCGCGGCCGGAACTGCTCGGATGCTCATGACTCGAACTTCACGTCCGGAACATAAACGAGCCACTGGCCGCCCGCAGCGATGAACGACTGCTCCTTTTCGCGGATTTCAGCCGCGTGGTTCCAAGCGAACAGCAATGCGCAATCCGGATATCTATTGGCGAATTCGGCATAGGGCTTCACCGGGATGTGGACACCCGGCGACAGCTTGCCTTGCTTGATCGGCGTGGTGTCGGAGATGAATTCGACATGCGTGGGCGTGATGCCGCAGTAATTGGTCACAGTCGTACTCTTCGAGGTCGCGCCGTAGCCGACCACCCGCTTGCCCTCGCGGCGCAAGGCGTCGAGCGCGCGCATCAGCCCGTCACGGGATTTTTCGCAATTCGCCTTGAACCGTATATAGGTATCGGCGCGATCGAGACCTTGCGCGCTTTCTTTGCCGAGTTGCTCGGCGACGCGCAGCGCGACCGGGCGCCCACCTTTGGGCGCGAACACATAACGCATCGAGCCGCCATGCGTTCCTTGCGGCATCACATCGACGAGCTCGAGGCCGTGCGGCGCGAACGCGCGCTGCACCGACATCGCCGAAAAGATAAAGACGTGCTCATCGTAGATCTGGTCGTAAGATGTTTTTGCGATCATGTCGCCGAGATAGGGATCTTCGAAGATAAAGACGCCGTCCGACTTGAGCAGGCGCCTGACGCCCTCGCCGACGCCGTTGATATCGGGAATGTGGCACATCACATTGGCCGCGAGGATCGCATCGGCCCGGCCATGCTGCCCGACAATCTCATCGGCGAGCGCCGGATTGAAGAACTTGCTCACAGTATCGATGCCGTGCTGGCGGGCCACGTCGGCCACATTCGACGACGGCTCGATGCCAAGATGCCGCATGCCGCGCTCCTTGAAATGGCGCAGCATGATGCCGTCATTGCTGCCGAGCTCAACGACGAACGGATCGGAGCGGCCCACCAACACTTCGCCGATGACAAAATTGGCATAGCGCTCGAAATGCGCCTGCATGTAGCGCGACGTGCTCGAATAGAACGCATAGTGCTCGTGGAACATCTTGTCCGGGTCCGGCTGTTCCACGATCTGGAACATTTTGCAGGCGCCGCAGAATGCCGGCGCCAACTCAAAGAAATATTCGTCCGCGACTTCATTTTGCTTCAGGAAGCCGTTGGCGATCGGCATCCGGCCGAACGTCATGAAGGCCTGAATAGGCGCTCCGCAGACTCGGCATTTTGTCGATAGTTTCTGGTCGGGCATGGGTGTGATCGCCTCGATGAAATGTCGATGTCTTTAGGACGCGGCCAGCGTCGGTCCGTCGACCAGTGATTGCGCTTCGGCCAAGGCATAAAGTCTGCTCCGCCGCGCCATAAGCTCGCTCCAGGTCCCGGCCTCGACGACGCGGCCGGCGTCCAGGAAGCAAATGGCGTCCGCCGTCCGCACCGCTGCAAGGCGATGCGCAACGATCAGGATGCCCATCTCCCTGCGCAAATTTTCAATGGTGCTTAGCAGTTCGGCTTCGGACTCCGTGTCGAGCGCGCTCATCGCCTCGTCCATCAAAAGGAGGATCGGATTGGTCAGCAATGCGCGCGCGATGCCGAGGCGCTGGCGCTGGCCGCCGGACAGTTTGACGCCCTGATCGCCGATAATGGTGTCAAAGCCTTCGGGCCAAGCCTGGATGAAATCGTAGGCATGTGCGCGGCGTGCCGCCGTCTCGATTTCGGCGGACGATGCATTGGGTTTCACGAGCGTAAGATTGTCACGGATCGAGGCGTGAAACAGGATGGTTTCCTGCGGCACATAGCCGATGGCGCGGCGCCAAGCTCGCACCGGCGCGTCAGCAAAGTCGTAATTGCCGAGCCGGACCGAGCCGGCATTAGCATCGACGAGGCCGAGCAGCGTATGCACCAGCGTCGACTTGCCCGCGCCCGAGCGACCGACCACCGCAAGTAGACCCGGAATCGGCAGTGTCAGGTTGATCTGATCGAGCACCAGCCGCTCGCCTAAGGTGACCTTGAGATTGCGTACCGCAAGCGCCGTCGGAAGCGCGACGGCGAGCGCCGTGCCGGGATCGTCCTGCCGCTCGGCTTCGGCTTCAGCCGCGCCTTGCAGACGATCAATCACCTCGACGGCATGCAGATTGCCGGTGAGATAATGCATTTGCGCCTGCACCGCCGTCAGGCGCGGGAACAGCCGTCCGAACAACGCCAGCACGATGACGATATTGCCGGCGGGCACGCCCATGCCTTCGCCGGTAAGAATGAGAATAACGGCAAGGCCGACGAGACCGACGAATTCGAGCACGCCGCGCACGGTGCCGGGCGAGGCGCTGGCCAAGGTATTGGCGTCTTCGAGTTGTTGCACCAGCGGTTCGATTAGCGTCGATGCCCGGTCATCGATGCCGCTCGCCTTGATGAATTTTGCGCCTGCGAATTGTTCGCTCAGCGCCGACTGCAATTCGGCATCGAGCGGCGCCAGACTTCGTCCGGCCTCGTAGGCCTTCTGGTACAATCGGACCAGGCCGAGGGCCGCAATGCTGGCGCAGAGGATGAGGCACAAGGTGACCTGCCAGGCGATCAAAAGCGACAGAACCAGATAGATCGCCGCGACGACAAGGCTACCGACAAGCGACAGCGCAATCGTGAAGGCCCGCCCCAGTCGCTCGCTCTCGGTGACAATGGCACTTGTCATCTCGCCGGCCTTGCGCGCAGCGATGAAGCTCCATTTCGCGCGCATGAAGGCAGAGAACATTTCGAGCTGGCGGCGGCCCTGATAGTGCCGGGCGAGTTTCACGCTCCACCAGTTCAGCGTGATCGTGAGGGCGCCCTGCAGTCCGGTGATCACGACGATCACCGCGAGAATCGGCAGCGGCTCTCTGGCGCCGATAAATGCGAGGCTCCTATAGACGAGGCCAGTGACCAGACCCTGACTACTGCCAGCGGCAACGCCGACGCGGCTCAATAGCGGCAACAGCAAAATGACCGAAACACCCTCGCTCAGGCCGACCAGCGCGGTCCAGACCACGAGCACCGGCAAGCGCCAGCCGAGCCGAGCCATCAAGTCGTCGAACAGTTTCAGATGCAGATTCATCAGCGAGCGTAGAACAGGAGCTGAGCCAGGCGTTTGCGGAGTGCCCACGGCAGCACTTCGCCCGCCTTCGTCAAACTTCGGTTGACGAGGGTAAAAATGCAGCGGTCACGCGACAATTCTGGCTCATAGAGCTTTCGCTGCGCAGCGAAGCGTTCGCACACCCAGTTATAAAACACGATGTCGTGGGCGTTGCGCTCCTCGATGATCCGAAGCAGACGTGGTGCGATATTGAAAGCGCGCAGCCGTTCTTTGGTTGGATTCTTGTATTCGGTCTGCAGCCTCCGCATCGGCCAGCCGTAGGCCCGACGCAGCAATAACGCCATTTCTGTAATCTGCTCAAGCGGAGCGATCGACAGAAAATGATCCTCGACGTTGCATTTTGCCATCTCCAGATGACGCGCCTCGACTGGGGCACCCGAGACCAGAGCGCCGCGCGGGCCGGCCGGCGCATCAAGGTCGGGACTGCCGCTGATCATCCGCACCTGATAGTCGTTGAAGATGATGTCGCCACCACTCTCGACATAATCTTCGAATGTAATCGGCTTGCCATCCTTGAGATAAGGATCGCCGGTCTGAGCGCGGAAATAGAAATAAGAGAGAATTCGCTCGACCGGGTGGCGAACGATGGCGATATATTTTGCGGGACGGCCGAAGATACGGTCCACGCCCATCGGGACATGGCCGGTGAAGTAGCGAATGCGGCCGGTGTCGCAATCGCGCAGCATGCGCTCGCAGGATGCGTAAGTCAGAAGATCCAGCCCGCCGTAGACCTGGTCGTCCTTAGACACAGTCTCGAATATCTCGTCAGAGCGAAAAGCGTGTTTGACCATGCTGCTCAAGGTGGTGCCGCCGGTCTTGGCGATGTGCAGATGGATGAGCAGGTCGGGCACGGCCGGCCGGCCGTGGAGACCGCGTGCAGCGTCGGACTGGCGGCCATTCCGGCTATTGCTGTGCGGCACCGTTACTCCCGCGAGGCGATAAAAAAATCAGAACCAATTGCGACTGCTGTCCGCATGGGCGACCGAAAGGAATGGCGCAGCATATTCGTCGAAGGATTTCCGCGAGAGAGTATCTTCGATCGCCGCGAATTCAGCACGCGCACGCACGACGTCGGAAGCCGATGCACCGGCCGCCGCGAGGCGCGACAGTAGTGCGGAGTAGCCCCGGCGCGCGACGAGCCGCGGGCGATTCTGCGCAAGGCTTGCCAAAGCGGGCCAAGTTTTACGCACGTATCTCTTGAGCCCGACTGAAAATCCGTAGTTGGTCCACAAAAACCAGCGAAAATTATCTTCAAGCATCGTGCGCACGACCTCAACAATGGCGGCCCGATCTGTCCCATCAGCGGCAGCAGCCGCGGACGAAATGCGCTCAACTAGGGCATGCGCATCGACGGTGAACCGGCTGCGCAACAGCTCGCCCGCCCAATCTCGATCCGACAAGTAAGTGATCGAGCTCCCAAGCTGGCGGTAATAGCCGATAACCGCCGGATTCACGCGAATTTTACCCAAGGTTGCTGTCCTGAGCGCGTAAAACACCTCGTGTAGCATCAAATCGGAGAAATCGATCTCAGCTGCTTCCCGCGCGATCGTAGCAAGCGTTTCGGTCCGATAAACTGCGTTGTAGATGCCGAGATCGAGCTCGCTCTGCCGAATCCTGTCGGCCACAGCAGGCGAGGAACGATCTTCCCTGAAATATTGCGAATGAATCCGGCTTACCTTGCCGTAAAGGCCGCCGTAACGACTGCCGCCGCGGGAATGAACGGCAAACGCAGTCAACCAGCCGCGCGCGCAGACGAAATCGGGATGAGAATCCAGAAAATCGACAGCCCATTGGGCTGCGTCGAGACCCACAAAGTCATCGTTATCCAGTAACATCGCATAAGGCGTCCGCACGCGGGACAATATGTCGGCCACCTTGGTGAGATATTTGCTCAAGCTCGAGTCGTTCGGATAACGAATATATTCGATATCGAGCGCCGGAAAATACGTGCTGCTGTTTTCAAGGTAACGCGCGACCTCGTTTTTGACTTGACCGTCGGCGAATAGAAACCGGTGCGGCACACGTAGCTTGTTGCCGTGCCACAGCGTCCGCAGCGTGAACAGATATCGCCCCTTCAGCGGCAGGACGAAGGTGAGGCGCGGAGCCATCCCAACGGTTCGCAGAACTATTGCTTCAAGCCGGCTTGGCGCAGCGTGTGCCCGACTTTGATTTTGATCGGCGCCAGCCAGCGCTTGTAAAAGGAGAGCGGAATTCGTTCCTGCGGGCCGCTCGGGAAAGCAACGAGAAATGTATCGCTGACGCCGCTTGGAAGCAGGTCGAAAGCCGGGCTGATGGGGGGCAGCAATCCCTCCTCGACACGGACGATCGTGAGCCCGCAATTGAATGGAAGACTAGTGAGGGACACTTTGCGGCCGCTTGTCGCGTCACCAATCGCTGCCAACATATCGCGGTAAAGATCCGGCTGCTGGGTATCGTGGATACAGATGATGCCGAACTGACGCATTTTCGGCAGAAGAGTTTCTAGATCCCTTCTCACATTGACGTAGTCGTGGGCGCCGTCATGCATGACCATGTCGATGAAATCGGGCGCACTGGGAAGCGACATCGATGACGGCTCGAGCGTCAGCCGCCACTGCTCGTCCTGATACGGCAACAGGCATTTGTGGCGGCGAAAGTCCTGATCGTAGCTATGGACGATGCCGCCAGTCTTCTTAACGGCGGCGCGGAGCGCACCGGTGGTCTGGCCGGTACCGATGTCGACAATGACCTTCGCTTTGATGCCGATCGCAATCGAATAAAGGATCAACAGGTAATGCGCGGAGCCTTTACCGCGATCGAAGCGAGCGAATAATTCCTCCGTGGAGAAGGGCTGATGATTGGCAATGAGTCCCGCCCCATCGTTCTGCATGATCTTTTATCCTCAACTGGACCGGCTAGAGAACGACCGAGGAACGGCACGTCGAAGATCCGTCCGGCTTAATCGCGACGCCGATTTTCCACGCTACCGCAGTCCGGGTGAAACGAGGTCACCCGAACTCCGCAACACGACACGCGCCGCCACACGCGGCTTCTGAGCACGGCCCTGGAAATCGGCAGAACGATTTCCGGAAATGCCCTGCTCCTCGCAAAAGTCCTACGCGGCTGCCACCAGATCGGCGTCCAGCACCACACGAACTTTGCGGCCGAGCAGGTCGAGCAAGATCGCGATGCGCTCGCGATCCGCCATGCCCTCGAACAGGCCGAGACAAGATGAGAACGCACCGTCGAGCACGCGCACCGTCTCGCCCGGACGGAAGTTCGGCCGGAAATCAAGCTTGATAAAGCCGTTGTCTTCGCGCTCGCGGAGCACGGCAACGACCGCATCCGGCACCGCGGCCGGCTCGTCGCCATTGCAAACCAGCCTCGCGACGCCGACGGTCGAATAGATCGAACGCCAGCGCTGCGCCGAAATATCGACGGCGACGAACACATAGCGCGGGAACAGCGGCGCGGCGACGGTATCGACCTTGCGCGCGTGCCGGCGCCGTTTCAGATAGCGCGGAAAATAGGCTTCGAAACCTTGGCGGTTGAGATTGGCCACCGCCTTGGCTTCGGCATTCGGCTGGGTGTGCGCGACGAACCAGTGGGGGTTGAGAGGTAGGTCGATATCTTGCGTCATGCCGCACTCTCCGTCCGGGGCGTCAAGCGAAGGCCAAGCAGCGCCGGAACCAGCACGCGCTCGGCGCCGAACTGATCCGCAAGCGCGGCGACGAATTCGCGCGTCGCCTGCAGATCGGTCACCATCAGCGCGTCGCAACCGCCGGGCACCGCGGCGACGGTTTTCACCACCGGTGTGCCGACGAACCTGTCGACCGCGGCTTTGCCGTCCACCACCGCGACAATGGCGATGCCCTGTTCGAGCGCGCAGATCGTCGCGATCTCCGCCAAATCGGAGACGCCGGCAAGCGCGATGCGATTCCAGCCACGCGCATGCGCCGCTTTCAGCACGCTGGCACAATCCTCCCGCGCGTGGCGGAAGAACGAAAACGACGAGGACAGATATTCGACGGTGAGCCGGGATTTCTCGGCGAAGCCGTGGGGCGTGAGGTAATAGGCGTAACGGCGCGCCGGCGCCTGGCCGATTTTCAGCAGGCCCTTTTTCACGCAGCGCTTGAGATAGGCGTTGACCAGGCCGAGCGCGATGCCGAGATCGGAGGCAAGCTTGCGCTGCGACTGGGCGCCGTCGCGCTCGACAGACTCAAGAAGTCCGAGCACGATCCTGGCGTTATCCGGTTCGTCGTCGCGCGCCACTTGGGGCATCACCCAACCCTCCCCGTGCCGGCAACAAGTACATCGTTCACAACATGAACGTCAAGCTTAATGTTCAGAGCATGAACGTGAGTAAGCTATTGTATTATAATGATAAAATTATTTAACCGTGCCACATTTTAGAACCTTAGAACCGCTCGCGGGCGCGCTTGGCGCGGTCTATACGTTCAATGGCCGGGATAAGGCGTCGAGGGACTGGGGACATTTGTTTGACTGATCTTCGCACAGAGCCGCTATCAACGGAGCGAAACCGGCCGCGGCTGCTTTACGTCACGGCGGAGGACTGGGCGTTCCTGTCGCATCGTCTGCCGATGGCGCGCGCGGCGCGCGATGCCGGCTTCGATGTGCATGTGGCGACGCGGGTGCAAAACGGCCGAGCGG
>DATHPQ010000171.1:0-9737 GCA_035483735.1 Xanthobacteraceae bacterium | reverse complement strand
CAGATCGTGAAGGAAAACGGTCTGCACACGGTGTGCGAAGAAGCCGGTTGCCCGAATATCGGCGAGTGCTGGGACAAGAAGCACGCCACCTTCATGATCATGGGCGACACCTGCACGCGGGCCTGCGCGTTCTGCAACGTCAAGACCGGCCTTCCAGGCGAACTCGATCCGGCCGAGCCGGAGCATGTTGCCGAAGCCACCGCAAAGCTTGGCCTGTTGCATATCGTCATCACGTCGGTTGATCGCGACGACCTCGACGATGGCGGCGCCGCCCACTTTGCCGCGGTCATCCGCGCCATTCGCGTGCGCTGCCCGACAACCACGATCGAAGTGCTGACGCCGGACTTTCAGCGCAAGGATGGCGCGGTTGACACGGTCGTTGCGGCGCGGCCCGACGTCTTCAACCACAATCTTGAAACCGTGCCGTCGAAATATCTCACCGTCCGTCCGGGCGCGCGTTATTTCGGCTCGATCCGGCTCCTGCAGCGCGTCAAGGACATCGACCCGGCCATGTTCACCAAATCCGGCATCATGGTGGGGCTGGGCGAAGAGCGGAACGAGATCCTGCAGGTGATGGACGATCTGCGTGCGGCCGATGTCGACTTCCTCACCATCGGCCAATATCTGCAGCCGTCGCGCAAACATCATCCGGTGCTGCGCTTCCTGCCGCCGGACGAGTTCAAGTCGCTGGAAACAATCGCCTACGCCAAGGGATTTTCTTTGGTTTCGGCAAGCCCGCTGACCCGCTCCTCGCATCATGCGGGCGAAGATTTCGCGAGACTCAAGGCGCAGCGGACGGCGCGGTGATGCCGCAGTTTTCCACGAAACGCCGCGTGCGACATTCCGCATCCGAGATGTTCGATCTGGTCGCCGACGTCGAGCGCTATCCGCAATTCGTGCCGCTCTGCCAATCGCTGCGCGTCCGCAGGCGCGAAAGCGCCGGCGAGGGCAGGGAGGTGATCGTCGCTGACATGACGGTCGCCTACAAATTCATCCGCGAGACCTTCACCAGCCGCGTCACGCTCGAACGCGGCAAGCTCGAGATCCTGGTCGAATATCTCGAAGGGCCGTTTCAGCAAATGAACAATAAATGGAATTTTCGGCCGGCCGGCGACGACGTTTGCGATGTCGAGTTCTTTATCGCTTACGAGTTTCGAAGCCGCACGCTCGGCGTTTTGATGGGCACGGTGTTCGAAACCGCCTTCCGCCGCTTTTCAGCGGCCTTCGAGCGCCGCGCCGACGACGTCTACGGCGCCCATCCCGCATAATGGCGGATCTGGCGCGACCGCCGGTCCTCGGCTAGTAGCAGCGCGACTTGCCGCGGCGGGGGGATTAAATGGACTGGTTTAAGCACATACGGGCCGACTGTGCCGGCGGCCTGATCTCCGCGGCCGTAGCCATACCGCTCGCCATGGGCTACGGCATGTTCGCATTCGCGTCGTTTGGCGAGAGCTATTTCGCCGACGGTGCGCTCGCTGGGCTGACGACGGCTTTCGTCGTTGCCGTTGTTTGCGTCCTGTTGGGCGATGGGACCACGACTGTCTATGCGCCGCGGGTCAACAGCACATTTTTCCTTGGCTTGCTGATCTACGGACTGGTTCATTCCGGCATGCCGGAAATCGCGGCCGGCGGCGTCCCGTTGATTCTGGCAATCGCATTCTCCGTCGTCTTGCTGGGTGGTGCGCTTGAGGCGCTGTTCGGCCTCATCAAGCTCGGGACCTTGATCAAATTCGCGCCGCAGCCGGTGATGGCGGGATTTCAGAACGCCGCCGCCTTGCTCTTGTTCCTGGTTCAATTGGGCAATATTTGCGGCTTCGATCACAATATTCCCTTCACTCAGGTGGCGGCGCATCTCGCCGAGATCAAACCGTTGAGCGTCATCATCGCCGCAATCACGTTTACGGTGATGTGGAACGCAAAGAAAATCTCGGCAAAGATACCGCCCATGCTGATCGGCATCGTGCTCGGCTGTGCGCTCTACTATTTCTGTCAGGCGATCGGTTTGGGTGCGTATCTCGGTCCGGTTATTGCCAATCAAGAGCGCGCGACAATGGGCCTGACGGCGTTTTCGTATTTTTCCGATCTCAAGCACAGCGGCGACCTTTTGGCCTTTGCGCCGACTATTGTCAGCGGTGCACTGGCGCTGGCCATGATCGCCTCGATCGATGCACTGCTTTGCACGAAGCTGGTCGCGGCATCGGCCGAGCCGCGCCGCAACGGCGACGCAATCCTGTTGCGGCTCGGTATCGCCAATCTCGCCGCTGCGTGCTTCGGCGGCATCACCAGCGGCATCAATATCGGCGCCAGCATCACCAACCGGACTTTCGGTGCCCGTACGCCGCTCGCAGTTCTGATCAATGCCGCAGCGATTTTAACCGCGGCCGCTTTGCTGTTCCGCTGGCTTGGCGAAATCCCGCGCACCGCGTTGTCCGCCGTGATCATGGTGATTGCGGTTCAGCATTTTGATTTGTGGAATCTCAAGCTCCTGGCCAAGCTTCGCAAAGAGCCGCGATCGTTGCGCGCCAGCACGGTGTTCGACGCGGCCGTTGTGATCGTCGTCGCAGTCTTGTCCATTGCGCTCAATATCGTTGCTGCGGTGTTCATAGGCATAGCCATCGCTGTCGTGATGTTTGTCGTGCACATGAGCCGGTCGGTGGTGCGGCGGAGCTATCGCTGCGACGACGTGAGGTCGCGCAAATCGCGTACCGCGCCGGAGCGGCAATATCTCGAAAGCGCCGGTAACAAGATCCTGGTGATGGAATTGCAAGGGGCCTTGTTCTTCGGCACCGGCGAGACGACGACCAAGGCGATTGAATCCGCGATCGGCCAGCCGACATCATGCGTCATTCTCGATCTCCGCCGTCTGACTGAAATCGACAGCACCGGCGCCCATGCGCTTGTCGATCTCAAATCCGATCTCGGCCGACGCAAAACCAAGCTTCTACTTGCCGTGGGCAAGGGAACACGTGCTGCGGAAAGGCTTGAGGAATTCGGCGCGTTGTCGGCTTTTGGCGATTCCGATGTGTTTCCGGATGTCGACCGTGCCATCGAACACGCTGAAGACGATTTGCTGCAGGCTTGGGAACAACCGGGCACCGCGGAACTTACATTGGCGGATGTCGCCTTTTTCGCCGGTTTCGAGCCCGCCCAAGTCACGGCGACGACGGCGCTGATGACGCGGAAAGCCTACGAGCCGGGCGCCGTGTTATTTCACGAAGGCGACGCCGGGGATGAAGTCCTGATCGCAACGCGCGGCACGGCGAGCGCTTATCTGCAAGTGTCTAGCGGCGCCAATATCCGGCTCGCGACATTTGCTCCTGGGACGGTGTTTGGTGAGCTGGCTATTCTCGATCAAAAACCCCGCGCGGCGACCGTCATCGCCGATGTCGAATTGGTTTGTTACAGCATGAGCCGCGCGGACTACCGGACCCTTGCTGAGATCTCACCGTCGGCAGCCATCCAATTCATGGCCGCCATCGGACGTGAATTGAGCGGGCGTTTGCGCACCGCCAATCGCACCATTCATCAGCTCGAGGCCTAGCGCCAGGAGACCTCGCCTAGAATTTCATGTTGGGAAGAATCCGGTTGCTTTCGCTTAACTATCCTCACCGATTAGGCGGCTAACCGGTCGAAATCGTTAGTGTGCAGGCCGATAATGGCGCTTCACGATTTCGGCCTGAGAGCACGATGATCTTGAACAAATCACTGGCCGCCGCTGCGGCTGTCGTTCTTGGCCTTGCTTTAGCGCACATCGATGACGCGCGGCACGGAGCGAATAATGGTCATTCGCGAGGCGCCGACAATTCTTCGCCTCCACCGGAAGGGCGGGGCGTCGTCGATGGGCGGCACTCCGGCTATCGATCGGCCGCCTATGGAAGCCCCTACGGGGACATGTATGGCAGCACTTACGGAACCATGTCCGGCAGCGTCTATGGAAGCTTGAATGGAGACGATGGCGGCGGCCCGCTGATCTATTGGGCACCTGGCCGCTGGTACCCGTATCCCGGCTTCGGCGACAAGAGATCTTTCATACCGCCGCCCGAAGGCGTCTGGGGCAGATGAACTCGCCTGCTTAGGTTTAGGTAACTGGCTTGCCTGGGCGCGACGATCGGCGCGCATCCTTCGCCAAGGTTTCGAGCATCGCAAGCGCTTGTAAAACCGAAACCCCTCGCACGCGGCCGCGCCCGATGTTGCCGTAAAGCCGCCGCTGCGCGAGACGCTTGCCGCCACGGCGCGCGGCAGCGAAATAGACGAGCCCGACAGGCTTTTGTTTGGTGCCGCCGCCAGGCCCGGCGATGCCGGTGATCGAGACCGCGATATCGGCCAGCGAATTTTTCAGCGCGCCTTTGACCATCGCGGCCGCGGTCTCGCGGCTAACCGCGCCATGCTGTTTGAGTGTCGTCGCCGGCACACCGAGCATCGCTTGTTTTGCTTCATTGGAATAAGTGACGAAGCCGCGATCGACGACATCGGAGGAGCCTGCGATGTCGGTCAGCGCTCCGGCGACAAGCCCGCCGGTGCAGGACTCCGCTGTCGCCACACGCAAGCCTTGCGCCCGGCAGAGATCGAGAACACGCCGTGCCTGCCGGCGCAGCTCAGCGACGGTCGCACCGCGCTTCATCTTACGTCGACCACGGCAGACGGATCGTGGCCGTCGCGATCGCGACAATGCCTTCGCTGCGGCCGGTAAAGCCCATCTTCTCGCTGGTGGTGGCTTTGATGGCGACACGATCGGCGGCAATGCCGGCAATCTCGGCAATGCGTGCGCGCATGGCATCGCGATGCGGCGAAACCCGCGGCGCTTCGCAGACCACGGTTACGTCGAGATTGGCGATGATGCCTTTGCGGGCGCGCACGCGCTCGCAGGCGAAGGCGAGAAAGCGATCGGACGATGCACCTTTCCATTGCTGATCGCTCGGCGGAAAGTGCGAGCCGATGTCGCCGTCGGCGAGCGCGCCGAGAATGGCATCGACCAGCGCATGCAGCGCGACATCGGCATCGGAATGCCCGGTCACGCCGTGTGAATGGGGAATACGCACGCCGCCGAGCATGACATGATCGCCGTCGGCAAAAGCATGCACATCGAAGCCGTTGCCGGTGCGCACGTCGCCCAGCACTGCAAGATGCGCCAATTCGGCACGCGCGAAATCTTCGTTGGTCGTCACTTTCACATTCCCGCTTTCGCCTTCGAACACGCTCACGCGCTGACCGGCCCATTCGGCCAGCGCGGCATCGTCAGTGAAGCTGTCCAGACCTGCTGCCGCGGCACGCCGGTGCGCCTGCAAGATCAGATCGAAGCCGAACACTTGCGGCGTCTGCACGATGCGCAAGAGGTTTCGGTCGAGCGTTTCGGTCACCATCGACGCGGCGTCAATCTGCTTCACGGTATCGGCAACGGCGATGCCCGGAACCGCAGCGCCGGTTGCTTTTCCGGCGGCGATGGCGCGGTCGATCAGGTCCGAAGTCAAGAACGGCCGCGCCGCGTCATGAATAAGAACGAGGGCAGGGGATCGGGCAGCGAGCGCCTCAAGCCCGGCGCGCACGGAGGCCTGACGCGTCGCGCCGCCTGGAACCGGCGCAAGAGTCTTCATGTCGGTCTTCATGTCCGCCGTGGCAGCACGAAACGCTTCCGCGTCGGCATTGCCGATCACCGGCTGCACCAGACCGATCCCCGCATGCTGCAGGAACGCGCGCAGCGTCGGCCGGATCATCGGCTCGCCGGCAATGTTGCGATATTGTTTAGGGGCGCCCCCACCGGCGCGCTCGCCGCGCCCCCCCGCGACGATCACAGCGGCTACCAGACCTGTCATGAAGCACCTGATTTCAATTTAGGCAGTCAACACAGCGCCAATTCACAATCGATCCACAGCCGCCGATCCGCGGCCAAGCCAGGGGTATTGGCTAGGGGCATGGCTTAGCGCATGTCGGCGCCGCATTGCAGCCGATTTCGACACCAAGTTGAGCGCCAGCAGGGATGTGCGGGTTGCCTGCCGGTCCAATGTTGACAGATTAGGGATATTGCAGTGCAGCACTTGCACTGCACGACGATTTGGCTAAACTCTATGCAGATGTTGAATAGTGCCTATTGCGTGTGCATGCACGCTTTGGGTTGATAAGCGGCTCCACATTTGATGGCTAAGCACTTGACTTCACATCGCTTCTGTCACGGCAACGGCGCCGACGGAAGCGCACCTCCGAGGACCGCGACATGAGCGCGGTGGAACCATTGCTGACCTCTTCGGCGGCTGATGCAGTTCTGAACGCCCTGCCGCACCCCGTCATCGTTGTGTCATCTGACGGCAAAGTAGTCGACGCCAATGTCGCCGCGGAATCGTTCTTTGAAGTCTCGGTGTCGCACCTGCGGCGCCATCTGCTGCGCGACCTGGTGCCGTTCGGTAGCCCGCTCATCACGCTGATCGAGCAGGTGCGACACCGCGGCGCCGCCGTCAACGAATACAAAGTCGACCTCGGCACGCCGCGCAATCCCGGCGACCGTCTGGTCGATCTGCACGTCGCGCCGCTGCCTGAGCAACCCAACAATGTCGTGGTGATGCTGCAGGAGCGCACCATCGCCGACAAGATGGATCGCCAGCTGACCCATCGCGGCGCCGCGCGTTCGGTGATCGCGCTCGCCGCCATGCTGGCGCATGAGATCAAAAATCCGCTGTCCGGCATTCGCGGCGCGGCGCAGCTACTCGAGCAATCCGTCGAAGACGACGACCGCACGCTGACGCGGCTGATTTGCGACGAGACCGACCGCATCGTCAAACTCGTCGACCGCATGGAAGTGTTCAGCGACGAGCGGCCGGTCGAGCGCGAGCCGATCAACATCCACGTCGTGCTCGACCATGTTCGCAGGCTCGCCCAATCGGGCTTCGCACGCCATATCAAATTCCTCGAGGAATACGACCCGTCGCTGCCGGTGGTTCTCGCCAATCGCGACCAGCTCGTTCAGGTGTTCCTCAATCTGATCAAGAATGCCGCCGAAGCAATCGGCGAGAATACGACCGGCGGCGAAATCATCCTTTCGACGGCATTTCGTCCCGGTGTGCGGCTGTCGCTGCCCGGCGCCAATGCGCGTATCTCGCTGCCGCTCGAATTCGGCGTGCGCGACAACGGGCCTGGCGTTCCCGATGAATTGATGCCGCATTTGTTCGATCCGTTCGTCACCACCAAGCCGAGCGGATCGGGGCTCGGCCTGGCGCTGGTGGCCAAGATCGTCGGCGATCACGGCGGCATCATCGAATGCGAATCGCAGCCGCGGCGCACCATGTTCCGCATACTCATGCCGAAATACGCCGTGCCGAACAGCGGTGACAGCGCCGAACCGGACGGCGCTGCAAAACCACAAGGGGATCATTGATGCCCGCGGGAAGCATTCTTGTTGCCGACGACGATTCGGCGATCCGGACCGTGCTCAATCAGGCGCTCTCGCGCGCCGGATATGAAGTGCGTTCGACCGGTAACGCGGCGACGCTGTGGCGCTGGATCAGCCAGGGCGACGGCGATTTGATCATTAGCGACGTCGTGCTGCCGGACGAAAGCGCCTTCGATCTGTTGCCGCGCATCAAGAAATCACGGCCGGATCTGCCGATCATCATCATGAGCGCGCAGAACACGTTCATGACCGCGATCCGCGCCTCCGAGCGCGGCGCCTACGAATATTTGCCGAAACCCTTCGACTTGAAGGAACTGATCGCAATCGTCGGCCGCGCGCTGTCGGAGCCGAAGGAAAAGGCGCGGCAGCCGGCGAAAGTAGAGGATTTCGAATCCATCCCGCTGGTCGGCCGCTCGCCGGCGATGCAAGAAATCTACCGCGTCCTGGCGCGGTTGATGCAGACCGATCTGACGGTGATGATTTCCGGCGAATCCGGCACCGGCAAGGAACTGGTGGCGCGGGCACTGCACGATTACGGCAAGCGTCGCACCGGACCGTTCGTCGCCATTAATATGGCGGCGATTCCGCGCGACCTCATTGAATCGGAATTGTTCGGCCACGAGAAGGGCGCCTTCACCGGCGCCAATACCCGCAGCTCCGGGCGCTTCGAGCAGGCCGAGGGCGGCACGCTGTTTCTCGACGAAATCGGCGACATGCCTATGGAAGCGCAGACGCGGCTCCTGCGCGTGCTGCAGCAAGGCGAATACACCACGGTCGGCGGCCGCACGCCGATCAAAGCCGACGTGCGCATCATCGCTGCGACCAACAAAGACCTGCGGCAACTCATCCAGCAGGGCCTGTTCCGCGAAGACCTGTTCTTCCGCCTCAATGTCGTGCCGCTGCGGCTGCCGCCGCTACGCGAGCGCACCGAGGACATTCCGGATTTGATCCGGCACTTCTTCACGATGGTCGAGCGCGAGGGATTGCCGCCGAAACAGATCGATCAGGCCGCGATTGAGCGCCTCAAGCGCCACCGCTGGCCGGGCAATGTGCGCGAACTGGAAAATCTCGCCCGGCGCCTGGCCGCACTTTATCCACAAGAAACGATCACCGCGGCTGTGGTCGATGCCGAACTGGCGCAGCCCGCGCTGGTGGCGCCCGGCGAGAACAAGGGGAGCGACGAGAACCTGTCGGGCTCCGTCGAGCGGTATCTGACGCGTTACTTCTCCGGCTTCGACGATGGCCTGCCGCCGCCCGGCCTCTATCATCGCATTCTTCGCGAGGTCGAAGGGCCGCTGTTATCGGCGGCTTTGACGGCGACCCGCGGCAACCAAATCCGCGCCGCCGATCTGCTCGGCGTCAACCGCAACACCTTGCGCAAGAAAATCCGCGACCTGGACATCCAGGTCTACCGGACCGGCGGCAGCTGAGCCCAAGCGCACTGAGGCCAAGCGCCGAGCACTTAGCCGTCACGGCTCGCCCGCGGTACCGGCGAAAGGCCCATAAATGGGCGCCTAGTAATTGTCGCAATTACTTCGGTCATTTGAATCCCTTGAGTTTTTGGCTCTCGTTTTACAATGTTTTACAATCCGCCGTTCTTGCGACGTTCCTCGAGCGCCAGCACCCGGCACTGCATCGTTACACAGCCGAAGCAGCGGCATGCTGGGTTGGCGGTCATTTCAGACGCCGATTAAGCGCTTTTGCATGCTCGAACACTGAGCGTCGACGGTGAGACGGGCGGCGCCCCGTTTTTGAAGACCTGCGCACTCGTCATTTATTTTGCTTGTTGAATCCAATGCTCGATGGTCGCCGAACCGCCAGGACTGCAACGTCCGCTTTGCGCCAAAAAGCGGACGCGGAGTTGCAGGCCTGCCGCGTCTGCTAAGGGCCATAAGCGGACGTCGCGCTTCTGGCATTTCGCTCACATCGCCGTTTCCGATCGGCCGGGATGTTGACCTGCCTTCTGTGGAAGAATGAGGAGGCATGCGATGATGAATGCCGCAATCACTGCTGACGCGATGGGCCGGCTCAAGGCCAGACCGCCGTCACTCACCGGCTTGTCGAGGAAATCGCCAACT
Organism: Xanthobacteraceae bacterium; assembly: GCA_035483735.1. Classification (GTDB taxonomy): domain Bacteria; phylum Pseudomonadota; class Alphaproteobacteria; order Rhizobiales; family Xanthobacteraceae; genus BOG-931. Next base: position 281 of record DATHPQ010000171.1, on the reverse strand, counting down.
GTCGCGCCGAGCGGCCGGGTCAGGATAAAGGCGGCCCAGAACAAAAAGACCCGCGACGTGTTGGTCCAAAAATAGGCCGCCGCAAGAACCGCTAATCCGGCGGCGAAGAGCAGCGCGCTGCCGTCATAGCCAAGTCCGGTGTCATCGGCCGTCCAATCGCCCAAAGCCGTTCCCAGAGTCTGCGAGAAGGTAATTGCAACCCAGTAGAACGCTTCCACCTTCGGCGTGTTGACGGTCGCGACCGAAATCGAGCCCTGCGACCAATACCACGCGCCGAGCGT
>DATHPQ010000170.1:0-29674 GCA_035483735.1 Xanthobacteraceae bacterium | reverse complement strand
GGACCAGCGGCGACGGATCGTCGAGCAGGCGTTCGGCTTCGCCGGCCAGACTCGCGTCGGCCGAATTGCCGATCGCGATCAGCACATTGCGGATGAAGCGGTCGCGGCCGATGCGCTTGACCGGGCTCTTGCGAAACAGCGAACGAAACGCCGCATCATCGAGGCGCGCGAGATCGGCGAGACGCGGTGCACGCAATTCCTCGCGCGTGGCAAGTTTCGTTTCGTGCCCGGCGACGGCGAATTTGTTCCATGGACAGACCGCAAGACAATCGTCGCAGCCATAGATGCGATTGCCGATCGCCGCGCGCAGCTCGCGCGGAATGGCGCCTTTGTGCTCGATAGTGAGATAGGAGATGCAGCGCCGTGCATCCAAACGATAGGGCGCGGGGAAAGCCGCCGTCGGACAGATATCGAGGCAGGCGCGGCAATTGCCGCAATGATCCTGTTCCGCTGCATCGGGCGGCAGATCGAGCGTAGTGAAAATCGCGCCGAGGAACAGCCAGGAGCCGAATTGCCGCGACACCAGATTAGTGTGCTTGCCCTGCCAGCCGAGACCCGAGGCCGCGGCAAGCGGCTTCTCCATCACTGCGGCCGTATCGACAAACACTTTGATATCGCCGTCGGCCTTCTCGATCAGCCAGCGACCGAGGCTCTTCAGCTTCGGCTTGATCACATCGTGATAATCGTCGCCGCTTGCATACACGGAAATGCCGCCGCGCGTGCGCTGTTTGAGAATTGCAAGCGGATCGGCGTCGGGCCCTTGTTGCGGCCCGTAATTGACGCCGAGCATGACAACCGAGCGCACAGCCGCCCATAGCGCGCGCGGGCTTCCGCGCCGGTCGGCATTGCTGGCAAGCCAGGTCATGTCGCCATGCGCGCCGGTTTCAAGAAACGCACGCAATCGCGCCGCGGCCTCCGGAATCGAGTCCGGCCGCGCAATTCCGATAGCATCGAAACCCAGCGCGCGCGCGGCTTCGATCAGCCCGGCCTTCAGCGCGTCCGCTGTCAGAAATCGAGATTGGCGTAGGTCGTCGACGGCATCAGACCGGACAGTTTCTCGACCAATAGCGCGCGGAACGACGGGCGCGATTTGATCCGCGCGTACCAGTTCTTCGCTGTCTCGTCTGCGTCCCACGGCACATCGCCCAGATAATCCACGGCCGACAGATGCGCGGCCGCCGCCAGATCGGCATAACTCAAGTCGTCGCCGGCCAGCCAGTCGCGCGCGCGGACGAGCCAGCCGATATAGGCGAGATGATACTTGATGTTGGACTTGGCGGCACGCAACGTCTCGGTGTCGGGCGAGCCGCCGCCATTGTCGAACGGGATGTAGCGCTTATAGACGCGTTCCGTCACCAGCGGGCCACTCACTTCGGCGAAGAATTTCTCGTTGAACCAGTTGGTCAGCCGCCGCACCTCGATGCGCGGATTGGCCTCGAGCGGCAACAGGCGGCCCTTGCCGAAGGTAGTGCCGACGACTTCGTCGATATATTCGGCGATGACGGCGGCGCCCGGAACCGGCGGCGCGCCCTCTTCCACCAGGACCGGCGTGGTTCCCGCCGGATTGAGCTCGAGAAATTCCGGGCGCCGTTCCCAGGCGCGCTCCTCAATGAGGCTCGGCGGCTGGTTATATTCTTCGAGTATCAGCCGCACGAACCGTGAATGCGGGCAAATCGGATAATGAAACAGCGTCGACATATGCCGCGAGCCTTGCCCGAAACCCGACCAGGCGTCAAAAGTGGCGCAATGCGGTCAGGTTCCCCCAGGGAGCGGAGCCTGAGCAAAATCCCTTAAGAATTTGGAAGCGATCGCGCCCTGTGCGTGACGCCGCCGGCTTAGCGATCAAGGAGAGGGGGGCTGCGGCCTAGACCGGGTGCGTCTGGAACTGGCCGGTCTTGCGGAAGCGCCACAGGTAGGACGGCACCACGGCCTCGATGGATTCCGGAATGAGGCCCAGTCCTTCCAGCGTGCGGCCGGCGCGCTTGGCGTCGTCCGACACGACATTGTCATGCCGCAACAGTTCGACCTGGTCGGGCGTGATTGGCGGGTTCGGCAAGACCTGCAGCACAGCGGCCTGGACCTTCATCACGCCGAACGGAATCGGCAGCAGCAGGCGGCGGCGCCCGACAGTCGCGAGCACGAACTCCATCAATTCCCTGAACGTGTGCACATCCGGTCCGCCGAACTCATAGGTCGTGCCCGGTTTCAAATCGCCATCGACGGCCTTGGCAACGCCTGCGGCGACATCGCCGGCAAAGACCGGCTGCATGCGGGTATGACCGCCGCCCACCAGCGGCAGCGCCGGGGAGAGCCGCGCCATCGCGCCGAAGCGGTTGAAGAAATCATCCTCAGGCCCGAAAATCACCGACGGCCGCGCGATGATAGCCGCGCTCTGCGCGGCGCGAACGCGCTCCTCGCCTTCGGCCTTGGCGCGGGCGTAATGCGACGTCGAATTCGGATCGGCAGAGAGCGAAGAGACATGAATCAGCGGCGCGCCGATGGCGCTGGCCGCTTTGGCCACGGTTTCGGCGCCCTCCGCCATCAGCGCGTCGAAGCGCTGTCGGCCGCTTTGGAGCATGAGGCCGACAAGATTGACCGCGACATCGGCATCGCGCAGAGCGGCGGCGACCGAATCGGGATAGCGCAGATTGGCCTGCACGGCGTGAATCTGGCCGACCCGGCCCATCGGCTGCAGATAGCCGGCCAGTCCCGGCCGGCGCACCGCGACACGGATGCGGTAGCCGCGGTTGGCCAGCGCCCGCACGACGTGGCGGCCTAGAAAACCCGAGCCGCCGAACACGGTGACGAGCGTTTCGATTTTGCTCTTGGTGGTCATTCTTCGCGAAATACCTGATCGGTTTCGCCGTGTATAGGGCCTTAACGCGTTCGATTGACAAGGCGGTGACCGCTCCGTACCTATCCCCGATTCCGAAGCCCGACACTGCCCAGGTGGCGGAATTGGTAGACGCACTAGTTTCAGGTACTAGCGCCGCGAGGCGTGGAGGTTCGAGTCCTCTCCTGGGCACCAGTCAGGTACCGTACCGGCGTAAACCCACAGTTCGATAGATAGTTCGCTGGGACGTCCCGCTCGTCCCGGCTGAGCCCCAATCGGCACAGGCTCTTTCGACAAGAGGTGATCCAACCATGGCTGATGCTTGCACCGAAGGCGTCGATACCGGTTTCGTGGCGCTCGGTTATTTCAAGGTGGCGATCCTGGGTGTGGTGCAGGGGATTTCGGAATTGATGCCGATCTCCTCGACCGCGCATATGCGCCTCGTGCCGGCGGTGCTCGGCTGGCAGGATCCGGGCTCAGCCTTCTCGGCGGCGATGCAGATGGCGGCCCTGGCGGCGGTGATCAGCTATTTCTGGGCCGACCTGCGCTGGCTCGCGACGGATTCGCTTTCGGCAGCGCGACATGGCCGCTTCCGCGACAAGTCATTTCAATTCGTGATGTGGATCGTCGTCGCCACGATCCCGATCGGCATTGCCGGGCTCGCGCTGTCGAAAGTCCTCAACAAATGCGGCTCGCCGCTGCGCGAGGTCAGTGTCATCGGCTGGGCCTGTCTTGTCATGGCGCTGCTTTTGGCCGCCGCCGAAATCTGGGCGCGCCATCGCCGCACCCTCAAGGACGCGACTTTGCTCGATGCGCTATTGATCGGTTTGGCGCAGGTCGGCGCGCTCATCCCCGGCGTGTCGCGCTCGGGCTCGACCTTGACCGCAGGCCTGATGCTCGGCTTCGAGCGCGCCGAAGCGGCGCGGCTGTCGTTTCTGCTCGGTCTGCCGGCCATTGCGCTTGCCGGACTCAAGGAGCTTTACGAGTTGCACAAGGTTCATCTCGGCGCTTACGGCTGGAGCGTGCTGTTCGTCGGCATTGTCGTCGCCTCGATCTCGGCCTTCTTCGCGATCTGGGGCTTGATGCGCATTCTCGAAAACTTCTCGAGCTGGCCGTTCGTGATCTATCGCTTCCTGCTCGGCGTCGTGATCCTGATCGGCGTCTATGTCGGCTGGCTCGCCTGACGATCCGCTGGAATCGCGCCATAGGTTGCCGAAGCCGCGGAATTCAGGCAAATGAGCGGCTTGCGCGGCCACCTGGGCCATAGTCAACCCTAACCTGTTTTCAGCATCGATGTTGTTGGTTACCGGCGGCGCCGGATTCATCGGTTCGAACCTGGTTGCGGACCTCAACGAGGCTGGTCGATCCGACATCGTCGTTAACGATACGCTCGGCCAGGACGGCAAATGGCGCAATCTCGCCGGCCGGCGACTGGGCGATTTCGTTCCGCCACAGGATCTCGCTGCTTGGCTTGAGGGCCGCAAGCTCGACGCCGTGATCCATCTCGGCGCCATTTCAGCGACAACGGCGACCGACGGCGATGCGGTCATGGAAAACAATTTCAAGCTTTCGCTGCGCTTGCTCGACTGGTGCACGTCGAGCCGGACCCCTTTTATCTACGCATCATCGGCGGCGACCTATGGCGACGGCGAGCAAGGCTATAGCGACGACTGGTCGCTCGACGCGTTGAAAAAACTGAAGCCGATGAACCTCTACGGCTGGAGCAAGCAGCTATTCGATCTGGCGATCACCGATCGCGTCCGCCGCGGAGAGAAGCTGCCGCCACAATGGGCCGGCCTGAAGTTGTTTAACGTCTATGGCCCGAACGAGTACCACAAAGGCGAGATGATGAGTCTCGTCGCCAAGCGCTTCGCCGACGCCAAAGCCGGCAAGCCGGCGCAGCTCTTCAAGTCGCATCGCACCGGCATTGCCGATGGTGAACAGCGGCGCGACTTCATTTACGTCGAGGACGCGACGGCGGTGATTCGCTGGCTGGTGCAGACGCCGTCAGTATCCGGCATTTTCAACGTGGGCACCGGCGTCGCCCACAGCTTTCGCGATCTGATGGCCGCCATGTTCGAGGCGCTCGGCCAAAAGCCCGCGATCGAATACGTCGACATGCCGGCCGCGATCAGGGACAGCTACCAATATTTCACGCAGGCCGAGACGGATAATCTCCGGCGCGCCGGCTATAATGCGGACTTCACGCCGCTCGCTGCCGCCGTGCGGCGCTACGTGACGTCTTATCTCGATCGTGCCGACCGCTACCGCTAGAGGGTCTCCGACTACGCCGATGTTCGATTTCGAAGAAGCGCTCAAGCACATCTCGCAGCAGACCATCCTCTGCGTCGGCGATCTCATGCTTGACGATTTCGTCTATGGCGAGGTCACGCGCATTTCGCCCGAGGCGCCGACACCGGTGCTTGCGGTCGGACGCAGCGAAATCGAAATCGGCGGCGCCGGCAACGTGGCGCGCAATATCGCGGCGCTCGGCGCGCGCTGCATTTTTGTCGGCCTCATCGGCAAGGATGAGGCCGGGCGAACTCTGACCGAGGCCTTCGCCAAGTTCAAAGATTCGATCGTGCCGCAGCTCGTCGCGGATTCCGGCCGCTGCACGACGCGAAAGGTTCGCTTTGTCTCCGAGCATCACTCGGCGCATTTGATGCGGGCCGATTGGGAGACGGCAAAGCCGGCGAGTCAGCAGACCGAGCAGGCGATCATTGCGCAAGCGCACGCGGCCATGGAACGCGCCGGCGCCGTGGTGCTTTCCGACTACGCCAAGGGCGTGCTCACGCCTGCAGTGGTGCGCGCCATCATCGATCGCGCGCGCAAGCTTGGGAAGCCGATCATCGTCGATCCGAAGGGCCACGATTACAGCGTCTATCGCGGCGCGACCCTGATCACGCCCAATCGTCTGGAACTAGGGGCGGCGGTCCACCGGCCTGTCGTCACCGAGGCAGAACTTGCCGCAGCCGCAGCCGAGCTCGCGAGGCTGGTCGAATGCGACGCCGTGCTCGTCACGCGCAGCGAAGAGGGCATGACCCTTCATGTGGAAGGTGAGCCGCCGGTCCATATCCCGGCTTATCCGGTGAAGGTGCGTGACGTCTCGGGCGCCGGCGATACGGTCGCCGCCGTGATGTCGATCTTGCTGGCGATGCAAGCGCCGTTTGATTCGGCGATGCGCGCCGCCAATGCCGCGGCCGCCGTGGTCGTCGGCAAGCGCGGCACCGCCGCGGTTTCGGTCGCCGAGTTGCGCCATCGCATTCTGCCGTCGGCTTCGCTCGCCTCCGAAGACAAAGTGATCTTCGACTGGTCGATGCTCGACGACCGGCTGGCGACGTGGCGCCGCGCCGGGCTGCGGATCGGTTTCACCAACGGCTGCTTCGACATTTTGCATCGTGGCCACACCAAGCTCCTGGCGGAGGCGCGCGCCGCCTGCGACCGGTTGGTGGTCGGACTCAACAGCGACGCATCGACGACGCGGCTCAAGGGCGCGGGCCGGCCGATAAATCCGGCAGAGGGCCGCGCCGAAGTGCTGGCCGCGCTCGAAGCCGTCGATCTCGTCGTTGTGTTCGAGGAAGACACGCCGCTCAAGCTTATCGAACGCGTGCGGCCTTCCGTCCTCGTCAAAGGCGCCGATTACAAGCGTGAGGAGGTCGTCGGGCGCGAGTTTGTCGAGCAAACGGGCGGCGACATTGTTCTGGTCGGCCTTGTTCCCGGCCACAGCACGACCGCGATCGTGAAACGCGCAGGCCCGGCAAAACAGTCCGCCGAAAGCTAGCAACGCCCAGCGCCGCCCTGGAAGCTCCAGGGAGAACGAATTGGCCCAATCAGCCTCCCCCGCAATGCATTTTCGGCCGTCAGGACGGCGGTTAGCGAATAAAACTCGCCGTGTTGCTGGACTTCCGCGTCATGTTTATCTTCCCGGACGTCAATTCTTAAAGTCACGCGCCGGCGGCAAGACCCGAACTCAACAAGGTCTGAACTCAAGGCGCGCAAGCAGTGTCAGAATATGCCACTTGTGTCCGTGGCAACCAGGATAGGTATGAATATTCCATCGATTGTCCGCGGCGCAGTGACCAAGGCCCTACCAAAACATCTCAAGCGGCTCGAAGCGGAGTCGATCGAGGTGATGCGCGAAGTCGTCGCCGAGTTCAAGAAGCCGGTGATGCTCTATTCGATCGGCAAGGATTCGAGCGTCATGCTGCACCTTGCCATCAAGGCGTTTTATCCGGCGCCGTTGCCGTTCCCGGTGCTGCACGTCGACACGACCTGGAAATTTCGCGAGATGATCGCGTTCCGCGACGAGACGGCGCGGCGGCTCAATCTCGATCTGCTGGTTCACATCAATCAGGACGGCGTTGCCCGCGGCGTCAATCCCTTTGCCTCGGGCTCTTCCGTGCATACGCATGTGATGAAGACCGAAGCGCTGAAACAGGCGCTTGACAAATACGGCTTCGACGCCGCCTTCGGCGGCGCGCGCCGCGACGAGGAAAAGAGCCGCGCCAAGGAGCGCATCTTCTCGTTCCGCTCCAAGGATCATATCTGGGATCCGCGCAACCAACGCCCCGAACTATGGAATCTGTTCAACACGCGAGTGCGGCCCGGTGAATCGATCCGCGTCTTTCCGCTGTCGAATTGGACCGAGCTCGACGTCTGGACCTACATCATGCTGCAGGATATTCCGGTCGTGCCGCTCTATTTCGCCAAAGAGCGCCCGGTCGTGAAGCGCAGCGGCACCTGGATCATGGTCGATGACGGCCGCATGCCGCTCGAGCCCGGCGAGACGCCGGAAATGCGCCTGGTGCGTTTCCGCACGCTCGGCTGCTATCCGCTTACCGGCGCTATCGAATCGCGGGCGACCACGCTCGCCGAAATCGTCGCCGAGATGGAAACGGCGCGCGTTTCAGAACGCCAGGGCCGGCTGATCGACGCCGACGAGGCGGCGTCGATGGAAAAGAAGAAACGCGAGGGATATTTCTGATGGACTTTCGTCTCGAGCGCTCGCTGCGAACCGGCCAGGCCAAGGATCTGCTTCGCTTCATCACCTGCGGCTCGGTGGACGACGGCAAGTCCACTTTGATCGGGCGGCTGCTCCACGATTCGAAACTGATTTTCGAAGATCAGCTCACCGCGCTCGCCAAGGATTCCGCGCGCCACGGCACGACCGGCGAGGATCTTGATTTCGCCCTGCTCGTCGACGGGCTCGAAGCCGAGCGCGAGCAAGGCATCACCATCGACGTCGCCTATCGGTTTTTCTCGACTGCCAAACGCTCCTTCATCGTCGCCGACACGCCCGGCCACGAGCAATTCACCCGCAACATGGCGACCGGCGCGTCGGGCGCCGATCTCGCCGTCATCCTGGTCGATGCGCGCAAGGGCGTGCTGGTGCAGACGCGGCGGCACTCTTTGATCTGCGCGCTGCTCGGCATTCGTCATGTCGTCGTTGCGGTGAACAAGATCGATCTGGTCGATTTCAAGCAGGACATATTCGATAAGATCGCCGCCGATTATCGGGCTTTCGCCGCCGAGCTCGGCTTTGTCTCGGTGGTGCCGATCCCGATCTCGGCCCGCTTCGGCGACAATGTCACTGCGGCTTCGGCGCATACGCCGTGGTATCGCGGGCCGACGCTGCTGCAATATCTGGAATCGATCGACATCGACAGCGACAATCTCGCCAAGCCGTTCCGTTTCCCGGTGCAGTGGGTCAACCGACCCAACCAGGATTTTCGCGGCTATGCCGGCACAGTCGCATCGGGTCAGGTCAAAGTCGGCGAGCCGGTGGTCGAGGCAACATCCGGCCGGACCTCGAACATCGCGCAGATCATCACCTATGACGGCCCGGTGGCGACGGCCGAAGCCGGCGACGCCGTCACCATCACGCTTGCCGACGAGCTCGATATCGGACGCGGCGACGTGCTGGTAAGCCCGAAGGAACGGCCGGAAGTCTCCGATCAGTTCGCCGCGCACGTGATCTGGATGAGCGACGAGCCGCTGGTGCCCGGGCGCTCCTATCTGAGCCGCATCGGCACCAAGACCACGCCGATGACGGTCACCGCGATCAAATACAAGATCGACGTCAACACCCGCAAACATCTCGCCGCGACGAAGCTCGAGCTCAACGACATCGCGGTGTGCAATCTGTCGACGGGCTTCCCGGTCGCCTTCGACCCCTACGATCAGAATCGCCGCACCGGCGCGTTCATCGTCATCGACCGCTTCACCAATCATACGGTCGGCGCCGGCATGATCACCTTCGGGCTGCGGCGCGGCACCAATATCCACTGGCAACCGCTCCTGGTCGGCAAGACGCAGCGCGCCGCGCTCAACAAGCAGAAGCCCGCCATCCTCTGGTTCACCGGGCTCTCTGGCGCCGGCAAGTCGACGGTCGCGAGCCTCGTCGAACAGCGGCTCCATGCCCGCGGCCATCACACCATGGTTCTGGACGGCGATAATGTGCGCCACGGGCTCAATCGCGACCTCGGCTTCACCGAAGCCGACCGCGTCGAGAATATCCGGCGCGTCGGCGAGGTCGCCAAGCTGATGGTCGAAAGCGGGCTCGTCGTGTTGTGCTCGTTCATTTCGCCCTACCGTGCCGAACGCGACATGGTGCGCGGCCTCGTCGAGCCCGGCGAATTCATCGAAGTCTTCGTCGATACGCCGATCTCGGACTGCATCGAGCGCGATCCGAAGGGGCTCTATGCCAAGGCCCGCGCCGGGCAACTGAAGAATTTCACCGGCGTCGATGCGCCTTATGAGTCGCCGGAAAATCCGGAAATTCATCTGCATACGCTCGGCCGGACACCGGAACAGCTCACCGAAGAGGTGCTGCTGGCGCTGGCAGACCGGCAGATCGTGAGCAGCGAGCACTAAGGCGATCTTGCTCTGTTTGAGCATGATCTTTACCGAAAAGCGGTCCCCACCCCCGGATCAAGTGCGGGGGCAGGCTTTTCGGCATCGCGCTCTAGCCCATCAATCTAACGCCGACGATGACGAGAACCACGGCGAGCGTGACGCGCACCACCGCGTCGCCGGCGCGGCCCGCCAGATAACTGCCGATCACGATGCCGGGCAGCGAGCCGATCAATAACGTGGTGAGCAGGCTCCAATCGATCGAGCCGAGAAACCAGTGACCGACGCCGGCGAGCAGCGTCAACGGCACCGCATGCGCGATGTCGGAACCGACAATGCGCGCCACCGGCATTTTGGGATGCAGCAGCAACAGCACGGTCACGCCGATGGCGCCGGCGCCGACCGACGTCGCCGTGACCAGAATGCCCATGGCGACGCCGAGCGCGATCGTGACGAGACGAATGCTTCTGGCGTCAAGATTACTCAGCCTCTCGGCGTAGCGCTCGCGGACGACGCGGCCGGCCAAGAGAAAGATTGCCGTAATCAGGAGGACGACGCCGAGCGTGAGCGTGACCATGTGCTGCGCGGTGGCGCCGCGCATGTCCAGTCTCGACAGCACGATCAGCGTGGCAATCGTCGCCGGTACGCTGCCGATGGCAAGAAGACCGACAAGCGCCCAATCGACGGTTCGCGACGCACCGTGAACCATGGTGCCCAGCGTCTTGGTCGAGGCGGCAAAGAGCAGATCGGTGCCGACCGCAGTGGTGGGGTGAATGCCGAACAAGAGGATGAGCAGCGGCGTCATCAAGGAACCGCCGCCGACACCGGTCATGCCGACGAGGGTGCCGACGCAAAAGCCGGACAACACATAGAGCGGATCAATACCGGCGATCAGATTCATGACACCACGTCACAATACATCACGTCACAATACATTATGTCACGACGGCGAAAATGAATTGTCTTCTCGCAAGCGCCGACCATCGGATGCCAGCTTATTAACTTGGCCGATCTTACCAAGTATTATTCGCAGAGATCGCGCCGGGGTCTGATTTTCTGCACCGGCCGGCGCCGACGAACGGAAAATGTTGCGATCGACGCGCCCCGTGGTCGGTTTGCGGTGCGCGATAGGCAGGGCGGCAGCGCGAACGGTCCGTCGATCAGGCGCAGGATCTACCCAGCAAATTTGCCTTGTCGGCGCAGCGAATCCTGCCGCCGGTTCATCCTTAACGGGCCCGAGATATGGCGCGAGACGGCAAATGCGTTTACGCCGCGATGGAGCTGATCTAAACAAGGCCGGAAATACCCGATAGGGTACAAGCCGTTAGGCGTTTTGAGGGCTTCATGAAGGGGATCATTTTGGCCGGCGGCACGGGAACCCGGCTCTATCCGGTGACGTCCGTCGTCTCCAAGCAATTGCTGCCGGTGTTCGACAAGCCGATGATCTACTATCCGCTGTCGGTGCTGATGTTCGCGGGCATTCGCGAGATCCTCATCGTCACGACCCCGCAAGACAAGCCGCTGTTCGAGCGCTTGCTCAGCGACGGCGCCGATTTTGGCCTGCGCATTTGCTATGCCAGCCAGGATTATCCGCGCGGCTTGGCCGATGCCTTTATTCTCGGCGCCGATTTCATCGGCAACGATCGCGTCGCTCTCGTTCTCGGTGACAACATATTCTACGGTCACGGCCTGCCTGATCTGCTCGAGCGGGCGAATGCGCGCACACGCGGCGCCACCGTTTTCGGCTATATGGTCAAAACACCCGAGCAATTCGGCGTCGTCGAGCTCGACGAGAGCGGGCGCGTGCTATCGATCGAGGAAAAACCGGCCAAGCCGAAGTCGAATGTCGCCGTCACTGGGCTTTATTTCTACGACAACGATGTGATCCGAATCGCCGCAGACTTGAAGCCTTCGGCGCGCGGCGAACTGGAAATCACCGACATCAATCGCGCTTATTTGCAGCGCGGCGATCTGTTCGTCGAGGTTCTCGGCCGCGGCTTTGCCTGGCTCGATACCGGCACCCACAGTTCGCTCGTCGAAGCCAGCCACTTCATTCAAATCCTTGAACAGCGCCAAGGGCTACGGGTCGCGTGCCCTGAGGAGATCGCCTTGCGGCTGGGCTATATCCCGCTCGACCATTTCAAGACGCTCGCGGAGCGCTGCGCCAAGAGCAGTTACGGCGAATATCTTCTGGGGATATATCAATCCTTCATGGATTCAGGCGTCGCGAAAATCTGAGCCGGGATGACGAGCCGAGACTCCGCGCAAATGAGCATTGCCAACCAGACCATCTTCATAACCGGCGGCGCCGGGTTCATCGGCTCGGCGGTCGTGCGGCATCTGCTCGACCACACGGCGGCGTTTGTCGTCAATATCGACAAGCTCACTTATGCCGCATGCCTTGATTCAATGCCGCAGGCAGAAGGCCATGCGCGCTATCGTTTTGCCCATATCGACATTTGCGATGCGCCGGCCTTGCGAAAACTGTTCGAGCAATATCAGCCGCGTTATGTGATGAACCTCGCGGCCGAGAGCCATGTCGATCGCTCGATCGATGGCCCGGCCGACTTCATCCAGACCAATATGGTCGGCACTTTCACATTATTGCAGGAGGCTTTGCGCCACTGGCACAGCCTCGAACGGCCAGCGCAAGCCGAATTCCGCTTCCATCATATCTCCACCGACGAAGTCTTCGGCTCGCTTGACGCCACCGGACTGTTCAGCGAAGAAACCGCCTATGCGCCGAGTTCGCCCTATTCGGCATCAAAGGCCTCATCCGATCATTTGGTGCGCGCATGGCATGAAACCTATGGCTTGCCGTGTCTGGTGACCAATTGCTCCAACAATTACGGCCCCTATCAATTTCCGGAAAAGCTCATCCCCCACATGATCATCAAGGGCCTGGCGCACGAGTCGCTGCCAGTTTACGGCGACGGCAAGAACATCCGCGACTGGCTTTACGTGGAAGACCACGTCACGGCTCTCATCGCCGTTCTGGAACACGGCCGCGTCGGCGAGACCTATAATGTCGGTGGCCGCAACGAGCGGAACAATCTGCAAGTGGTCGAGACGATCTGCGCGCTGCTTGACCGGGCGGCGCCGTCGGATCGCGGGCCGCGCCATCAAATGATTTCCTTTGTCAAAGACCGCCCCGGGCACGACCGGCGCTACGGTATCGACGCAGCGAAGATCGAACGCGAACTGGGCTGGCGCGCGGCAGAGACCTTCGAAACCGGACTGGCGAAAACCGTGGCGTGGTATCTGGAAAACCGGCCGTGGTGGCAGAACATTCTCGACAAAGGCTATAAGGCGCAGCGGGTCGGGCTTTCGCACGCACCGGTCTGATCAGCAACATCAAGCGCAATCGTCGCGTTAATCGGCTATACACCGATTGAAAATAAAAATTGCGGCCCATAAGTAAAGCGCAGCGGCGTTCGTGGAATTTTAGGCTGCGACACAATTAGGTTCCAGACAATCAGGTTTGCGACAACTAGGTTCGACACAACTAGGTTCGACACTATGGCCATGGATCAAGTTCACGCCTATCTCGCGCAATCTCGCGACGTCGTTCAAAAGGCGATGGACGACCCGGAATTCATCAAAGTCACGCTGAACATCGTCGATCGTGTCAGCGACGCGCTGGCGCAAGGGCGCAAGCTTCTGTTGGCCGGAAATGGCGGCAGTGCGGCCGACGCGCAACATATCGCCGGCGAATTTCTATCGCGCTTGAACTACGATCGCCCACCGACCGCGGCTATCGCGCTGACGACGGATACGTCCGTGCTCACCGCGATCGGCAACGATTACGGCTACGACAAGGTTTTCGAACGTCAGATCCTCGGTCTCGGCGCCGCGGGCGACGTCTTTATCGCGATTTCCACCTCCGGCCGGTCGCCCAACATTCTGCGCGCCATCACTGCCGCCAAGGAGAAACAGCTCGTTGTCGTCGGCTTCACCGGAAACGCCGGCGGCGAAATGAAGTCGTGCTGCGACATTTGCCTGCGCGCGCCGTCCGACTCGACGCCGCTCATTCAGCAGATCCATATCACGGCGGCGCACATCATCTGCGGCCTTGTCGAAGCGCGTCTGTTTCCGCGCGTCGCCAGCACGACGGCAAAAGCCGCCGCGCACGGATGATTACGCAGGCGGCTATTCTGTGCGGCGGTCTCGGCAGCCGGCTTGGATCGCTGACCGCCAGAACGCCGAAGCCGCTCCTTAAAGTCGGCGATCGGCCTTTTCTTGACGTGCTGCTGTTCGAGCTCGGCCGCCACGGCGTCAAGAATATTTTGTTGCTCGCCGCGTTCGAAGCCGAACAAATCATCGCCTATGCCAAGTCGACGCCGGTGAAGGAGCGTTTCGGTCTCGACATCGAGGTCGCAATCGAGCCTGAGCGCGCGGGAACCGGCGGCGCGCTGTGGCATGCACGTGACCGCCTGAACGAGCAATTCTATCTGCTTAACGGCGATTCCTGGTTCGATATAAATCTCTTGGGACTTTCCAGCATTCTTGCCGGCAGCCCTGCGACGGTCGGCGCGCTGGCGGTGCGGCACCTGGCCGATACATCGCGCTATGGCGTGGTCACGCTCGCCGCCGATCAGACCATCATCGACTTCGCCCCCCGTCCGGGTCAGAACCAGAGCGGCTTTGTCAGCGGCGGCGTCTATGCATGGCGATCGGATCTCGTCGATCTGCTGCAGCCCAATTGTTCCTTGGAAGAGCATGTTTTGCCGCGGCTTGTGGCCGAGAGGAAACTCCGTGCCATGCCGGCCGACAGCTATTTCATCGATATCGGCGTGCCCGAAGCCTTCTCCCGGGCGCAAAGTGAAATACCTCGGCAACAGCAACGTCCCGCGGCGTTCCTCGATCGCGACGGAGTTCTCAATCATGACGACGGCTATGTCGGCACGCGGGAGCGATTCCGCTGGATCGACGGGGCGCAGGAGGCCATCCGGGCCTTCAATGAAAAGGGCTTCTTCGTCTTCATCGTGACCAATCAGGCGGGCGTCGCCCGCGGCCTTTATACCGAGAACGACATTCATCAATTGCATGCGCAGATCGATCGCGAATTGTCGCAATCGGGCGCGCATATCGATGACCTGCGTTATTGCCCGTACCATGAGGAAGCCGCCGACCTGCGCTATCGCAAGGTCACCGATTGGCGCAAGCCCGCGCCCGGCATGATTCTTGATCTGTTGAAGACGTGGCCGGTGGACAGCGCCAAAAGCCTGCTGGTCGGCGACAAGGAGTCAGATTGCGCGGCGGGTATCGCAGCCGGAATTTCGTCATATCAGTTCAACGGCGGCGATCTGGCGCAATTCGTGTCGGCGCTGCTCGCGCGGACAGCCGTCAGCGGCTGACGACCCAGGACTCGGCGCCGGTTTCGGTGAACTGGACCGGCATCGCCATGGAGCCGGCCTCGTTCAAGGCGGTGACCAAGCGATAGCGGTGTTCCGGCTGGGTCATGAACATCAGAAAGCCGCCGCCGCCCGCGCCGGACACTTTACCGGCGACAGCGCCGTTCTTCAGCCCAAGCTCGAAAATCTCATCGACCTTCGAATTGGTCACCGATTTCGAGGTGCGGCGCTTGGCTTGCCAGGACCGGTTGAGCACCTGCGCGACCCGATGGACGTTGCCGCCAAGCAGCGCCTGTTTCATTTCCAGCGCGTCCACTTTCAATTGATGGAGCGCTTCGACGGCGCCTTGATCGTTCTCGGTCGCCGCCCTGACCTGATCCTGGATGATGGCGGAAGCGCGCGACTGTCCGGTGAAGCAGACGATGATCGAAGCCTCGAATTCGCACAGATAGGACCTCGAGATGCGCAACGGGTTCACCACCACGCGGTCGCCCGGCAGGAATTCCATGAAATTGACGCCGCCGAAAGCGGCGGCGTATTGGTCCTGCCGGCCGCCGGCGAGCTTGGCGTCGAAGCGCTCGATCTCAAATGCAAGCCGCGCCACATCATAGCTGCCGAGCGGCAGGCTGAACGCGGACCGATAGGCTTCAACCAGCGCAACGACGAGCGCCGACGATGCGCCGAGACCGGAACCGGGCGGCGCATCGACAGTCGAAGTCACCGTCAGCGCATGGATCTTGCCGCCGAGAAAGTCGCGGACGATGCGATTATAGACGGCGCGATGCAGAATGAGGCCGGTGTCGAGCGGCAGTTCGGCGGCGAGCGGCACGACGTCTTCGTGTTTGACGTCATGCGCCGAGAAGCAAAGCTTCTGATCGTCGCGAAAGCTCAGATTGGCATAGGCGTAGCGCGAGATCGTCGCATTCAGGATCGCGCCGCCATGGGTGTCGCAATAAGGCGAGAGATCAGTGCCGCCGCCAGCAAGGCCGAGCCGCAACGGCGCGCGCGCGCGAACGCTCAGGCCCAATGTATGACGCGGCTTGGCGCGGCTGTCGATCGCGACCGCTATTTTTGCGCCGAAGGAATCAGTCCGCAAAAAGGCCGGAATATTCACGACATCCTCATCAGCTGAAGAAAAACACAATGGCTTAGAGAGTCTTAAGACCCCGCTAAAGCCCGCGCTGAATAAGGAAAACCGCAGTTATCCGCGACCGCTACCGCGGCCGTTCAATGCGACGCGAAGGCCGGTTGGGCGCGCGCTTCGCTCAGCGTCATCTCGGCGCCGTCGATCGGCAAGATGCACAATTTTCTGCCCTCGGGGCTGCACACCTGGATCGACCAGCCAACCCATTCTTGCGTGAGGCTGTTCTTCAACAGCTGCAGTTTCTCCTGCGCAAAATCGATCGCGCCGTGGGAGGATTTAAATTCCAGCCCAAGGTAGTCGAATATGACTTTTTCCTTGCTGGTGAAATCAAAGAAGAAACGCATCGCTGTCATCCCTCGCGATTGTCGATGCGAGTTTTGTAGCGGGTGCGCACTATCGGGCGACTAACTAAATCGGTAAAACGAAGACTAAATCCGAGCTTTGCCGAAGAGCGCCGCTTCCACGCGCATTCGCACGCATCACGAATCACGAATAAATGCACTTCATCGTAGATACGAGCGGGGATGAAGAAGCCGGCGTCTCGAAAAACTCGGCGCCGCGAATGTGCGATCTTGAAAACGGCGAGCGCCGTATTGCAACCCGTTCAGGCGTCGGGATTCCAGACCCGGCGGCGCGATAGCGAGCTTTGCTTCGCCACCTCTCCGCTCGGTCGATAGCCGCGCAACGACTTGTCGGCGGTCGCCTCGTAGCGAATGCCGACGAGGTAGCCGCGCTGCCAGACGAGCTGAGAGACATTGTGCGTCGTGCCGTGAAGGAATTCGAAGCGCTTGGGCAATTGCAGCATCGTGTGCAGTTGCAGACAGGCGCCACCCGCCGACAGATTGATGACCTGGCAATCCACGGGTGCGCGCTCAGAGCCGACCAGCAATTTTGCGGTGCGGGGCACCCGGCCCTTTGGCTCCATGCGAAACGATTGTCGTCCCTCGGACATTGCCTTTGCTTCCAGATGCCTCTGCGTGCAGGTCTTCCGGAGCGTAGCGATGCCGAGTGAAAAGCCACTTAAGTAAGCTGGTCAAAATTGAGCGGCCGCGGTTGGAGCGAGCCCACGCCCGCGAGAGGCGCTTTGCGGCACCCGCGCATTTCAATTGTCCGGTAATTATCGTAAATTTCTAGTTGCAAAACTGTGCAACAAAGCCAATTAGATTTGAGACGCAATTTTAACTGCTACAGCCACCTTTGCACCTTTGGGTCCACAGCGAATCCCTCTATAGCCAAACTCCATAGCCAACCGCCAATAACCAAACGCCGATAACCAACGCCATGACCATCCGCCTGCATCGCGGCGACCTGCCGGACATTTCGCGCTATAGCGGCGCGGTTGCGATCGATACCGAGACCATGGGTCTCGACCTCAATCGCGACCGGCTCTGCGTGGTGCAGCTCTCGCCGGGCGACGACTCGGCCGATGTGGTGCAGATCGCGCCGCATGCCGGAGCCGACTCCGCACCCAATCTCAAGCGCCTCCTCGCCGACAAAAAGCTGCTCAAGATTTTTCACTTCGCCCGTTTCGATCTCGGCATGCTGTGCAAGACTTTCGGCGTCATGCCGGAACCGGTGTTCTGCACCAAGATCGCCTCGCGCCTGAGCCGCACCTATACCGACCGCCACGGGTTGAAAGATCTGGTGCGCGAAGTGCTCGGTCAGGAACTCTCCAAACAGCAGCAATCCTCGGATTGGGGCGCTGCCGCCTTGAGCGATGCGCAAGTCGCCTATGCCGCGTCCGATGTGACGCATCTTCATGCGCTCAAGGAGAAGCTCTCAGCCATGCTGGCGCGCGAGGGCCGCGAAGAGCTCGCGGAAGCCTGTTTCCGTTTCCTGCCGGTGCGGGTGCGGCTCGACCTTGCGGGCTTTGCCGCCGAGGACATATTTGCCCATTCGTGAGGGGCGGCGCCGCCGCCGGGGTAGGTCTGCAGGGATGGCCGAGGCTCCGGCCGGCCCTGCCTGGGACATAATCGCCAGCGACTTTTACCGGATAAGCCCGCTAAAAGCATGGTTTGAAGCATGGCTTGCCGCCCGAATCGGGGGCGCTTTTCGAAGGATCGCTGCTTGGCCACCGTGTACCCGGATAGCGCGGCAAAAGGCTTTGCCACCAAGTCGCGCGGCGACTTTGACCGCAGTTACCGGTCCGCGTTACAGCACAGCCGCCACGTCCGGCTGCTGCGCATCGGCGTGCCGGTTGGAATTGCGGCGCTTCTCCTCGCCGTGGTGGCGATGAACTACATGCCGCCGATCGGCGGCTTCCGCTTGCCGGGCGAACTCGGCAATCTGGTGATCCATGGCACCAAGATCACCATGGAGGCGCCGCGGCTGACCGGATTTACCGCCGATTCCCGCGCCTACGAATTCTCCGCCGATGCAGCGGCGCAAGACATGACCAAACCCGATCTTGTCGAGCTGGAAAAGCTCCATGCCAAGATGGAAATGGCGGACAAGAGCACCGTCGAAATGTCGGCGGTCTCCGGCATCTATAACGTGAAGTCCGAGATCCTGACGCTCAACGAGAATATCGATCTGTCGTCGTCGAGCGGCTATTCGGGCCACCTGAGCGAAGCCGTCATCGACGTCAAGAAAGGCACTGTCGCTTCGGACAAGCCGGTGCAGGTGAACATGCTCAACGGCTCGCTCAATGCGCAGCGGCTCGACATTGCCGACAACGGCAGCGTGCTTCGCTTCGGTGGCGTCGAAATGACGCTCCTGCCCGGTAAAGAGAGCAAAGACGGCTCTGGCGATACCGCAAAGGCCAGCGCGCAATGAGCCGGACCAAACAAAAATTCTGCAGCGCTTTGGCCGGCCTCGCCGTGACGGCACTTTTGGCCGCAACGCCGGTGGCCGCGCAACCTTCGAGCGGCGGCGCCGCACAACCTTCCAGCGGCAGCGCCGCACCCGGCCCGTTCCAGGGCATGATGAGCGATCAGAAAAAGGATCAGCCGGTCCAGATCGAGGCCGCGACACTTGAAGTGCGCGACAAGAACAAGACCGCGACCTTCTCCGGCAATGTGCAAGTGGTGCAAGGCGACACCACGATGAAATGCCAAAGCCTCGTCGTCTTTTACGGTCAGGAAATCGGCATCGCCGGGAATGGCAAGCCTGCTGCGACACCAGTGACGACGACCAAGTCCACGCCCGGCATGCCGCAAGGCGCGCAGAATATTCGCCGCATCGAAGCACGCGGCGGTGTCACTGTCCTCACCAAGGATCAGAACGTAAAGGGAGACACCGGCATTTATGACTTGGAGACCAAGACCATCACTTTGAGCGGCAATGTTGTCGTCAGCCAGGGCCAGAACGTCATTCACGGCGAAAAGGTTGTGGTCGATACGGTCACCGGAAGTGCCAAGGTGGAATCGGGCTCGAGCAATGGCGGCGCCGGCGCCGGCGCACCCGGTCCGCCGCGCGTTCGCGCGCTGATCCAGCCCGGAAAGGGCATGACCATTGGGCCGGGCCAGACGAATTCAGGCCCGAATTGACGCCGCCAATTAGCCGCCCGATTCCAGCACCTTGCCGCCCGGACGCGGAAAATCGGCTAGAGTCCGCTATATAGACGGATACCGGAACCGCAGGCGAGGCCTCCCAAGACCGTGTCAGATCTCCTTTCATACTTCCGCCGCGGCCCGGCCAAGGGCAAGCGCAGGCCGGTTCCGGTCGCGGAGGAGGACGCCATCGATCTTGAATCGATGGGCGGCGAGATCAGCAACGTCTATCTCGACATTGCCAGCGCCGGAGCGCCTGCGGAAAAGCCGCGCCCCAAATCTCGCCGGCGCGAAATGGCCCCCCCGCGCGAAACGGCGCAGCCGCCCGCGCCCCAGCCTCAGGCCCATACTCAGCAACAGGCCTTCACCCAGCAGCCGCCGGCCGCGCCGCCGCCGCAGGCTTTTATGCCGCCGCCAAGCCCGTCTCTGGCTCCCGGTCCGGCCCCGTACCCGGTACCGGCTCCGCCCCCTACGTCGCCGCCTCCCGGGACTTCCGCACGGCCGCAGCGTCCGCCGCCGCCCGCGGTCAACGGCCAGCGCCCGGCCCCGCGGCCGCGCCGCCGCAGCGACGGCAATGGCGCGGCGCCGGGCGACCGCGCCGGGCTTCTTGCCGTGCATAGCGTCGAAAAAAGCTTCGTCGGCCGCAAGGTGGTCAAAGGCGTGAGCTTTTACGTGCGCAAGGGCGAGGCGGTCGGCCTCCTCGGCCCCAACGGCGCCGGCAAGACCACGGTGTTCTATATGGTCACCGGCCTGATCAAGGCCGACAATGGCCGCATCGAGCTCGACGGCCGCGATGTCACGCAACTGCCGATGTATCAGCGGGCGCGGCTTGGCATCGGTTATTTGCCGCAGGAAGCCTCGATTTTTCGCGGCCTCACCGTGGAAGACAATATCCGCTCGGTGCTCGAAGTCGTGGAGCCCGACAAGAAGCGGCGGGCGCGCGACCTCGATGCGCTGCTTGAAGAGTTCAACATCGCACGCCTGCGCAAGACGCCGGCGATTGCGTTGTCGGGCGGCGAGCGGCGGCGCTGCGAAATCGCGCGCGCATTGGCGACGCGGCCGAATTACATGCTGCTTGACGAGCCGTTTGCCGGCATCGATCCGATCGCCGTCGGCGACATTCAATCACTGGTGCGGCATCTCACCAATCGCGGCATCGGCGTATTGATCACCGACCATAATGTGCGCGAGACGCTGGGCCTCACCGACCGCGCCTACATCATCTATTCCGGCGAAGTGCTGATGGAAGGCAGAGCCGAAGAGATCGTCAACAATCCGGACGTGCGCCGGCTCTATCTCGGCGAAGAATTCCGGCTCTAGAACATGATCCCGAAAAGTGAATGCCGGTTTCCCGCCTTCGCGAAGCCCGCTTCGGCTGGCGAAGCAAGGTCGGAAAAGATCATGCGCAATCGTAAAATCTAAAACTTTTAGTTCAAAGTCTCGCCGCGGGCCCCGCGCGGTTCGCCGGCGATTTGATAGGGCGACGACGTCGCCGCGTTGTCGCCGGTGCGGATCTCGTCGATGACGAAGAGCGGCCGGCGCTTGGATTCCAGATAAAGCCGCCCGACATATTCGCCGAGCAGGCCGAACAGAATAAGCTGCATGCTGCCGAGCACCAGAATAAGCGTCGACAGACTGGTCCAGCCTTCGACGACGTGCCCGAAGGCCCAGCTGCCGAGCGTGTAGCCGAGCATCAACAGCGACAAGAATCCGACAATGATGCCGAGATAGGATGCGAGCCGCAGCGGCATGATCGAGAACGAGGTCAGTGCGTCGAAGGCAAGCCCGAACATCCGCCCGATCGAATAGTTGCTGGAGCCGGTGGTGCGCGGCGCGCGGTCATAAGCGAGCGCCACCTGGCGCAGGCCGATCCAGCTCACCATGCCGCGGATGAAGCGCTGCTGCTCCGGCATTGAATTGAGAATGTCGATGACCTTGCGGCTCATGAGGCGGAAGTCGCCGCTGTCGACCGGCATGTCGCCGTCGGCGAGCTGCCGCAGCAACCGATAGAACAAAGCCGCCGTGCCGCGCTTGAGCAGGGTTTCGCCCTGCCGCTCGCGGCGCTGGCCATAGACGACGTCGGCGTCGACGCGGTCCATGAGACGCCACATCTCGCCGAGCAATTCCGGCGGATCCTGCAAGTCGGAATCGATGGTCAGCACGCGGTCGCCGCGGCAGGAATGCAGACCCGCCGTCATCGCGCGCTGATGACCGTGGCGGCGCGACAAATTGACTGCCACCAATTGCGGATCGCGCTTGGCGAGATCGACCATGATCTCCCAGGTCCGGTCGTCCGAGCCGTCATTGACCAGGACCAGCTCGTAGTCGCTGCCGGCGGCCTCCTTGGCGGCCGCGCTCATGCGCCGATGAAACTCTTCGAGGCCGGCCTCTTCGTTGTAGCAGGGCGCAACGATGGAGAGCCGCGGGCGCGGACGCGCGTCCTGCGGCGGCGGCATCGATACGCGGAGTTGCTCGTTCACATCTGCCTCGTTACGGCCGCTGCCTCGTTACGGCAGCGGCTTACGGCGGGTCGAGGACCTGCCCGATCGGGCCGGACAGGCTATAGACCGAATATTCGCGGATGGTAACGTCGTGGCGGGTCCGCGGAAAAGTCGCCACCAAGTCCACTTTACCGAATTTTTGCTGCAACAGGGAAACCGCGTCGCATGGCGTCTGGCAGACATACATGCTGGTGCCCCGGAATAAAGCCGGGTCGGGCTGGGGCAGATCGACATAGCGCATGCGTTCGTTGACCTGCGTCACGACAGGGTGCGAGGGCAGATAGAATTCGAGCCAGCCGGCAATGCCATATTCCGTCGTCAACACGATCGGCGCGCCGATGCGGGTGCGCACGTCGTCGAGCTTTACCGCGAGCTCCTTCCAACCGGCGCCGAGCGCGCGCGCCGTCGGATCGGCCCGGCCGAGCGGCAGCACGCCGAACACCGCCTGCAAATACAGGCAAGCCGCGATGCCGAGCCCGACCGGCACGGCAAGCCGCTGCGACCACGACGCGAGCGGCGCCCAGGTCGCGTCGAACTTTACGCGCTCGGCCGCAACCGCCGCGGCGATGACAAACGGTACATAGACCGGCTCCGGCCAATTGCCTTCGACGCGGTCGTGGAAGGTGTGCCACACGAAATAGATCACGAGCGGCCACACCATCGCATTGATGAAAACGCGCGACGGCTGCGGCCCGCCCTCGCCCTTGATCATCGCCGCCAGGCCGAGGCAGCCGAGCACGAAAATCGGCGGCGTCGCCATGCCCATCTGCACGACGAAGAACTCGCCGAGGTAGCGCAGCGACCATTGGTGCACGACGAGCCGGTTGAATTGATAATGATACGAGGCCCAGTCGTGCTCGGCATTCCAGATCAATGTCGGCGAAAACACCGCGACCGCGATCAGGCCCGAGATCCACGGCCACGGCGTCAGCAGCCATTTGCGCTGCTGCGGCACGATCAACACCCAGGCGAGAATGCTCACCGAAAAGAAAAACGTCGTGTATTTCGACAGCATCCCGACGCCGAACGCGACGCCGACGGCGAGCCACCATTCGCCGCGCCCGGTCTCCTGGAGCTTGACCAAGGTGAGCATCAAGAATGCGATCGAAACCACCAGCGCATTGTCGGGCGTCGCCAGCGCCGAGCCGGCCGCCATGAGAATGGTCAGGTTGAAATAGAGCGCAGCCGTGGCGCCGACCCTGTCGTCATTGAACAGGATTGCGCCGGACCGCCAGATCGCCCAACTCGCCGGCAGCGCCAGCAGGACGCCGATGGCGCGCACGCCGAACTCGGTATTGCCGAACAGCGTCGTGCCGATCCTGATGAGAAGGGGATTGGCCGGCGGATGATCGAGATAGCCGCCGACAATGTGCTTCGACCAAAGCCAGTACAGGCTTTCGTCAAAGCTGAGCGGCGCCATCCCAGCAAAGACCAGGCGCACGGCGACGAGAGTGAGAATCGTGCCGATCACTACCGACTGGTAGCGCCGTTCCGGCACCGCCGTGACGCTGAATAAAGCCACAAACCACCCCTCAACCCGGCGCCTGTCCCAAGGCCGCACTCATAGCAGCAGCGCGGGCACGGACCAACCTTGTCGGCGGGCAGGGAGAACGATTCGGCCACGGCGTGCTTCCGCCGCAGGATTGGAACCTGAGCACAGTCCCTGCGCGGCGCAATGACGCGCCGCCAAGTCAGCTGCAAAGTCTGCTGCAAGGTCCAACGACGAGGTACCGATAAGGGCAGGCCGCCTAAAAAATAAGCAAATATTCGGCAGACGTTAAAAAACGCTGCCGATAAGGGCATTTGGGGGATGGGCCGCGGGTCTTAAGCCTGACAAAAATAGGCTGGCGACACCGCGAAAGATATACGATAAGGAGATAAGCAAGAATCGGACCAAGTTATCGGTCAGCCACGTCAAAAGTCGCATACGCCACAGGCCCTCATGGCGCTCTCGCAAAGACTGCAGATACGGCAGAGCCAGGCGCTGGTGATGACGCCGCAGCTGATGCAGGCCATCAAGCTGCTGCAGCTCTCCAATCTCGATCTGGTCGCCTATGTCGAGGCCGAGCTCGAGCGCAACCCGCTGCTCGACCACGGCACCGAAGCCGAGCCGGCCGGAGAGGCAGCGCCGGACCAGCCGATGCTCGACGGCGAGGCGCATAACGGCAGCGAAATCAGCGCCGAGACTGGCGGCGAGTTCGGCGGTGAACTCGAACTGAACGGCCACGTCCATGACGACACGCCCGGCACCGGGCCCGGCGAGAACTATAACGACGACCGTGAGCCTGTGCCGGCGCGCGCTGCGGACGGTCCGGCCAACTATTCGGAATGGGCCGGCACCGGCTCCGGCGGCCGCGACGACGGCGAGTACAATCTCGAGGCCTTCGTCTCCGCCGAAACCACGCTGGCCGACTGGCTGCGCGAACAACTCACGCTTGCGATCGCCAATCCGGTGCAGCGAATGATTGGTCAATACCTGATCGATCTTGTCGACGATTCCGGGTATCTGAGCGGCGATCTCGCGGCCGCCGCGGAGAAGCTGGGCACCGGCGTTGCGGAAATCGAGGCCGTGCTGGCCGTTCTCCAGACTTTCGATCCGCCGGGAATTTGCGCGCGCGATCTCGCCGAGTGCCTGGCGATCCAGCTCAAGGAAAACGACCGCTACGATCCGGCGATGCAAGCCTTGATCTCGCGGCTCGATCTATTGGCCAAGCGCGATTTCTCGGCGCTGAAGAAAGTCTGCGGCATCGGCGACGAAGATCTCGCCGACATGATCGCGGAAGTGCGCAGGCTTAATCCGAAGCCCGGCCACGCGTTCGGCTCGGCGCTGGTGCAGCCGATCGTGCCCGACGTATTCGTGCGGCCGGCGCCGGACGGCGCCTGGCTTGTCGAGTTAAATTCCGACACGCTGCCGAAAGTTCTGATCAATCAGAGCTACTATTCGGAAGTGTCGGCCACCGCGCGCCGCGACACCGACAAATCCTACCTCACCGAATGCTTGCAGAGCGCCACCTGGCTCGTCCGTGCGCTTGATCAGCGCGCCCGCACCATTCTCAAAGTCGCCAACGAGATCGTGCGCCAGCAGGACGCGTTTTTCGCCCACGGCGTCGAGTATCTGCGCCCGCTCAATCTGAAAACGGTCGCTGAAGCCATCAGCATGCACGAATCGACGGTGTCGCGCGTCACCGCCAACAAATATATGGCGACGAGCCGCGGCATTTTCGAACTGAAATATTTCTTCACGTCGGCGATCGCCGCAGCGCATGGCGGCGAAGCCCATTCCGCCGAATCGGTGCGGCATCGCATCAAGCAATTGATCGATGCCGAACCCGCCGCCGATGTCTTGTCCGACGACACGATCGTCGAGAAGCTGCGCGAGGCCGGCGTCGATATCGCGCGGCGCACCGTCGCCAAATACCGCGAGGCGATGCGCATCCCGTCATCGGTGCAGCGGCGGCGCGAGAAGCAGGTCGCCACCGCGAATTAGATCGATCTCCGCTCAATTCAGCGCAAAGCTTCTGTGCCATCCTGCGATGCGTGCAACGTATCGGGCGACGACGCGCGGCACCGCCGCGTTGACAGCGCGGCGGTGGATACCTAGGTCGAGTCAGAGTGTTATACGGGGGATATCGATCGCGAGCGGTCCGTGTCCAAAGCGCCGATGACCGAGGCGCTCGTCACATTGCGGAGGCTGCCATGACATTTCGCGTGTCCGGAAAAAATCTCGATATTGGCGACGCGCTGCGCGACCGCATCAGCGATCGGATTGCCGAGACGGTACGTAAGTATTTCGACGGAGGCTATTCCGGGCATCTGACCTTGACGCGCGACGGTTTTGGCTTCCGCACCGAATGCGCGATCCATCTCGATTCGAAAATCACGCTGCACGCCGACGGCATGGCGCCCGACGCTTATGCCAGCGCCGACCAGGCAGCGGCGCTCATCGAAAAGCGGCTACGCCGCTATCATCGGCGGCTGAAAGGTCATCGCCCCGAACGCAACGAGACGCGCGCGCCGGACTGGGCCACCGTCGATGCGGCAAGCTATATCATCGCGGCGCCGGAGCAGGCGGACGGGGCGGACATCGACGCCTTTACCCCCGTCATCATCGCCGAATCGACCACGACCTTGAAACAGCTTTCGGTCAGCGACGCGGTGACCGAACTCGACCTGACTGGAGCGCCGGTTTTGGTGTTCCGGCATGCCGCACATGGCGGCGTCAACATCGTCTATCGGCGCGCCGACGGCCATTTCGGCTGGATCGATCCGCCGGCGCTTTCATCCACCGATGCCCATTGACGCCGCTGCGGCACCTCCTTATGGTCCGCCGCCTTTCGCAGAGTGCCAAGAAGGTTGGCACGGTTCGGACACCGGTTTTTCGGGAAAAGTTCATGCTCCGATGCGAAAATGAACCCCGGTTCCACCGCGACCAATAGCCACCGACGCTTTCGCGCCACCTCGCCGTTATTTCAGGTTCCGACTCACTTTCAGGCTCTTCATCATGACGCTTACCGATCTCGTCGCGCCGAATGCGATCCTCCCGGCGCTCAAGGTCAACGGCAAGAAGCAGGTGCTGCATGAACTGGCGGCGCGCGCAGCCATGCTCACCGGACAGAACGAGCGTGCGATTTTCGATATCCTGATGCAGCGCGAAAAGCTCGGCTCGACGGCGGTCGGCAACGGCATCGCCATCCCGCACGGCAAGCTGCCGACGCTGACGCGGCTGTTCGGATTGTTCGCGCGCCTCGAGCGCCCGGTCGATTTCGAAGCGCTCGACAGTCAGCCGGTCGATCTCGTTTTTCTGCTGCTGGCACCGGAAGGCGCCGGCGCCGATCATCTCAAGGCGCTGGCGCGGATCGCGCGGCTGTTGCGCGATCCCGCGATCACCCACAAGCTGCGCGGCTCGCAGGACGCCGAATCGCTCTACGCGGTGCTGGCGATGCCGTCGGCGTCGGCAGCTTAGCCGCGCGATCAAACCAAACGCGATCAAACAAAATAGGGCCGGCGCTATCCGCACGGCCCTATTCTGATGACTGATATCTGCTACGGATATCTACTTACCGACACCCGCCGACCGCTAGATTTTACGTCTGAGCATGATCTTTTCCGAAAACCGGTTTCCACTTTTCGGGATCATGCTCCAGCCGCGGCCTTGATCCCGATCAGTGCAGGCTGACCGTCTCGAGTTCCTGGCTCCAGGCATTGGCGACTGCCGACTCACGAGTGTCGGTCAGCATGATCGGCGTGCCGTCGGCGGCGTGCAGCGCAAACAGCACCTGGCCGGGGTCGAGCTGCGGCACATCGGCCTGCGGAAACTGCTTGCGGAAATCCTCGATGCGGACCGCTTTCACATAGGCGATGTGTCCGTCGCCGAGCTGGGCGAGCGCTTCCGGTGAAAACTTTAGTGCGGTCTCGGCGCGAGTTGCACTGTCACGATTCGTCTCGTGTTTAATCTCGTTCATGGCCCTCGATCCTTTCTCTGTTGCGGTCGAGTCCTACCGGGTTTCTTATTCGCACTCTTTGATTGAAATCGATTTAACGATGCGCTCGGGTTGCGGGCGCGCCAGATCGATCGACAGCAATCCGTTCTTCAAGTCCGCGCCCAATACCTCCATGCCGTCCGCCAGCACGAAGGTGCGCTGGAACTGGCGCGCGGCGATGCCGCGGTGGATGTATTGCCGGCTTTTGTCGTCTTGCTGCCGGCCACGGATGACGAGCTGGCTTTCCTCCACCGTGACATCGAGCTCGGCGCGGGTAAAGCCCGCCACCGCAAGGGTGATGCGCAGGCGCTCGGGACTGTCACCGTCGCGGGCGACACGCTCGATATTGTAAGGAGGATACCCGTCTGCGGCCTTGCCGACCCGATCGAGCACCCGCTCGATCTCGTCGAAACCAAGCAAAAAGGGACTGGAAAGCGACGAAACCCTGGACATGGTTTCAAAGTCCTTGGCTAAGCGACTTTGCCGGGGCCCGTTATGGCGCCCCATGACCGTGCGGTTCACCCGCCCGATCACAGAGCAATATGGTTATGCCGATCAATGGGTTCAAGAAGAGCTTGGAGCAGCCGGGAAACCCGGGTTTTGACGGCTAGGGCAGTTTCAGCGGCCCCGGCATTGCCCGCTCGGCTTCGGCCAAAAGCTGTTGCTCATGCCGATTGACAAAAATACCACCGACGACGAATCCCACGATGGTGATCACGGCGATAAAGATCACGACCGGGCCTTCCAGCCGCTCGAATTGCCGCCCCAGCGCATAGGCCGCGTAACCATAAGTCACCGACCAGATGACCGAGCCCACCACATTGGCGAACAGAAAATCGCGCCACGGCATCATATTGGCGCCGGCGAAGATCCCGGCAAAAGTCCGCAGCACCGGGACGAATTGCGCGATGAAGACGATCTTGCCACCGTGGCGCAGGAACAGATATTGGCCGAGTTTGATCCTCGCCTCGGTTATCCGCATATAGCTGCCGTAGCGCAGCAACAGCCAATAGCCGAACCCCCGGCCGATCGCATAACCGACGACACGGCCGACGATTGCGGCCGCGGCCGCCGTCAAAATCACCGCGACAATGTTCAGATCGTGTTTGGTGCCGGCATAGATGGCGGCGCCGAGGAGCGCCGTTTCGCCCGGCAGCGGAACGCCGATGCATTCCAGGCCGACGATAAGGGCGACCGTCAAAAGGCCATAGGCGTGAATGAGATGTTCAACGAAGTGCAACATTACGCGGCTGTGTACCGGATGGCTTATGACTTAAACACATTCCCAGAGAAAGATAACGCCTTGACTTTGTCGCGGCAGCCGCCAGTGACGTTCGGCCGCGTGCAATGCAAAATCACATCGGCAAAATCCCGTATCCGGCAGTCAGCGTTGCCCCGCTTGCGGTTAGCCCATCACATTGCGCTGAGGCGACAACAAGGCAGCCTGCCCGGCCTTGCCCCTGTCCCGATCCGGCCTTGCGGCAGCGCAAAGCTTGCAGGAAGATTGCTGCCTTAGCACTTCCGCTGAAAATGAGCATGCAGATGAAAAAGCTTGTTCTCGAAACCACGGCGCCGTTCCAAGGCCTGCCGGAACTTGTCGCCTATGACGAAGGCCTGTTCACCAAGGAAGGGCTCGCCATCGAATGGGTCGATCGCGAAGCCGGCGTGGAAAAGAAGGTCGAAGCCGATGTGACGACGCCGAAAGGCGTCACGCCTTTCGCCAGCCACGGCAAGCTGCTCGAGCAGGGCAAGGCCGACATGTATAATGCCTGCGAATGGGGCAATTACTGCCGATACCGGCCAGGGCAGCCGGCAGCTCGGCCGCCGCGCCATCGTCGCCTATTCGGCAATCGTGGTGCGGCCGGATTCGCCGGTCTATACGCCGCAGCAGCTCGCCAACCGTACCGTCGGCGTGCCGTTCTATTTCGGCAGCCATTACCTCGCGCTGCATTTGCTGGACGGATTCCTGCCGCGCGACATGATCAGATTGTGCCGAGCGCCGAACGGCTCGCGGTTTCG
>DATHPQ010000169.1:0-22279 GCA_035483735.1 Xanthobacteraceae bacterium | reverse complement strand
GCCAGCATTTTTCAGGGCACGCCGCTGTTCTCGCACCTGTCGCTGCTCGGCATCCAGAGCCTGATCGTGTGCGGCGAGAGCACGTCGGGCTGCGTGCGCGCCAGCGTCGTCGAAGGCTATTCGAACGGATTCCATGTCAGCATCGTCGAGGAATGCACCTACGACCGCGCCGAGCTGACGCACAAGGTCAATCTGTTCGACATGCACCACAAATACGCCGATGTGATGCATGTCGATGAAGTGCTGGCGCATCTCGATGCCATGAGTCTGGAGCGTGCGGCGGAGTGACCGCAGGCGCGGGCTTCGCGCAGTCGCCTTGGCGTTGGCCGTCGTCCTCGCGCTCCCGGCGGAGAGCCAGGCGCAACAGCGCGAACCCAGTTTTGCCGGCAAGCAGATCCGGCTCCTGATCGGCTACTCGCCCACCAGTTACGGCTACGACACCTATGGCCGGCTGCTCGCCCGCTATCTCGGCAAATACCTTCCCGGCAATCCGCTGATCGTCCCGCAAAACCGGCCGGGCGCGGGCTCCCTCAATCTGACGAGCTACATGGCGCATGCGGCGCCGGCCGACGGGTCGGAGATCGCCATTGTCGGGCGCGGCGTCGCCATGGAGCCGATCCTCGATGCGCCGCTCGGGCCGCCGAAATTCGACTCCACCAAGTTCGCCTGGCTCGGCAGCATGAACAACGAGGTTGGCGGCTTCTTTGTGCGCCAGCCCGGGCCGGCATCGAGCTTCCAGGATGTTCTCAATGGCGCCGCCTTGAAGGTCGGCTCGACCGGCGCCGGCGGCGATCAGCAGATATTTACCCAGACGCTCAACGCCCTGTTCGGCACCAAGCTCAAGGTCATTGCCGGCTATCCCGGCACTCAGGAACTGATGCTCGCCATCGAGCGCGGCGAGCTTGACGGCATCGTCGGCTATTCGTGGAGCGTGGCGCGGTCCGGCAATAAGGAGCAGATCGACGACGGCGCGCTGAAAATCATCCTGCAGGTCGCGCTCAACCGCCATCCGGAACTGCCGAACGTTCCGCTGGTCGGCGATTTCGTCACGGCCGGCGCCGACCGACAGGTGCTCGACCTCATTTTCTCGCGCAATTCCATGGGGCGGCCGCTGTTGGCACCGCCCGGTCTCGATCCGGCGGTGGCCGCGGCGCTGCGCAACGCGGTCGCTAAAGCCATGCACGACCCCGATCTGATCGCGGAAGCCGCCAAGATCGATCTGGAGCTCAATTTCGTCAGTGGTGAGGACGTCCAGTCTCTGGTCGAGCGGCTTTATCACTCGCCGCCCGAGGTGGTGGCCCGCGCCCAGGCCATTGCCGGGGCCAATTGACGGCCGCGCCGCGGCTTTGAACGTTCGGGTTGCCTCGACCGGGCAGATGCCTATATAAGCGCGGCAATCTCACACGCGGACCTTGGCCTAAACAGCCGTCCGGTGTCTGCCCCATCCGGGGTGGGCTCTCGGTCCGCGGCGGATCAACCGGAGAATTTTTATGGCGCTGCCAGACTTCAGCATGCGCCAGCTTTTGGAAGCTGGCGTGCACTTCGGCCATCAGGCCCATCGTTGGAATCCGAAGATGTCCGAGTACATCTTCGGCACCCGCAATAACATCCACATCGTCGATCTGACGCAATCGGTGCCGATGATGCACCGCGCGCTGCAGGCCGTAAGCGATACGGTCGCGCAGGGCGGACGTATCCTGTTCGTCGGCACCAAGCGGCAGGCGCAGGACGCCATCGCCGAGGCCGCCAAACGCTCGGCGCAGTATTACGTCAATTCGCGCTGGCTCGGCGGCACGCTGACCAATTGGAAGACGGTGTCGAACTCGATCAAGCGGCTGCGTGCGCTTGACGAGATGCTCGCGTCGAACGAGGCGCAGGGCTATACCAAGAAAGAGCGCCTGACCTTGCAGCGCGAGCGCGACAAGCTCGACCGCGCGCTCGGCGGCATCAAGGACATGGGCGGCCTTCCCGACCTGGTCTTCGTCATCGACACCAACAAGGAAGACATCGCGATCAAAGAGGCGCGCCGC
Organism: Xanthobacteraceae bacterium; assembly: GCA_035483735.1. Taxonomy (GTDB): domain Bacteria; phylum Pseudomonadota; class Alphaproteobacteria; order Rhizobiales; family Xanthobacteraceae; genus BOG-931. The sequence continues at coordinate 20,249 of DATHPQ010000169.1, read as the reverse complement.
CTTAACGTGCCGGTCGCGGCGGTCGTCGATACCAATTGCGATCCGGACGGCATCACTTACGTCGTGCCGGGCAACGACGACGCCAGCCGTGCCATCACGCTTTATTGCGATCTCATCGCGCGTGCGGCGCTCGACGGCATTTCGCGCGCCCAGGGTTCGCACGGCATCGATGCCGGCGCCCAGGCCGAGCCGATCGCGGAAGAGTTGCCGGCCGAAACCAGCACGCTTGGCTTCGAGCCGCTGTCGGGCCCGCGCGGCGTCGCCGACGATCTCAAGAAGCTGACGGGCGTATCGCCGACCGTCGAGAAGAAACTCAACGACCTTGGCATTTTCCACTATCAGCAGATCGCCGAACTGTCCGCCGCGGCGGCGCATAGGGTCGGCGAAGAGGTCGGACTGCCCGGCCGCGTCGAGGGCTGGATCGCCAAGGCCAAGGAACTGACGGCCGAGGAAGTGTAGGACGGCCGCCAGCGTTTTCGTCTGCGGCGGCTGTCTCGCGTACCGATGGCGCTACTTTGACGCCGCGCCGGCCCGGCCAGTCCGGATCACGGCGCGGCGACGACGACCAGCTTAGTCGCATAAGGGTTTGGGCGAATACTGGACCGATATCAGGGACCAACTTCAATGGCAGAGAATATCAGCGCTTCCATGGTCAAGGAGCTCCGCGACCAGACCGGCGCCGGCATGATGGACTGCAAGGCGGCGCTTAACGAGAGCGGCGGCAATATCGATGCGGCTGTCGACTGGCTGCGCAAGAAGGGCCTGTCCAAGGCCGCCAAGAAGGCCGGGCGCGTCGCCGCCGAGGGCCTGATCGGCGTCGCGACGTTGGGCACCAAAGGCGTCGTCGTCGAGGTGAATTCCGAGACCGATTTCGTCGCGCGCAATGAATTGTTCCAGGGCCTCGTCAAAATGATCGCGGATGTGGCGCTCGGCACCGGTCCTGACGTCAACAAGATCCTCGGCGCCAAGGCCGGCAGCATCAGCATTGCCGATGCGATTTCCGACAATGTCGCCAAGATCGGCGAGAACATGACTTTGCGCCGCGCCGCCGAGGTTTCGGTCGGCAAGGGCGTGGTCGGCACTTACGTGCACAGTTCGGTCACCGATGGGCTCGGCCGCATGGGCGTGATCGTTGGGCTGGAATCGGCGGGAAAGACCGACGAACTCAAAGCGTTCGGCCGGCTTTTGGCGATGCACGTCGCCTCGGCCAATCCGCAAGCCGTCGATCCTTCAGGCCTCGACCCCGCGGTCGTCGAGCGCGAGAAAAATGTGCTCGCCGACAAGTTCAAGGCACAGGGCAAGCCAGCAGCTATGATCGAAAAAATCGTCGAGTCGGGCCTCAAGACCTTCTACAAGGAAGTCTGCATGCTTGAGCAACCCTTCATCTTCGACGAGAAGGGCAAGCAGAGCGTGGCGCAGGCCATTAAAGAGGCTGAAGGCAAAGTGGGCAGTCCGATCAAGGTGACGGGCTTTGTGCGCTTTGCGCTCGGTGAAGGTATCGACAAGCCGAGCGACGATTTCGGCGGCGAAGTCGCCGCGCTTGCCGGCACGCATTAGAGCCGTCCCAAAGAGCGGTATCAGGGGCCCTCCAATGGACAAACCGAACTACCGGCGGGTGATCGTCAAGCTGTCCGGCGAGGCGCTCAGCGGCCCGGAGAAGTTCGGGATTCATCAGCCGACCATCGACCGCTTCGCGGCTGATTTGGTCTCGGGCCATAAGCTCGGCATCGCGCTCGGGGTCGTCGTCGGCGGCGGCAATGTGCTGCGCGGGGCGCAGATTTCCGAAGACGGCCTGTCACGGCCCACGGCCGACGCCATGGGCATGTTGGCGACCGTAATGAATGCGCTGGTTCTGGTCGCTGCCATCGAGCGCGCCGGCGTCGAAGCACGCGCCATGTCGGCTTTGATCATGCCGCAGGTCTGCGAAACCTACGAACGGCAGAGCGCGCTGCGGCATCTCGAGAATGAGCGTATCATCGTCTTCGCCGGCGGCACCGGCAATCCGTTCTTTACCACCGACACGACCGCCGTCCTGCGCGCCGCCGAAATGGAGTGCAACGCGGTCCTGAAGGCGACCGATGTCGACGGCGTCTACACGGCCGATCCCAAGAAGGATCCGGCGGCCACCCGCTACGAGCGTCTCGGCCACCAGGAGGCGCTCGACCGCCGGCTCAAGATCATGGACGCGACGGCTTTCGCGCTTGCCCAGGAAAACCGGATGCCTATCATCGTGTTTTCGATCCGGGAGCCGCGCGCGATCGAGAACGTCTTGTGCGGAAAAGGGCCTTTCACCACGGTCGGTTAAGGCTACGCGCCACCGGCTACGCAATTGGGCGGTTTTCCAAGTAAAGTCGGATTGGGTTTACGGCTCGCGTCGGCGCCTTGGAGAGGCGCCAGTAGACTGTCAAGAGCCTGTCAGGAGAGCGCAATATGGCAAGTGCCGCATTCGACATGAACGATCTCAAGCGCCGCATGCAGGGTGCGCTTGGCTCGCTCAGGCACGAGCTTTCGGGCCTGCGCACCGGGCGGGCTTCGACCGCTTTGCTCGATAGCATTCAGGTCGACGCTTACGGCAACCACATGCCGCTCAATCAGCTCGCCACGATCAGTGTGCCGGAGCCGCGCCTGCTCAACGTTCAGGTCTGGGACCATTCGATGGTGCATGCGGTCGAGAAGGCAATCTCGGCCGCCAATTTGGGATTAAGTCCGTCGACCGAAGGACAAAATGTGCGCTTGCGCATCCCCGAACTGAACGAAGAGCGCCGGCGCGAGCTCGTCAAGGTCGCGCACAAATATGCCGAAGGCGCGCGCGTTGCGGTGCGCCACGTCCGTCGCGACGGCCTCGATCTGCTCAAGAAGATGGAAAAAGACCATCAGATGAGCGAGGACGAACACAAGCATCAAGCCGGAGAAGTGCAGAAAGTGACCGACTCGACCATCGCCGAAGTCGAGAAGATGCTGGCCGGCAAGGAAAAGGAGATCATGACGGTTTGAGTGACCCAGTCTCGATAACCGAGGCGACGCAGCCGCGCACCACGACCGACAGCGGTTTTGACGTGCCGCGGCATGTCGCCATCATCATGGACGGCAATGGACGCTGGGCCGCGGCGCGCGGCCTGCCGCGGGTGGAGGGCCACCGGCGCGGCGTCGAGGCGTTGCGCAAGACGGTGCGCGCGGCCGGCGAACTCGGCGTTGCCGTGCTGACGATTTTCGCTTTCAGCTCGGAGAACTGGTCGCGGCCGCAATCGGAGATCGGCGACCTGCTGTCGCTGCTGCGTCGTTTCATCCGCAACGATCTCGCCGAATTGCACAAGAGCAACGTCCGCGTCCGCGTCATCGGCGAGCGCGAGGATCTGGCCAAAGACATCCGCGGCCTGCTCGAAGAAGCCGAAAATCTGACGCGGCACAATGAAGGGCTCCTTCTCGTTGTCGCCTTCAATTACGGCGCGCGGCAGGAGATCGCTCGCGCGGCGCGCCGCCTCGCGATGGAAGTTGCACAGGGGCGGCTCGCGGCCAGCGACATCACGCCAGAGCTACTGACCCGTCATCTCGATGCGCCGGACGTACCGGATCCCGATGTCATTATCCGCACCAGCGGCGAGCAGCGGCTGTCGAACTTTTTGCTCTGGCAATCCGCTTATAGCGAGCTCGTTTTCGTACCGGTCAATTGGCCCGACTTCGACCGTAGCGTGCTCGAGACCGCAATTGCGGAATTCCGCCGGCGCGAGCGCCGTTTCGGCGGATTGATTGCTCAGACCGCCTCGTGACTACAGCAAACAATCAGGATCGCGGCGCCGGCGGAACTGTCGCGCCGGAAGGCGCAGGACGAAATTTCAAGCGCCGCGCCGTCTCGGCCCTGGTGCTGGCGCCGGTGGCGATCGTGGCAGCCTATCTGGGCGGCTGGGTTTTCATCGTCGTCTGCGCGCTCGCGGCCGGCGCGGTGCTTTGGGAATGGACCCAGCTCGTGGCACGCGGGGCAGAGCCGCGTATCCTCGCGCCTGGGTTCGCGGCGCTTGCGGTTGCTGCGGCGTTCATCGGTACGAGCGCGGCCGCCGCGGCAATCTGCGCCATCGCTATCGGCGCCATTCTCGCCGGCGTGATGGTGGCGGTTTGGCCGCGTCGCGAAGTGCCGCAGGTTACGCCGGCTTGGGGCGCGGGCGGGGTAATCTATGCCGGCATTGTTTTGCTCTGCCCCGCACTGTTGCGCGGCGATCCGGACTACGGTCTGCAGGCGCTGCTTTTCCTCTTCGCCGTCGTCTGGGCCACCGACATTTTTGCCTATCTGGTCGGCCGCTCGATCGGTGGTCCGTTGCTCTGGCCGCGTCTGAGCCCGAACAAGACCTGGTCCGGAGCGATTGGCGGCTTCCTCGGGGGGGTTGCCGCAGGGGTTGCGGTCGCCTATGCGAGCGGGGGTACCCGGGGTGCGGTCGCAGGAGCTCTGGCATTGGCGCTTTCGCTCGTCGCGCAAGGCGGCGACCTCTTCGAGTCAGCCATCAAGCGGCGATTTGGCGTTAAAGACACGGGTCACCTCATTCCGGGGCACGGCGGCGTCATGGACCGGCTTGACGGATTTCTGGTCGCAGCGTTTGCGGCCGTCTTGATCGGCATTTTGCGCCAAGGCGTGGCTGCTCCAGCCCGCGGCCTGTTGGTGTGGTAGGATTTGATCGATGACTTCGATGAAGCAGAAACGGCCCTTGGCAAAAGTTGCGCGCGTGCCGCAGACTGACGTGGCACCGAAAACAATATCGATCCTGGGCGCTACCGGCTCGATCGGTTCAAGCACGGCCGATCTGTTGCGCCGCGATCCCGCGAGCTATGCGGTCGAGGCCGTCACGGCCAATCGCGACGCGGCCGCCTTGGCGCAATTGGCACGGGAACTCGGCGCGCGCTTTGCCGCTGTCGCCGACAACAACGCTTATGCCGAGCTTAAATCCGCGTTGTCGGGCTCGGGCATCGAAGCCGCAGCCGGCCCGGAAGCCTTGGTCGAGGCCGCGCAGCGGCCGGCCGAATGGGTCATGGCCGCAATCACCGGCGCGGCAAGCCTCGCGCCGACGCTTGCCGCCGCCGAGCGCGGCGCCGCCGTCGCTCTCGCCAACAAGGAATGCCTGGTCTGCGCCGGCGCCCTGTTCATGCGCCGCGCGGCCGCGGCGGGCGCCAATGTGCTGCCGGTCGATTCCGAGCACAATGCGATCTTCCAGGCGCTCGGCTCCGGCCGGCGCGAAGATGTCCGCCGCATCATACTCACTGCGTCCGGCGGGCCGTTCCGCACTTTTACGGCCGAGCAGATCCGCAGTGTCACCCTGGAGCAGGCGCTCAAGCACCCGATCTGGTCGATGGGGCCGAAGGTCACCATCGATTCCGCCACCCTGATGAACAAAGGCCTCGAGCTCATCGAAGCACACCACCTGTTCGCGCGGGCGCCTGACGAACTTGATGTCGTGGTCCATCCGCAGTCGATCATTCACGGCCTGGTTGAATTTCGCGATGGCTCGGTGATCGCGCAGCTCGGCTCGCCGGATATGCGAATCCCAATTTCGCACTGTCTTGCCTGGCCGGTGCGCATGGAAACGCCCGCGGCGCGGCTCAATCTGGCCCAGGTTTCGACACTGTCCTTCGAAGAGCCGGACATGGTGCGATTCCCGGCGCTTGCGCTGGCGCGCCAGGCGCTTGCAACCGGCGGCGCGGCGCCGACCATTCTCAACGCCGCAAACGAGGTTGCTGTACACGAATTTGTCGAGAAACGTCTAGGGTTTAGCGGCATTCCCGCCCTGGTCGAGAGAACCCTCGATGCCATGGAGCGGCGCGGTGGAACCAAGGAGCCGCAGACGGTGGAAGAAGCGCTCGCCGTTGACCATAATGCCAGAAGGGTAGCGGCTGACCTCTTGCCCGAAATTGCCGCAATGGCATCCTAGCGTTAAGGATCGGGGAACGCGGCAGAGCGGGGCGTAGAAACATCGTATGGGGTCGTATTTGCTGTCGCATTTGCATGCGCTGGGGGGCGGCGTTGTCGGCTACCTCATTCCTTTCATCTTCGTGCTCAGCATCGTCGTGTTCTTTCACGAGTTCGGGCACTTTATCGTCGCACGGCTGTGCGGCGTGCGGGTTCTGGTGTTTTCTATCGGCTTCGGCCCCGAGCTCGCCGGCTTCAATGACCGGCACGGCACGCGCTGGAAGATTTCGGCCATTCCGCTCGGCGGCTATGTGAAATTCTTCGGCGACGAAAACGCTGCGAGCGTTCCGGAGACACCGCGGCTTGAGTCGATGAACGACGGCGAACGCGCCGAGAGCTTCTTCTTCCAACCCGTGCGCAAGCGGGCGGCCATCGTGGTCGCCGGCCCGGTGGCGAATTTCATCCTGGCTATCGTCATTTTCGCCGCGATCTTCATGATCTACGGCAAGCAATCGATGAGCGCGCGCGTCGACTCGGTGCAGGCCGACAGCGCCGCCGCCACCGCCGGATTCCAGACCGGCGACGTGGTCTTGGCGATCAACGGCAAGCCGGTCGACGACTTCGCCGACATGCAGCGCGTTGTCAGCGAGAGCGCCGGCGACAAGCTCGACATCAAGGTTGATCGCAAGGGCACGCAGCTTGTGCTCCAGGCGACGCCGGCCCTGAAAGAGATCAAAGACAATTTCGGCAATGTCCATCGCATCGGCATTCTCGGCATCAGCCGCTCGATGGACGCCGACGATATGAAGTTCCAGCCGGTGTCGCCGCCGCAGGCCGTTGTAATGGGCGCGCAGGAGACTTGGTTCATCGTCGATCGTACGCTGAGTTATATCGGCGGCGTCGTTGTCGGCCGCGAATCGGCCGACCAGCTCGGCGGCCCGGCCCGGATCGCGCAGATTTCGGGTCAGGTGGCGAAGATCGGCTTCGTCGCCCTGATCCATCTCGTCGGCGTGCTCTCGGTATCGATCGGGTTGCTGAATCTGTTCCCGATTCCGCTGCTCGATGGCGGTCATCTTTTGTTCTATTCGATCGAAGCAATGCGAGGCCGTCCGCTCTCGGAACGAGCGCAGGAGGTTGGGTTTCGCATCGGTCTCGCGATCGTCGTCATGTTGATGATATTTGCAACTTTCAATGACATCGTTCATCTGACGACGTCCTAAGGGCCGGCGCACGGGGGAGGTGCGGCGACCCTGAGGGCGTTTGTTGGGTTATGTCAGGGTGTGGGCTGCCAGCGGGGTGGCGGTAACGTTACGGGGATGGTAGAAGTACATGGAATATCAAGAGAAATTGAGACTGAGCAAGGCGCACTGAAGGAGATTTCGCAGTAACCCGCCACTGGGGGCGGCCACGAGGGTGAAGGGCGCGTTGCGCATGGACATGTGTGTGCGGGTAAAACGAGGGCTTGTCGTGGCCGGCTTGCTCCTCGGAATGGGGCTTTTCGGCTTTGCGCCAATGGCCGCATTGTCAGGTGCCGCGTTAGCGGCCCCCGCAGGCGTTGGCATATCGCCCAACTCTATCGTCGTCGAAGGCAACCGCCGCGTCGAAGCCGACACCGTGCGCTCGTATTTCAAACCAGGCCCCAACGGTACCCTCGATGCCAACAGCATCGACGCCGCGTTGAAATCGCTCTACGCCACCGGCCTGTTCCAGGACGTCCACATTTCCCAATCTGGCGGCAAGGTCATTGTCACGGTCGTCGAGGGGCAAATCATCAACCGGGTTGCCTATGAGGGTAATCACCGGATGAAGGACGAGCAGCTCACCGAAGAAATCCAGTCCAAGGAGCGCAGCACGCTGTCCAAATCGACAGTGCAGGCGGACGTCCAGCGCATCATCGAGATTTATCAGCGCAACGGCCGCTTCGACGTGTCGGTTGTGCCCAAAATCATCGAGCGTCCGAACAATCGCGTCGATCTGGTGTTCGAGATCAACGAAGGCGAGAAAACCGGCATCAAGCACATCGTCTTTGTCGGCAACAAAGCCTATTCGGATTGGCGCCTCAAAGACGTGATCAAGACCGCGGAATCCAATTTCCTAAGCTTCCTGCAGACGACGGACGTCTACGATGCCGACCGTATCGAGGCCGATCGCGATCTGATCCGGCGCTTCTATCTCAAGCACGGCTATGCCGACGTTCAGGTCGTATCGGCGACCGGCGTCTACGATCCGGGGCAAAAAGGCTTCACCGTCACTTTCACGATCGAAGAGGGGCCGCTCTATCATTTCGGCGCCGTGGATATTCAGTCGAATGTACGCGCCGTCGATGGCGCGTCGTTGCGGACTTATTTGTTGATGTCGAGCGGGCAGATCTATAACGGCGAGGCGATCGAGAAGACGGTCGAGGCGATTACCATCGAGCTGGCCCGGCGCGGCTATCCGTTCGGCACGGTGCGCCCCCGCGGCGACCGCAATCCGCAAAATCAAACCATCGGCGTCGTTTTTGTCGTCGACGAGGGCCAGCGCGCCTATATCGAACGCATCAATATCCGCGGCAACTATCGCACCCGCGACTATGTGATCCGGCGCGAATTCGATATCGGCGAGGGTGATCCCTATAACCGGGCGCTGGTCGACCGCGCCGAGCGGCGTATCAAAAATCTGAACTTCTTCAAGTCGGTGAAAATCACCAACGAGCCGGGCTCGGCGCCCGATCGTGTGGTGATCAATGTCGATGTTGAGGAGAACTCGACCGGTGATTTCTCCATCATGGGCGGCTATTCGACGTCGGACGGCTGGCTCGGCGAAGTCTCGGTGCAGGAGCGCAACCTGCTCGGCACCGGACGTTTCGCGAGGGCTGCGGTGACTTATGGCCAATATACCAAAGGCGTCGAGCTTAGTTTCGCCGAGCCTTATTTTCTCGATACCCGCTCCAGCCTGGGCCTCGATTTGTTCGCCAAGCAGACGCTGTCGAACACCTATATTTCCTATGGCACCGAGTCCTACGGCGGCGTCCTCAAATGGGGCCTGCCGCTGCGCGAGGATCTCGCCATTCAGTTGCGCTACTCGGCCTATGTGCAAGATATTCAGCTACCCAGCACTTTGGACAACTGCAACAATATTAATCCGGACTTCGCGAATACTTTCCCGACGCCGGCAGCGCTCGCGGCGTCGAGCAACGCCGGGGGGCCGTTCTGGCCCGGCTATGCCGCCGCGGCCGCGGCGGGCACGCAGACGAGCTGTCTGGCGGATGGTGAAGCGTCGCTGCCGGTCCGCGCTGAGCTTGCGCAGGGGCAAACATTCACCTCGGCGCCCGGCTACGGCCTCGTCTATAACTCGCTGGATAACAACAAGAATCCGACCAACGGCATCTATTTCAATTTCGGTCAGGACTTTGCCGGCGCCGGCGGCGACACCGCCTACATGAAGACCACGGCGGATTTCCGCAGCTATTACGAGGTCGCGTCCGATCTGGTCAGCATCCTGCATCTGCAAGGCGGCACCATGCACGGCTTCAACGATTGTCCGTCGAATTCGGTTTGTGCCGGCGGCAATAGCGGCTACGTGCGCATGCTCGACGACTTCAAGATGGGGCCGAATCTCGTGCGCGGCTTCGAGCCGGCGGGCATCGGGCCGCGCGATATCACCTTCGGCACGACCAATGACAATATCGGCGGCACCAATTACTGGGGCGCCAGCCTCGAATTCCAATATCCGTTCTACTTCCTGCCCAAGGATTCAGGTTTCCGCGGCGCAGTCTTCGCTGATGCCGGATCGGTCTGGGGGTATCGTGGCGAAACTCAATTTGCTCCAACGGGGGAGATCAACGGCACCGTTAACGGCGCCGGCGGTTCCTTCCAGTGCCAATGCGGCATGGCCTATAACGATAGTTCGCTTATTCGCTCCTCGGTGGGCGCCAGCTTGATCTGGGATTCACCGTTCGGGCCGCTGCGCTTCGACTTCGCCTATCCGATCACCAAAGGTGCGTATGACCGCACGCAATGGTTCGCCTTCGGCGGCGGCGCCAAATTCTGACGGCTTATTGCGCATGATCTTGACGCAAGACCGGGACCCACCTTTCCGGATCGCGCTCTGAGCTTTGCTACGGACGGCTGGATGCCCGACTCTGTCAGACCCACTTGCGAGTTGACCACCGGCGACATCGCCGCGTTGACGCGCGCCAAGTTGCGCGAAGGCGTTCCCACCGATCGCCGCATCAGGAACATCGCGCCGCTCGATACCGCCGGGCCTTCCGACTTGACCTTTCTCGACAACTCCAAATATCTCGGTGATGCCGCGATAACGCGCGCCGGCGCCTGTTTGGTCGGGCCGCGCTTTGCCGCTGCGCTGCCGCCGGGCATTGCCATTCTCGAGACCGCGCATCCTTATCCGGCCTTCGTTGCTGTGACGCGCAAACTGTTTCCCGACATGCTGCGCCCGTCGTCGCTGTTCGGCACCGAAGGCCGCGCCCCGGGCGCCCAGGTGCATCCGACCGCTCGCCTTGAATCCGGCGTGACGATCGATCCGTTTGCCGTCGTCGGGCCGCGCGCCGAGATCGGGGCTGGGACGCTGATTGGGCCCGGCGCCGTCATCGGTCCCGACGTGTGCATCGGGCGCGACTGCGCGGTCGGCGCCAATGCATCCGTTTTATGTGCGTTGATTGGCGACCGGGTGATCGTTCATCCCGGCGCCCGTATCGGCCAAGACGGCTTCGGCTATTTGCCGAGCGCCAAGGGCTACCAGAAAATTCCTCAGACCCGCCGCGTCATCATCCAGGACGATGTCGAGATCGGCGCCAATACCACGATCGACCGCGGTGCCTCGCGCGATACTGTCATCGGCGAGGGCACCAAGATCGACAATCTCGTGCAAATCGGACACAACACCAGCATCGGCCGGCATTGCGTGATCGTGTCGCAAACTGGCATTTCTGGCAGTGTGATCGTGGAAGACTTCGTAACCATGGCTGGGCAGGTGGGGATCGGCGACCATCTGAAAATCGGCGCCTTTGCCGTGCTCGGCGCCAAGAGCGGCGTGATGTCCAATGTACCCGCGAAGGCGCGCTGGGCCGGTTTCCCTGCCCGGCCGGCGCGTGAATGGCTCAAGGGCGTCGCGATGGTGCGCAAATTGGTTTACGGCAGAGAGGCTGACGATGGGGGCGACGCATGAACGACGAAACCATCGAAGCCGCTGACATCCGTGAGATCTTGAAGCTCCTGCCGCATCGCTATCCGTTCGTGATGATCGACCGCATCATCGACATCAAGGGCGAGGACCACGGCATCGGCATCAAGAACATCACGTTCAACGAGCCGCAATTCCTCGGCCATTTTCCCGACAATCCGGTGATGCCCGGCGTGTTGCTGATCGAGGGCATGGCGCAGACCGCGGGCGTCTTGTGCCTGCGGCAAATGGACGAGGCGACGCGCAGGAACGCGATCTTTTATTTCCTCACTATCGACAAGGCCAAATTCCGCAAGCCCGCGATGCCGGGCGACATCGTCGAATATCACGTCAACAAGACCGCCCACCGCCGCAACATGTGGTGGTACCGCGCGGAGGCGAAAGTCGGCGGTGCGCTCATCGCCGAAGCCGAAGTTGGCGCCGTCATTACCGAGGCATGAATGGCCATTGATCCGACCGCGCGCGTCGCCGCTGGCGCGCGCATTGACGCCAGTGTTGAGATCGGGCCGTATTGCATCGTCGGGCCGCAGGTCAAGCTGCAGCGTGGCGTGCGCTTGCTCAGTCAGGTCAACATCACCGGCGTGACGACGATCGGCGAAGAGACCGTGGTTTATCCGTTCTCCTCGCTCGGTACGCCGCCGCAATCGGTACGCTATCGCGGCGGCCCGACCAAGCTCGTCATTGGCGCGCGCTGCGAGCTGCGCGAAGGCGTGACAATGAACACCGGCACCGAAGACGGTGGCGGCATCACCCGCATCGGCGAGCGCTGCTCGTTCATGGTCGGCAGCCATGTCGGCCACGACTGTCTGGTCGGCAACAATGTGACGCTCGCCAACAACACCGTGCTCGGCGGCCATGTCGAAGTCGGCGATTTCACTTTTCTCGGCGGCCATGTCGCCATTCATCAATTCGTCCGCATCGGCGAGGGCGTGATGATGGCGGGCATGTCGGCGGCGCGCGACGACATTATTCCATTCGGCTTTGCGCTCGGCCAGACCGGCGCGTTGGTCGGATTGAACATCGTCGGCTTGCGCCGGCGCGGCGGCACCAAGGCCGAGATGCACCGCATCCGCCGCGCCTATCGGTCGCTGTTCTTTGTCGAAGGCCGCATTGCCGACCGGATCGAGGCGGTGGCGCAGGAATTCGCCGACGACCCGGTCGTCAGCAAGATGATTGAGTTCATTCGCGCCGGTGGCAAACGGCCGCTGATGCGGCCGCGGGCGAGACGTGGGGCCGATATCCCGTCCGATGACGCCGACGCGGGATAGATTGAAGTGAACTTCGAGTAAGCTTCGCTTATGGCCGATGTAGAGCCTCCCGACGATTCACTGGCAATCATCTGCGGTGGCGGCAGTTTTCCGGTCGCCGTCGCCGACGCCGTGGCGCGGCGCGGCCGCCGACCGGTGATGTTCGGCATCAAGGGCTGGGCCGATGCCGCTGTGATCGAGCGCTATGCGCATCATTGGATAGCCATCGGCCAGGCCGGGCGATTTTTCCGGCTCGCCCGCGCGGAGAATTGCCGCGAAGTGCTCTTTATCGGCACGCTTTTGCGGCCACCGATTACGCAGCTGCGGCTCGATTGGCAGACCATCAAACTGATGCCGCACATGGTGCGCTCTTATCGTGGCGGCGACAACAAACTGCTGTCGGGCGTGGCCCACGTAGCGGAGAGTGGCGGCTTGCGGGTTGTCGGCGTCAAGGAAGTCGCGCCTGAGGTCTTTGTTCCCGAGGGCGTGCTGGGACGCCATGCACCATCCGAGCGCGACAAAGCCGATATTGCGCGCGCGTTGACGGTGATCGGTGCGCTGGGGCCTTTTGACGTTGGACAGGCGGCCGTCGTCGCCAACAACAATGTGCTCGCCGTCGAGGCCGCCGAAGGCACCGACAATATGCTTCTGCGCATCGCCGAATTGCGCACGCTCCGGCGCGTTACGTCGGCGCCGGGCGTCGGCGTGCTGGTGAAAGCGCCGAAGTCGGGCCAGGATCGGCGTTTCGATCTGCCCTCGATCGGTCCGCGTACGATCGAGAATATCGTGCGCGCCGGGCTCGCCGGTCTCGCTGTTACCGCGGGCTCGACGATGATCGCGGAAGCCGATCAAGCCATCGCCGCGGCCGACCGCGCCGGGATTTTTCTCGTCGGCGTGTCCGAGGATGCGCGTGAGGTAAGGGCTCGATGACCCAGGTGTCGCGGCCGCTGTCGATCCACATCATCGCCGGAGAGGAGTCGGGCGACGCGCTTGGCGCAGCATTGGCGCATGCGCTCGGGGAGCAAACCGGAGGCGCCATCAAGCTGGCGGGCGTCGGCGGCCGCGCCATGGCGGCGCAGGGAATTGCCAGCCCGTTTCCGATCGACGACCTTGCCATTGTCGGCCTCACCGCCATCCCGCAAAAGCTGCCGGCAATCTTCCGCCACATCCGCGAAGCGACGGCTCAAGTGATCGCGGCGCGCCCCGACGCGCTGGTCATTGTCGACAGCCCTGATTTCACTCACCGCGTGGCGCGGCGGGTCCGCCAAATCGCCCCATCGATCCCGATTCTCGACTACGTCTCGCCGTCCGTTTGGGCCTGGCGGCCCGGCCGCGCCCGCGCCATGCGCGCCTATGTCGACCGCGTGCTGGCGATCCTGCCGTTCGAGCCGGCGGCCTATGTGCGGCTCAAGGGCCCACCGTGCGTCTATGTCGGCCATCCGCTGATCGAGCGGCTCGCCGAATTGCGGCCGAATGCGCAGGAGACGGCGCGCCGGCAGGCCTCACCGCCCATCGTGCTGGCGCTCCCTGGCAGCCGGTCGACCGAGATCAGGCGCCATATCGATATTTTCGGCGCGGCGCTCGAGGCCGTAGCTGCGCGCGCCGGCGCAATCGAGGTGGTGCTGCCGACCGTGCCGCATCTCCTTGCGCGCGTGCGCGAGGCCGTGGCCGGCTGGGCGGTCGCGCCGCGCATCGTGGTCGAGCCGGCGGAGAAATGGGCCGCCTTCCGTTCGGCGCGAGCGGCGCTCGCGGCCTCGGGGACGGTCACACTTGAGCTGGCGCTGTCCGGCGTGCCGACGGTCGCCGCCTATCGCCTGCACCTCCTCGAAGCGATCATTGCCCGGATGATCCGCATCCAGTCGCGCCTACAGAGCGTGATCCTCGCCAATCTCGTGCTCGGCGAAAATGCGGTTCCGGAACTGCTCCAGGAGAAATGCACCCCGGAGCGGTTGGTTGAGGCGCTCGTTCCGCTATTGTCCGACAGCCCGGAGCGAGCGCGTCAAATCGAGGCCTTCGCCCGGCTCGACCGGATCATGGGCGGCGCGGCGCCAAGCGCCAAGGCCGCGTCTATTGTCCTTGAAGTCGCCCGTGCAGCGGCTTCAGATTTGCCGCAGGGCGGGGCCCGCCAGGGCCGCCTGGCCGGTCCGGATGGACGAAGCGATATGGCCCGCCAGTGTTAACGACGCAGCCGGCCCGGCCCTACCCATGGGGCAACCATCCTGCTAAGCCGCACCATCCCACCCAGTCCAAACCGTAACCCCAAAGCTTTCCGCGTGAGCAAAACAAAAAGAACGGCCCGCAAGGCCCCGGTCCGGGCCGCCATCACCGGGGTGTTCGGGTATGTGCCGCCCGATGTGCTGACGAATGCCGAGCTGGCGCAGATGGTCGACACCAGCGACGAATGGATCACCGAGCGCACGGGCATCAAGGAACGGCACATCCTCAAGGGTAGGGGGCTCGGCACCTCGCATATGGGCGCCGAAGCGGTCAGAGGCCTGCTGGCCAAGACGGGAACCGCCGCCAGGGATGTCGAACTCCTGATCTGCGCCACCACGACGCCGGATTTCGTGTTCCCCTCGAGTGCCAACCTGGTCTGCGACATGTGCGGCATCCGCTCGATCGGCAGTTTTGACGTTCAGGCCGCTTGCTCCGGTTTCCTCTATGCGCTGACCATCGCCGCCCAGTTCATCGAGACCGGCAAATACAAGAAAATCATAGTGGTCGGCGCCGACAAGATGTCGGCCATTATCGACTATACTGATCGCGCGACTTGCGTTCTGTTCGGCGACGCCGCCGGCGCGGTTCTGGTCGAGCCGAGCCGGAAGTTCGGCATCATCGATACGCTGATATGCTCCGATGGTGCCGGCATGCCGCATCTGCATCAAAAGGCCGGCGGCAGCCGCATGCCGCCGACTGCCGAAACCGTGGCCAAGCGGTTGCACTACGTCCATCAGGAGGGGGCTGCGGTCTATAAATTCGCAGTCGCCCGCATGGCCGAAGTTGCGACCAATCTGATGAAGCGCAATCGGCTCACCAGCGACAAAATCGATTGGCTGGTGCCGCACCAGGCCAATCTGCGCATCATCGAGGCGACTGCAGAACGCATGAAGCTTCCGGCGTCGCGGGTGATGATTACGATCCACAAATACGGCAACACGACCGCGGCAACGATCCCGCTATGCCTCTGGGACTATGAGGACAGGCTCAAGGCCGGCGATCGGCTGATCCTCGCCGCTTTCGGCGGCGGCTTTACCTGGGCGGGCGCCTATCTGACTTGGGCCTATTAGGGCGGGGCTGCCGCAGCGCTGAAGAATACCGGCGCAACACGCGCTGCAAGTCTATGTGCTGCAAGTCTACGTGCTGCAGCTACGGTTTCACACGATCCATCGTATAGCAGGCGGCGACGATCGAATGGCTCGGGCTTGTGCCGTTCTGGGTGTAGCACTTCTCGATCCGGTCAGGCGAAACCAGCGTGATGTGGAAATAACCGTCCACGTCGGCTCCCAAGATTGTTTTGTTGTCGCTCGCGATGGCCCAGCCGAATGGCTCTTCGGTATCGGCGATCGATGACGATGAGCGGCCCCAAACCAGCCGTCCGTCCTGCCCATCGACGACGTATTTGGCCTCAATTTCGTGGACGCGCGGCGGATCATTGGCGGTTTGCGCACCGGGGTGGTGGGCATTGTTGCCGAAGACGATGGCGTTACCCTTTCCCGTCCACGTGCCCTTGAGATCGGGAATTGCGTCCTGTGCATCAGCGCACGTTAATGCGACGCCGAACAGCATCAACGCCAAAACGAAACGTCTCATGGCGCCCTCCCAAATCGAGCCTTCGCCCAAATCAAGTCTTGGCCCAAATCAAGCCTTGGCCGCGTTTCAACAGCGACCACCGAATGATTTAAGTGACGCCCGCCGGTTCAGTTCCCGAACCCGTTATGCGACGACAAAAAAACGGCCGGGCGTAGCTCGCCCGGCCGTGATCCGTGACCAGACGCATTTTCCGCGTCTCCGGACGATCTATTTCCGCTTCGACATCGGCAGATAATCGCGTTGCGGCGAGCCGGTATAGAGCTGACGCGGGCGGCCGAGCTTCTGATGCGGATCCTCGATCATTTCCTTCCACTGCGCGATCCAGCCGACGGTGCGCGCCAGCGCGAACAGCACGGTGAACATCGTGTTGGGGAAGCCCATCGCGCGGAGCGTAATGCCGGAATAGAAGTCGACATTCGGATAGAGCTTCTTTGAGATAAAGTATTCGTCGTGCAGCGCGATTTTCTCGAGTTCCATGGCGACGTCGAGCAACGGATCCTTGATACCGAGTTCGTTGAGGACCTCGTAGCAGGTCTTCTGCATGATCTTGGCGCGCGGATCGTAGTTCTTATAGACCCGGTGGCCGAAGCCCATCAGGCGGAAGGAATCCTTCGGATCTTTCGAGCGTTTGATGAATTCCGGAATGCGATCGACACTGCCGATCTCGGCGAGCATTTTCAGCGCCGCTTCATTGGCGCCGCCATGCGCGGGACCCCACAGGCAGGCGATGCCGGCGGCAATGCAGGCGAAAGGGTTGGCGCCGGTCGAACCGGCAAGCCTGACTGTCGAGGTCGAGGCGTTCTGCTCGTGGTCGGCGTGCAAGGTGAAGATGCGATCCATGGCGCGGGCCAACACGGGATTGGCCTTATATTCCTCGCACGGCACCGCAAAGCACATGCGCAGGAAGTTCGAGGCATAATCGAGCTTGTTGTCGGGATAAACGAACGGCTGGCCGATGGAATATTTGTAGGCCATCGCCGCCAGCGTCGGCATCTTGGCGATCATGCGGATGGAGGCGACCATCCGCTGCGTCGGATCGGTAATGTCGGTGGAGTCGTGATAGAACGCCGACAGCGCGCCGACCGAGCCGACCATCACCGCCATCGGGTGGGCGTCGCGGCGGAAGCCCTGGAAGAAGCGGCTCATCTGCTCGTGCACCATGGTGTGGTGCACCACGCGGTCGACGAAATCGGCCTTTTGCGTTGCCGTCGGCAGTTCGCCGTAGAGCAGGAGATAGCAGGTTTCTAAGAAGTCGCCGTGCTCGGCGAGATCGGCGATCGGATAACCGCGGTAGAGCAGAATGCCCTCGTCGCCGTCGATATAGGTGATCTTGGATTCACAGCTCCCGGTCGATGTGAAACCCGGGTCGTAGGTGAAGATGCCGGCCTCGGCATAGAGCTTGCTGACGTCAAGAACCTCGGGACCGATCGTTCCCTCGTAGATCGGGAACGAATAGTTTTTGTCGCCGAGTTTCAGCGTGCCGGTTTTGATGTTGGCGCCGGTCTTCGCGTCCATGATCGTACCTCGATGTTAGGCAACGGGATCAACACGCCGCATGTGGCCGGGATGGCCCATCTGGTGGGGGCGGCACGCCTAACCCGCCACGATTGGCGTAGCGCAACCCCGTTTGCACTGCAAGATAATAGCCCGTGAACAGGCTTGCTATGGTTTGCAACACGGCAATGATTTTCAGCCGTAGCAGGGGTTAGCTGGCGCTCTGTTGCGCCGCGTTCGTTTGGTTCGCCTGGTCCGCAAGACGAGCCAGGCTCTCTTCCTTGCCGAGCACGGCGAGCACCTCGAAAATGCCAGGCGAGGTGGTGCGGCCGGTCAGCGCCGCGCGCAGCGGCTGGGCGACCGCGCCAAGCTTGGCGCCGCGCTGCTCGGCAAAGGTCCGAACCGCCTGTTCGGTTCCTTCTGGAGTCCAGGGTTCGACCCGCGCCAGATTGGCCGCCGCTCCGCCCAATAGGTCGCGGGCTTCCGGCGTCAGCAGCGCCTTGGCTTTATCGTCCAGCGCGAGCGGCCGATCCGACAAAAGAAAGCTAGCGCCATCAATGAGATCTAGCAAGGTCTTCGCGCGCTCCTTGAGGCTGCCCATGGCCGCCAGCAACTGTCTGCGCACCGTCGGCGTCAGCCTGGGAGCGAGCGCGGTACCGCCGGTCACATGGGGCAACAGATCCTCGATGGCGGCGAGAAGCTCGGCGTCGGAGCTTTGCCGGATGTAGTGCCCATTGAGGTTTTCCAATTTGGCGAAGTCGAAGCGGGCCGGCGAACGGCCGATCTGCGGCAGATCGAACGCCGCGATCATCTCTGCGGTCGAGAAGATTTCCTGATCGCCGTGGCTCCAGCCAAGTCGGACGAGATAGTTGCGCAGCGCCACCGGCAAATAGCCCATGGCGCGATAGGCATCGACGCCGAGCGCGCCATGGCGCTTGGAGAGCTTCGATCCATCCGGACCGTGAATCAGCGGAATGTGCGCCATGACCGGCACCGCCCAACCGAGCGCGTCGTAAATCTGCTTCTGCCGCGCCGCATTGGTCAGGTGATCGTCGCCGCGGATGACATGGGTCACGCCCATATCGTGATCGTCGACGACAACGGCGAGCATGTAGGTCGGCGTGCCGTCGGAGCGGAGCAGGACGAGGTCGTCGAGATTTTCGTTCTGCCAGACGACGCGGCCCTGCACCTGGTCTTCGATCACGGTCTCGCCGGTGAGCGGTGCCTTGAGCCGGATCGTCGGTTTGAGGTAGGGCGGCGCCTCACTGGGATCGCGGTCGCGCCAGCGTCCATCATAGAGCCTGGCGCGGCCTTCGCGCCGGGCCGCTTCCCGCATCTGGGTGAGCTCGTCCTGGGTTGCGTAACAATAATAGGCGTGGCCGGCGGCGAGCAGGCCCTCGGCGATTTCGCGGTGCCGCGCGGCGCGCGAAAACTGGTAGACCACCTCGCCGTCCCAATCGATGCCGAGCCATTTGAGCCCGTCGAGAATCGCTTCGATGGCGGCTTGCGTCGACCGTTCCCGGTCGGTGTCTTCGATCCGCAGCAACATCTTGCCGCCGCGGCCGCGTGCGTAGAGCCAATTGAACAGCGCAGTGCGGGCGCCGCCGATATGTAGAAAGCCCGTGGGCGAGGGGGCAAAGCGGGTAACCACGCTCATGTCAGGCCGTAGATCCTGTCATTGTTGTCAAACCTGTCGTTGCAAAACGTCATCATCAGCACTTTGGCGGCTTTGCGGCCGCAGTTGAGGCCGAGACAGCCTCTTGAACGCCACTTGAACGCCACTTGGACGCCTCTTGGATTTGCGCTCGTTTAGCACAAATAACTACCAAAGGATCAAAACTCCCGCGCAATTTCCGGCCTTTCCGCGGCCGCCGGACTTGACCCGGCTTCCTAAACTGTTCAATCCGTGGCCGCCTCGCGCTGCTTGGAATCGGCGGAGCGCAAGGCTTAGTCGGCTAGATCGCCGGTCGGATCAACTGTCGGCTCGGATCAACTTTGGGATTGATGAACGCTATGTCGGTTGCAGAAACGGAAGTGCGGGAGGCGGGGCAGGATTTCATCCGCGATATCGTGCGTGCCGATCTGCAATCAGGCAAGCACAAGAGCGTCGTCACCCGCTTTCCGCCGGAGCCGAATGGTTATCTGCATATCGGCCACGCCAAGTCGATCTGCCTGAATTTCGGCATCGCCGAGGATTTTCCGGGCCACTGCAATCTGCGCTTCGACGACACCAATCCGGCCAAGGAAGAGCAGGAATATATCGATGCCATCCAGCGCGACGTGCGCTGGCTCGGTTATGATTGGGGCAAGAATCTTTTCTACGCGTCGGATTATTTCGAACAGCTCTACGGATGGGCCGAAGACCTGATCCGCGCCGGCAAGGCCTATGTCGACGATCAGACGCAGGAGGAGATGCGGACCAACCGCGGTACGTTGACGGAGCCGGGCAAGAACAGCCCGTTCCGTGGCCGCAGCGTCGATGAAAATCTCGATCTGTTCCGTCGTATGCGCGCCGGCGAGTTCCCCAACCATGCGCGCGTGCTGCGCGCCAAGATCGACATGGCCTCGGGCAATATCAATCTGCGCGATCCGGTGCTCTATCGCATCCTGCATGCCGAGCATCCGCG
>DATHPQ010000168.1:0-17834 GCA_035483735.1 Xanthobacteraceae bacterium | reverse complement strand
GCGGCATGTTCGAGATGACTCAGGAAATAGCCCGGCCGGTCGCGCTGATTGATCGGCTCGATCAGGAGCGTGATGTTTTTCTTTGCGGCTTGCTCTGCCGCGCGCGCGATGTTGCCGATGAAGACTTTCTGCGCCGCCGGCCGCTCGTTCACCGGCACAACGCCGGTCATGCAGTGAATGCCGGTGCCGCCGATGGCGGTCACATAATCGAGCGCGCGTTTGAACGCCGCCTCGAAAACGCCTTCGCGGCCGGGCAGCGCGGCAAGGCCGAATTCCGGTCCTTGCGGCGTGTTGACGGCCAATTGCGTCAGATTGTGCGTCTTCAATTCCGCCGTCACGGCCGAGGTCGGCATGTCATAGGGAAATTGCAATTCGACCGCAGAAAAGCCGGCGGCAGCGGCGGCGCCGAAGCGTTCGATCAGCGGGCGTTCGGTGAACAGGTGGCCGAGATTGGCGGCAAAGCGGGGCATATGTGTCCTTGGCGTTTCCTTTGGGCGGTTTCGCTTAGGCGGTCTCTCGTTGGGCTTTCTTGGGCGAGCCTATTGCACTCTACCGCCCCGCGATAGCGGGTAGCCCTTTGACGCGCCGCGGATTTTGTCCTGCGTACAAAACGGCGCTAGTCTCCGCAACGTCAAAGGTTGGGACAACGAAGCTTCGCAACGGGCCTTGGCAGGGACCTTTGGCGGCGAGTAATGAATTAGTCTGATCGACGGCACTTAGAGACAGCACAATCTTTCGCAGCACGATGGACGACATCGAAACCGCAAAGCAGCTTTTTTTCGACGGTCTGGCGCAGCTTGAGAAAAATGATTTCGCAACCGCGGAACATCTTTTCACGGAGGCCGTGGGCCATGCGCCGCAGAGCGTTTCCGCACTGAGCAATCTTGCGATTGCGCAATTCAGCCAGAAGAAATTCGCCGAATGCGACCTGACAGCGGGACGGCTGATCGGACTTAGTCCTCAAAACATCGACGCTTACGAGATATTATCCTCCAGCCAAAAGGAGCAAGGCAAATACGCCGAGGCGCTGGCATCATGCGACCAGATCATCGCGCTCGATCCAGCCATTGCCGAAGCTCACAGCAACCGTGCTTTTCTTTTGAATATGCTTGGCCGCCATCCCGAAGCGATTGAAAGCAGCAGCCGCGCTTTGGCCATTCAGCCCGATTTTGTCGACGCCTTCTTGCATCGCGGCAGTGCACTGCGAAACCTTGCTAGCCACGACGATGCGCTTGCCGCCTATGACCAGGCGCTGTCGATCGCGTCTGATGCCACCGACGCCTGGCTTGGTCGCGCCAACATATTTTATGACCTGAAACGCCGCGACGACGCCTTGGCCGCTTTCGACAAAGCGCTCTCAATCAAACCGGATCTGGCGGGCGCTTGGCTTGGCCGCGGTAACGTTCTCTATGAGCTGAGGCGTCATGACGAAGCCCTCGCCGCTTTTGACAGGGCGCTGGCGCTCGAGCCCGCTTTGGCGGGCGCCTGGATCGGCCGCGGCCATGTGTTCTGGAGCTTGAAGCGTTACGACGAAGCCGGTGCCGCTTATGACCAGGCCTTGTCGATTGCACCTGACGCGGCGAATGCCTGGGTCGGCCGCGGCAACGTCCTGTTCGATTTGACGCGCAGCGGCGAAGCCTTTGCCGCCTTCGACAAGGCGCTGTCGATCAGGCCGGATCTGGCCGAAGCATGGCTCGGTCGCGGCAATGCCCTCGCCGATCTGAAGCGTTACGGCGACGCCCTTGCCGCCTTCGACAAGGCGCTGTCGATCGGACCGGATCTAGCGGAAGCATGGCTCGGCCGCGGCAATGCCTTCACGGACCTGAAGCGCTTCGATGACGCCCTTGCCGCTTATGACAGGGCGCTGTCGATCAAGCCGCACATCGCGGAAGCCTGGCTCGGCCGCGGCAATGCCTTCAATGATCTCAAGCGCTTCGATGACGCCCTCGCCGCTTATGACAAGGCGCTGTCGATCAAGCCGGATACCGCCGAAGCATGGCTCGGCCGCGGCAGCGCCTTCACGGATCTGAAACGCTACGACGACGCCTTTGCCGCCTATGGCAAAGCGACGTCCCTGAAACCCGACTTGGGCGAAGCGCATTTCAACGAAGGCCTCCTGAGATTGCTGTTGGGCGATACGACGATCGGCTTCAAGAAATATGAATACCGGTGGTCGGTCAGACAGCAGCGCGACACGCGGCGCAATTTCAGCCAGCCGCTCTGGCTCGGCGACAGCGACATCGGCAACAAGACAATCCTCATTCACGCCGAGCAAGGGTTGGGCGACACGCTGATGTGTTGCCGTTACATCCCGATGGTCGCCGCGCTTGGCGCGCGGGTTATTCTCGAAGTGCAACCGGCGCTGGTGTTGTTGCTACGCAGTCTTCAGGGCGTCTCGACGCTGATCGCCAAGGGCGAGGCCATTCCGCACTTCGACGTGCACTGTCCGTTGATGAGCCTGCCGTTGGCGTTCAAGACGACGATGGCGACCATTCCGAATCATGTTCCTTACCTGTCGGTTGCGGCGGAGATGATCGCACGCTGGCGCTCCAAGGTCGCCGGGACGCGCATAAAGGTCGGTCTCGCTTGGGCGGGAAGCCAGCGCTTCATCAAAGATGCCGAGCGATCCGTTCTCTTGCAAAACATTTTCCCGCTTCTGGCCGTCGACGGCGTGAGCTATTTCTGCCTGCAGAAAGATTTGCGCGAGGGCGACGAGGCCACGCTCGACGCGAACCCGCAGATCGTCCGGCTGGATCGTGACGTCGACGATTTTGCCGACACCGCGGCAATCATGATGTCGCTCGACCTGATCATTACCAGCGACACCGCCGTCGCGAACCTTGCCGGCGCCCTTGGCCGAAAAGTCTGGGTGCTGCTGCCTTTCATTCCCGACTGGCGCTGGTCGCTCGACCGCGACGACACGCTTTGGTATCCGACCGCGACACTATTCAGACAACAGAGAAGCGGTGACTGGTCGGCGGTGGTCGATCGCGTGTTCGGCGAATTAAAGAAGCTGAGCGGATAAGAAAAATGGGAGCGAGACGCCGACAAGCGTGCTCGATTGATGTATCTTGATACAAGCCACGATGAAGTCGTGCGTCGATCTTGATCGTGCGCGTTCAATCCAGCCGCGAAGGGATCAATCCAATGGCAACGAAGCAAGCAGATAGCGTATACCGGATTGTCGATGTCGTCGGTGTCAGTGAGCAATCATGGGAAGATGCCGGCCGACGTGCGGTGGAAACGGCCGCCGGTTCACTCCGCGATCTCCGCGTGGCCGAAGTCACCAAGATGGACATGAGGGTGGAGAACGGAAAGGTGCTGGCGTTTCGAACGCGCGTCGCACTCTCGTTCAAATACGAGCCTTGATCCGACGAACGTTCCGATATCGCACGTTCGCGACCCGCCTCGCCCATAACCCGCCTCGCCCATAGGATGGGCGAAGCGAGGCTATATCCGTGCTGAGCCGTTGAGAATGAGAATGGGGATGGGTTACGCAAGAGCGGAACCCGTCCTGCGCGTTCATTTTCCTGCCGACAGCCGGAACAAAAGCGAGGAATCCGCATTTGTCTGCGGGGCGGCAGTCTGCGCGGCATCGCTAAGTTCCAATGCGCGTCAGCAGTTCCGCGTCAGGTCGGGGCTATTGTTCCATGGTGGACCATCTTGTTCGGGCCGGCGCAATGCGGGACCGCGCCAAGCGGTGCGAAGCTTTCGCCAGCCAGACAAAATCGGAAAAGTTCGCCGATTGTTACCGCTTGCTGTCGCAGAATTACAACATCCTCGCCACTGTCGAGGAGGAGCGCTTTGCGCGAGAGATGGAGCGCGCGCGGGCGGCGAGCGCCAATCACATGGCGCGCGCGGCTGGCAGCATCTTGAGGTGATGCGCGCTTGACCGACCGATATGAAGCGGGGGACGTTCCGATGACAGCCATACCGATCCGTGAGGATTCCGACTTTGCCGTGGGCGGCCGGCTGGTCGACAAGCCGACGCGTACGCGGCGGGCATCGCGTGCTTTTTTCCGCTACCTGATCGCGATTGGGATCGGCGTCGCCGGCACTTTGGCGTGGCAGTCCTATGGCGAAGCGGCCAAGCAGACGATCGCTGCGAACGCGCCGCGGCTTGGTTGGTCGCCCGAGGCGCAGCAGATGATTGCCGGCTGGGTGCAAGAGCTTGGCTTGACCAAGCCGTCGATCGCGGCAGACACCGGGCAAGCTCCCACGCCGCAAGCCGCGGCCATTGCACAGACCGCGCCGGAACTGAAGGCGGACACGGCAGCGCCTGCCGCCGCTTCTCTCGCGCAGGTGCAGCAAATGGCGGCGGATCTCGCGGCGCTCCATCAAACCGTCGAAGATCTCACCGCCGGTCAAGACCGAATGGCGCGTGACATCGCGACGATGCAAGCCGCCAACGAGGCGATCCTGCAAAAGGTCACGGCGCCTCCGCCGCCAGCCGCCGCGCCTGTCGCGCACAAGCATGTACCGGCGCCGTCAACTGCGGCGCCGCTGCCGTTGCGCTGACCACTGACCGCATCCCTCGCCTGAAGACTCCTTTGCGGCGGGTTACGGCTTCGCTTGCGCGGTCGGCGTTTTAGGTCTTCTTCGCCTCACGGCAGCGGCACGGTGACCGGCAGGGGCACGATCGTCGTCGGCGTCGGCATGCTGGTGGCCTGGCCGTTATCGTTGTCACCCCAGCACATGATCGTACCGAAGGGAGGCGCCGGCGTGACGGCGCAGGTGTGCAAGGCCCCCGCCGCGACCTCGACGGCGCCGGCCGTCAGCGGCACCGCGGCGGCAGGAGTGATGAGATTCGGCGTGGGACCCGATTGTCCGAAATGATTGTCGCCGCGGCAGAAGATGCCGATTGAAGGCGACAATATGCAGGTATGGGCCGCGCCGGCAGCAATTTTTGTGAACGTACTGGTCGGCGCCGGAATGATGCCGCGCTGCCCGGCATCCTGCTCGCCGCCGATCGTCGGATTGATCTCGCCATCATTGTTGTTGCCCCAGCCCCAGTCCAGGCCGGAAGCGTCAAGCGCGACGCTGTGAAATTCCTGGCCGCCGCCGTTCGACGCTGCGATAGCTTTGACCATCGTCAGGGCCATTATCGGCGCCGGCGTCGCCGGGTGCGTGCAGCCTGGAGTGATAGTTCCAGCGCAACCAGGATCGCCTCCCGTCACAACCATCACAGCCGGCGTTGCCGTGTCGGCGCGCGACGCGATACCTAACTCGCCGACATTGTTCGCGCCCCAGCACACCACGCGGGAATTCGCCGCGATGATCCCGCAGGTATGGAAACCGCCAGCCGCGATCCGGCTCAATGGGCCTGCCACAGCGAGATTGACCGCGACCGGTCCAGAACTATAGCTCGTTGTGCCGTCGCCGAGCTGGCCGTGGTTATTAGCCCCCCAGCAGGACGCCGTTCCGCCGGCATGAATGACGCAGCTGTGAAAACCACCGGCGGTCACCGCCACGGCATCGGTGATGCCAGGCACGGCCGTCGGTCTGCCAACGTCGGCGCCGAAAGTCCACGTGCCGACCTGCCCATATGAGTTGACGCCCCAGCACATGACCGAGCCGCCGACGATCAGCGCGCAAGTATGAGAGCTGCCAGCGGCGATCGCGACCGCGCCCGCGATCCCGGTGGCTGTTCCGATTGTGACACTGCTGTTGGTGCTGCCGGTCCCCAATTCGCCATCGTCATTGCGGCCCCAACACGTCACGGTGCCGGTCGGCCGCAGCGCACAGGTGTGAGACTGGCCGGCGCTGACCATACGAAAAGCCGAACCGAAATAGGCGATCACGCGGGTGGCCCGAGAAAGCGTCAGCGTACATGCGGGAGTCCTAGCGCTGCACGCTCCGCCCCAGCCGAAGAACGACGAACCGGATGCCGGCGCCGCCGTCAGCGTGACCTCCGTCGGCAGGCTGATCGAACCGACAGTCTTGGTGCAGTCGGAGGTGCAGTCGATCTGCACCAAGTTTCTCGCGCGCATCGACACTGTGCCGCTGCCGGGACCGCCAAAGAATATCGAAATCATATCGGGGATAACCGGTCCGTGATTAGGCGCCACGTTATGGGGCTGCGGCTGCGCCCGACCCGGCGTTCCGGCTAATGCCTCGAGGATGATGAGAAGAAAGAAGAACAGACTGCTACGCCATAATATGTGCTTCGCGCGCATGATCGGCTCCCATGCAAGATTCACGTCGGGACAATCGGGGCAACGGAGATCCTGACCCGCGACGGTTTTTGCCCGATCGCGGGTGTGTTGCCTGCGGGCGTGTTGCTTTACGGATTTGTTGCTTGCGGATTCGCTGCAAGAGCCAGCGATCACGGCGCACGGCCGAGAAAAAAATAGATGGAAACCGCCGCATATCCGTCGCCCTCGGAACACGTGGTGTGCAACCGGTAATACCCAATTGCGGCAGAACCTCGGACAAGAAACAGGCCGGCGAAGGCAGTCAAACAAATTCAGGCAAATGTCCGCTTGGGCTCAAAAGCAGAATTTTAAACAACAGTTGGACAAATGGTCGCTTCGTGTCATGACGGCTCAAGTAATTGCGCGGACAAACACGCGTAAGGGGAAGGAAAAATGCTCGCCAACGACACTTTTCATATTGCTGTCCTTCCCGGCGACGGCATTGGACCGGAGGTGATGGCGCCGGCGCTGGAAGTGCTGCGCAAGGTCGAGGCGACGACGCCGGGGCTGAAATTCAAGTTCACCGAAGCGGAAGCCGGCGCGGGACACTATCGCGACACCGGCAAATCGATGCCGGAGACCACCGTCAAACTTTGCCGCGATGCCGACGCGATCCTGCTCGGCGCCTGCGGGCTCCCGGAAGTGCGTTATCCCGACGGCACCGAGATCATGCCGCAGGTCGAGCTGCGCTTCATCTTCGATCTTTATGCCGGCGTGCGCCCGGCCCGCCTCGTGCCCGGCGTGCCGAGCCCGATCGTCGGCGCCGACACCCGCGGCATCGATCTCGTGCTGATCCGCGAGTCGACCGAAGGCCTGTTCGCCTCCATGGGCAAAGGCGTCGTCACGCATGACGAGGCGCGCGAGACGCTGGTAATCACGCGCAAGACGTCGGAGCGGCTGTTCGAGTTCTCGTTTCGGCTCGCGGAGCGGCGCAAAAAGCGCGGGCGTCCCGGAAAACTCACCTGCGTCGACAAGGCCAATGTGTTCAAGGCCTTTGCCTTCTTCCGCGGCCTCTATGACGACGCTGCCAAGCGGCATCCGGACGTGGCGACTGAACGGCTCTATGTCGATGCCTGCTCAGCCATGCTGGTGCGGCGGCCGTGGGATTTCGACGTGATGGTGATGGAGAACATGTTCGGCGACATTCTCTCCGATCTCACCGCCGGCCTTGTCGGCGGCATGGGCATGGCGCCCTCGGCCGATATCGGCGACACGCACGCGGTGTTTCAGCCCTGCCACGGCACCGCGCCCGACATCATGGGCCAGGGCATCGCCAATCCGTCGGCGATGATCCTGTCGGCGGCGATGATGCTCGACTGGCTCGCCAACAAGCACGACTACGCCCCGGCTGGGGCGGCTGCCCAACAGGTCGAGGCCGCCGTCGATAAAGCCTTCCAAGCCGGTATCCGGCCACGGGAATTTGGCGGTCCGGATGGGACTGCGGCTGTCGCCAAGGCAGTGCTCGCGGCGCTGGATTAAAGCCGGAACCGGGGAAAAGTGACCCTTCGCCCACTTGAAAGTGGGAATTCGCCCAATATCTTGCCCACTATAAGAGTGGGCGAATTTGTGGTTGATTCTGCCCCTCGCCCTTGGTTCGCTAAGGGCTAAATCGGCTGCGCAGACGCGTCCGCAGGCAATAAAAGCGTCGCCCGCGCGCCGGTTGAGGAAACCAACCGAGGCAGCGGCGTCACACCATGAATGCGCAACAACTCCTCCAGGAAATCTCCGATTATTGCCGGCAGACCGGGCTCGCCGAATCCACTTTCGGCCGCCGCGCAGTGAATGACGGCAAGCTCGCGTCGCGGCTGCGCAATGGCGGCCGCATCACCACCGACACGCTCGATCGCATCCAGGGCTTCATGCAGGCGCATCCGGCGCAGGGCGAACGGCCGACCATCATAGCGCGCTCGCCGCGCCTCACGATGCCGGTGCCGCAGCCCGCGGGGCAGCCGGCAGCGCCCGCCATTTATCTGCATGCGGCGGTGCCCGGCGCCGCGGCCCAAGTGTCCGCACCGGTGCCGGCAACCGGCGGACCGGCGGCGCCCGGCAAACCCGGCGATCCGCAGAAGAATTTCCGCTTCTTCGACAACCGGCAAAAGTATCTGCTGTTCGTCAATACCTGCAGCGAGAAATGGGAAGTCGCGCACCGCGTCTCCGAGGAGCTGGTGCATATTCATCCCAAACCCCCCGCGGTGCGGGTGTTCGATGCCGGCGTCGGCGACGGTTCCGTGCTTACGCGCGTGATGCGCGCGATGCACGACCGCTTCGCCAATATGCCGTTCTATATCGTCGGCAAGGAAATCTCGCTCGAAGACGTGCGGCTGACGTTGCAGAAAATGTCGGACCGCTTCTTCGAGCATCCGGCCTCGGTGCTGGTCCTCACCAATCTCGCTTATGCCGATGCGCCGTGGCTCGCGGTGAAGTCGCTCAATGCCGCCTCTTCGCTGGTGTGGAAGGAACTGGCGCTGACCGGCAATTCGGCGCACCGCTTCGAAGAGCAGATCATGGATCTCGAGCCGTTCCTCGCCGAGAACTGGAAGGCCGGTGTGTCCGCGCGCACCGGCAATCCGGTTTACGAGCGGCCGGTCGTGCTCGTGGTCTATCGCGAGGATCACCGCTTCCTGCTCGACCAGATCATTCCCAAGCCCGGCGCCACGTCCGCCGATTACGACCTCGTCATCGCCTCGCAGCCCTATCGCGCCCGCGCCTCGCTCGACTTCAAGGCCAAGCGCGTGATCGGGCCCTTGGCGCGCGCGCTCGGACCCGGCGGACGGCTGATCGCGATCCATTCGCACGGGCAAGATCCCGGCATGGAGATCATCCAGAAGGTGTGGCCGGAGGACAATCCGTTCATCCACGACCGCCATCAGATCTTGAAGGCGGTGAAGCATGAGCTCGGCGCCGAAGGCCGCGATCTGAATTTCAACGCCTATGCCGATAACCGCTCGCTGTTCCGCTACGAGATGCATACGCTGCCGTCGGAGATTTCGGAATCGATCGGCACCTCGACATTGTTCGCGGCGTGGAACGCGGCGATCTACGTGGCGCAGGTCGAGGACCATCGCGTCGCCGAAGCCGCCGCCGACAGCCGCTATATCGACGCCACGCGCGCGGTGCTGCAGGAGCGCGGCGGGTTATGGTTCTACGACGAGTCCTACGTGATCTCGCGCCGGCGCGACTGAAATGGCCGCGCTCGCGCCCATTCCGGGCAACATGCCGGAAACGCCGCTGCCTGCGGGGGTAGCTCGGATCGCGTCGTTCATGGCGGACTTCTCCGTCGAGGCGACGCGGCCGAGCGATGCCGACATTGCAGCGCTGTCGGTCCTGCCGCGCGGCACGCAGGTCTATGTCAGCGCGGTGCCCGGCCGGCCGGCCGACGAATCCGTCGGCGCCGCGCTGCGGCTGCGCGCGGCGGGCTTCGAGCCGGTGCCTCACGTCGCGGTGCGCAACTTCGCAAGCGCTGCGGCCTTGGATGATTTCCTGGCGCGGCTCACGGGTGAAGCCGACGTGCACCGCGTGCTGGTCATTGCCGGCGACCGCAGCGAATGCGGGCCGTTCAGGCGCGCGCATGACGCGATCGATTCCGGGGTGTTTCGCCGCCGCGGCATCCGCAGCATCGGCGTTGCCGGCTATCCCGACGGTCATCCCAAGATCGGGCCGGACGAGCTGCGGCGCGCGCTTGCCGAGAAGATCGCAGCGGCGGAAGCGACGGGGCTTGCCGTCGAGATCGTCACGCAATTCTGCTTCGACGCCCGCACCATGCTCGATTATGTGGCGCGGCTGCGCGCCTTCGGTTTCGAACAGCCGGTGCGCATCGGGCTCGCCGGACCGACGTCGCTCTCGTCGCTGTTGCGCTATGCCAGCCGCTGCGGCGTGCGCGCCTCGGCGCAAAAGCTGGCGCAGCGCGCCGGGCTGGTTCGGCAGCTCTTCGCGCTCACCGTGCCGGACGATCTGATCCGCGCGCTGGCGGAAGCGGCGCCCACACACGTGAGTACGCATTTTTTCTCATTCGGCGGCTTGGGCGCCACGGCGCGCTGGGCGCGGGCGGTGGCGGACGGACGCATTATGCTCGAGGGCGACAGCGGCTTTCGCGTCGTTGCGCCGAGCCCCTAGCGCTCGTTTGACCCCTCCCCGGCTTTGCCGGGAAGGACTATAGTGGCCCCATGCTTTATGTCGTCTATGCGCTCGACAAGAAGGACATATTGCCGGTGCGGGCTAAGCATTACCGCGACCACCGCATTCATCTCGACAATGCCCATGAACATGCGGTCGATGTCGTGACGGCCGGCACTTTAGTCTCCGACGACGGCGAGACGCCGATCGGCAGCATTTTCGTGATCGACGCCAAGGACCGCGCCGCGGTCGATGCCTTCACCAAGAGCGATCCCTATCATGTCAACGGGGTCTGGGGCGGCGTCGACGTCCACCGCTACAACAGAAAACGCGGCACGCCGATCGTGAGCAAGCGCTGATTGTTACGCGGCGCGCACCTTCTCCCTTAGCCCCATGCGCTCGAGCCGCCCGATCACCTCGTCGGCGAAATACGGCAGCTCGTCACAATAATTCACCAGCGACACGGCGATGCCGGTGAGGCCCGCGCCGGCCAAATCCGCGAGCTGTTTGGCCACGTGATCGGGATCGCCGACGATCGGCAGGCCGCCATTGCCTTGCGCATATTGGCTGCGGTGCATCAGAAACTTTTCCATGCCGACCGTCTCCGGCGAGATCTTGCGCAGCGCCAGAATGTCGTCGACAGCCGACCAGTCGGCGCGTTCGACGATACAGTGATGGAAATACTCCTCAGCTTCCTTCTTGGTCGGCCGGCAGGTGATGACGCCGACGGTATAGCAGCCGATCTCGCGGCCCTGGGCGCGGGCGGCATCCCGTGCCGTCTTCGCACTTTGGGCGGTCTCGTCAAGCGACGTGCGCGACGCCTGGAAGAAAAAGGCGTCGCAATTCTTTACCGCGAAAGCCTGTCCGACCGCGGACGCGCCAGCATTCATGATCACCGGCCGCGTGCCGCCGTAAGGCTTGGGCTTGCCGCGAATGCCTTTCATGTCGAGATAGCTGCCCTTGAAGTCGAAATTCTCGCGGTCCGACCAGATGAGCTTGATGACGTCGATCCATTCCTGCGCGTAGTCGTAGCGCGCGTCGTGCGCGCGCTGCTGCACGCCGAACATGTCGAACTCGCCCTCGTTCCAGCCGACCACGATGTTGAGGCCGAAGCGGCCTTCGCCGACATGGTCGGCGGTGACCATCTGCTTGGCCGCCACCACCGGATTGAAGATCGGTGCGTGCACGGTGCCGAACACGGTGATGCGCTTGGTGGCGGCAAGGAGCGCGGTCGCCCAGGTGATGGTTTCGAGCGTCTCGCCCTGATAGTCGGTGTCGCCGCCATAGCCCTTCCAGCGCCCGATCGGCAGCATGAAATCGATACCGACCTCGTCGGCGAGCTGCGCCAGCTTCTTGTTGTCCGGCCAGTTCCCCGACCAGCGCTCCGGCACGAGAGTCACGGCGCGGCCCGACGAGCAATTGGCGCCGAACAGGCCGAGCTGCAGCTTGTTGTTATTGTGCATCCGCCGGCGAGAATTCAGCGACGGCGAAGACGTGTGCAAAGGGGCGTCCATGACTGACCTGTGGTTTCCTGCGTATGCGTTTTCTTGTTTCTCTCACGATGTGAGATGACCGCTCTCCTCCGGCCGGTCGTCGTTACATGCGAGGGCGCATTGGAGCGCAGAGCGACAGCGAACTCAAGCACGGCCTGACCGGCGCCTCCCCGGCCAGCCCGCCCTCCAGCGAATTCGCCCACGAGTGCCGTTGACTTGCCGTTGACTTGCGCGCCGCAATGCCGGTGAATTGGCGAAACAGATCTGGGAGGCGTCAATGGACAAGGCTGGCTGCGTGAAGGTTTGGTGCATCGTTGCGGCGGCGCTCTTGGCCGCGCCGGTTTCGGCCATTGCAGCTGATCCGGTGAAGATCGGCGCCATTCTGCCCTTGACAGGAAATTCGGCGAGCGCCGGCCAATCGGCGAAAGACGCCATCGAGCTCGGCGCCGAGATCGTCAACACCCCGCATCCCGAGCTCAAGGCGATGCCGCTTGCGGCGACGTCCGGCCTGCCCAATCTTGGCGGCGCCAAGATCGAGCTCGACGAGGCCGACCATCAGGGCAATCCGCAAGTCGGCCAGCAGCAGACCATCCGGCTGATTACGCAGGACCATGTCGCGGCGATCATCGGCTCGTATCATTCGTCGGTGACGCTCGTTGCCACCGCGGTCGCCGAGCGCCAGGCGGTGCCGTTCCTGGTCGCCGATTCCGTCGCCGCCAATATCACGACGCGCGGTTTCAAATTCACCTTCCGCACCACGCCGATCGCGCCCGATTTCGGCAAGGCCTATGCCGAGTTCATCAATGCGGTGAAGAAATCCGGCACCAAGGTCGACAGTATCGCGATCGTCAACGAGAACACCGATTACGGCACCTCGGTATCGCAGAGCATTCTCGACGCGGCGAAGGCCGCCAACATCAATGTCGCGGCGCATATCACCTATAACGCCAACAGTTCCGATGTCACCGCGCAGGTGCTGCAGCTGAAATCCGCCAATCCCGATGTGGTGATCTTCATCAGCTATACCGCCGACAGCATTCTCTATTTCAAGACCATGAAAAACCTCGACTACCAGCCGCCGATCGTCATCGGCGACGATGCCGGTTTCTCCGATCCGAGCTTCATTCCCAATGTCGGCGATCTGGCGCAGGGCGCGCTTGACCGCTCTGCGTTCGATATCGGCAAGCCCGGCAGCAACAGCTACATCGTCAACAAGCTGTTCCACGACAAATACGGCCGCGATCTTGATGACACCAGCGCCCGCTGGATGCAGGGCCTGTTCGTCTTGGCCGATGCCATCAATCGCGCCGGCTCGACGGATGCGGAAAAGATCCGCGAGGCGCTCACCGAAACCGATCTCAAGGCCGACCAACTGATGATCGGCTATCACGGCGTCAAATTCGACGAGACCGGCCAGAACTCGCTCGCCTCGACCTTCCTGATCCAGCTCAAGGGCAAGCAATACGTCTCGGTCTGGCCGGAGAATTTGGCGACCGACAAGCTCGAACTGCCGATGAAGGGCTGGCGCTAGACCTTGATCCAATTCGATTGAAACGGATCAAGGTCTAGATTTCTTTGGTTGAGCATGATCTTTTCCGAAAATCGGTTTCCACTTTTCGGGATCATGCTCCAACGCATCGTTACGACTGTAACTGCCACGCGCAGCTCCCACGACTCGTCGCCCGGTACCTTTTTCTGGCCACAAATTTGAGCTTTGTTTGGTCAGCAATTTCCCGCAGCCTATAGCACCACCCGGCGAATATCGGCGCAGCTGTTAGGCTTCGGCGAAGAGGCGCGGCAAATCGTTCACGAAAATCTATCTCGATCGACGGCTAGCATTCTCAAGCTTCGCTGGAGGACAGTGAGCAATGGGTGTGGAGCACGTTGTAATTTTAATGTTGGAGAACCGTTCGTTCGACGGATATTTCGGGACATTCCCCGGCGCGAACGGGTTCTACAACACGCCCCAATCGGTCTTTGAGAATGCTTGGGTATCGCTCCCCGGCAATGGCTGGATCGGCCCTGCGGTTCTTCCTTACCGGCTGAGCACATTCTCGTCGCAGCAGGGCCACACACCGGGATGTAACCACGGCACGGGGCCGGAACAGACATTTTTCTTCGGCGACGGAAACGCCAACGATCCGCACATGAATGGCTGGGCGTCGGGCTACCCGGATTTGAACATCCCCTGGAGTGACGGCAGGGAAGCCCAAGGCGTGCCGGCGGGCAATCCGGTCTCCTGCATGGGCTATTACGCCGCGGACGACATACCCTATCACTGGTGGCTGGCTCAGAATTTTGCGCTTTGCGACAACTATTTCTGTTCGCATATGGGCGCGACGGAGGCCAACCGCCTCTACATGATCAGTGGCACGATCGGCCAGAACATCAACTTTGTCCCAAATCCGTTTTCAGATCTGACCCCGACCGATAACCCGACGCCAGAATTGTACGGCGGCTACCCGGCAAGTGTCTCAGAAACGTCTCCGCCGTCATCGTGGAATCTCAATCTCTCCCCGTCTTGGCCGAGCTACGCCGACCTGCTGACCCAAGCCGCCGTTCAAGCCTACGCTCAAGATCCGAATAATGTCCCGTCGAAGTTTTCGTGGAGGGTGTATGACCAGCCGTTGAGCGACACGCCTCCCGACGCCGCTAACCTCGGGCCGATTACGCCTTCGATACTCAACCCGCTTTTTTACTGGGCCAACTGGCCTGGCTACGTGAGCGCCACAACGCCATCGGCGCAATACCCTCAGGCTCCGTATTACGCCTCGTTCGACACCTTCGCTAACGACGCCGCAACTGCGGGCGGGCTGCCGGCGGTCTGTTGGATCATCCCGAATGGTGGTTTCTGGGAACATCCGACTAACTCGCCGTGGAATGGCGCCATTCTGATCTCCCGGGTTCTCGAGGCCCTCCTGGCTGGCCCAAATTGGGAAACGACGGCACTTGTCGTCACCTATGATGAGAGCGATGGCCATTATGACCACGTTCCGCCGCCCCGACCCTCTTACTCGACCGATCCTGACGAGTTCATCACCGGGACCTTCACGACTTTTGGAGGCTTTTCCCCTCCTAATACGACGGTGACTCAACAGCCCATCGGCGCAGGTTTTCGAGTGCCGACGTTGGTGATCTCGCCTTGGACTCTGAACCGAGGAGTCTGCAGCGATCAGTACGACCACACCTCGATCATTCAGTTTTTGGAAGACGTAACCGGCGTTCATTGCCCCAATCTGACCAATTGGCGACGCAATAAGTTCAATTCTCTATCTTCAATCGACTTTAGCGGCACGGCAGTTCCGGCCAGCAGCGTACCGCCAAGACCGGACGCTCTCACCATCGCGACCAATGCGGGGATCGATCGGTACAATGCCGCGCCGAATACTGTGGACGATGGCAGCTCGGGCAATTGGCAGAGCTCGCTGACGGCGTCCAGTTATGTTCCGCCGATGCCGCAACAGTGGCCGCCGGTGGCGCAGGGCTGCCAAGTGATCATGACGACGCCGTCCTACAGCCTGAGCCAGGTGCAGGATCAGGCCGACATCTACAACACGGGCAACACCGCGACGTTCCTAAGCGCCTTTATCGTCACAGTTGACGGCTTTGAACCACTGGAGCTGACGACGCCCTATGCCGTCGGAGCTTTGGGCAATGTTCCTTCGGCGTCTCCGCCAAGCGCCTCATGCGTCACGCGGTTTCCCCAGATCAGCATCACTGACGAAAGCGGCGCTACAGCTCAAAACATCTCATGGCAGTGCACCCAAATCGACTTTGATCCGAATAGTCCTGCCAATGCGACTTTCGCCGGAGTCCCGGAGCGCTTTACCTTCACCTATTCGCTCACCTTCGAGGACATCACTGGGACGTTCTCCTTTGGCGCCGACACGGTGGAAACCCTGACGGTCAACGCGTCATTCCAGGTTGACATCGATGTGACGTCTTCCGCTGAGCTCGAGCTGGTCACCGCCCAAGACCCACAATTCTATCACAACTTCTATAACGACACGTCCTGGCTGAGCGGGGAGTTCAGGGTGTTCTCGATACCCGCCGGCGATTCGTTGTTCGGCGTGACGCTAGGCGATCCGTCGAACCCGACGGCGGCGACCGGCACGGACGCGCTGAATTTCATCACGGGCGTTATCAACGCCTTGAACGCCAATCAGCCCCCCACGAACACGCCGCTGCCGACGACAGAGTTTCCGGCCAACAGCGGCCAATATGTGACGACATTCGACGATCTGAACCAGGACGAGGACACGAACCCGCTGTCGCTGTTCCAGACTCCGTCGGGCCAAATCCCGATTTTCAATTTCGCGCTCGCGCGCGCGCACATGCAGAGCGATGCGCCCGCCAACAATGTGCGCGTGTTTTTCCGCAGCTTCCGCATGTCCGCTACCGACAGTGTTTATGTTCCGACGGGGTCGCTGACCGATCTGTCCCCCTTCCGGGCCAACCCGCCGTCGCTCGCGCCCCCCGGCTCTAGCGACACGAGGATCCCGCTGCTTGGAATTGGCAACGTGACTGTGTCGCCCGGGCAGACGGCCCTCGAATACGTCACGATCCCGTTCTTCGCCACGGTGAGAATACAATTCGACCCCAAGAATCCGGGAAACCTGACGATGTTGGACCAGCAAGACACACCCAACGTCGCGCCGACCATTCCCGGCAGCCCGGGCAGCCCGCCGACTCAGACGTTCTTCGGATGCTGGCTCGACATCAACCAAAACCAAAACCTGCTTCCGGTCTCTGTTCCCTCCAATGCCAATGATTGGGATTCGGTCGGGCCAAGCACGCCCGGCGCAGAATCGATACTGGCGGCGTTCACGCGTGACACCCATCAGTGCCTGGTCGCTGAAATATCATTCGACCAGATCAATATTCCGGCCGGCGACACGCCGACTTCCTCGGCGTGGCTGGCGCAGCGCAATTTGGGATTTACCGAGCAATGACTTCATCCCGACAGGCGCTCAGCACTTTCGACGTCAAGGCGACTTCGGCGTCGTTGCCGGCGGGACTGAAGCCTGACGAGCTCATGTTCGACTGGACGGCGCTGCCTGCAGGCGCGGTGGCCTCCATCTATTCGCCGGTGCTCAGCACCGACGCGATCATCTCAACCGCCGGCTCCATGTATGGCACGCAGCCGTTCACCCGCGTCGACGCCAATACCTTGGGATGCGACTGCAAGGGCATAGCCTTCATGCCCATTCCAGCCGGGGCCGGCAACTATGCGGGGCTTCTCACCGTCGAGTTGCCGAACACCGTCAGCAAAGGCGACAAATTCACCGTCACCGTCACCCAGATCACCAACACCCAGGGTGCGAGCCGGCGCGCCAAAGGCGGCTTGCTGACGTGGCGAAAGATCCTCGGATCGTTCCAGCTCGCGATCAAGATTGAGACCAGGGCGCAGAGCCTGCCGAAAATCGAACAAAACCTCTCGCTGTTGCGCTGGATCCTCTCGACCATTCCGACCACCGATCGCTGGTATCCAATTCTGTTGCGTTATGTCGGAGCGGTCGCCGATCAAATCACGAACCTGGGCGGCGATCCGAGTGCAATCCCGCCGTCGGCGACAGGCACTTGGCCGGGCGGTCCGCTTCCGGGGCCTGGGAAGCCGACTCCACCTTCCGGAGTTGGGAAACAGCACCCCAAGGGCCGTACCGGCAAGATCGCCGGATTGCTCTTCGATCACTTTGGCGACTTCGAGGGTTTCACGCTCGAAGCGGAGTTCGGCGAGTTGTTCACGTTTTTCAGCCGCGAAAGCCACATGGAAGAGCTGATCCGTCAGGCCTGGGCGGAGCGTTTGCGCGTCACCGTGGTCCCCGAGCAGCAGCACGACGAGCGTCCCAGACAGATCGTGCTCCACCGGCCATTTCGTCATTGAAATCGCCTCGCGTCAGCACGCGAGTCTAGATGCGGTTATGTCCGCTCCGGATCATTAGCTGCCGCAGCCGTCTCATTGCGATGTCCGCTTTGCGCCAAAAGCCGGCGTTCCCCTGCATGAACATGAATATGTGCATGCCTGATCCGCCTC
>DATHPQ010000167.1:0-15351 GCA_035483735.1 Xanthobacteraceae bacterium | reverse complement strand
CGCGCGCCACGATCATCGGGCCGGACAGCGACAGCCGCGTCTTGATCGGATGCCTCGATAGCTGGGCGAGAATTTCTTTCATCGGCTTGTTGAGGTCGATCTGCACCACCTCGCCGCCGAGTTTTGAGGTGTCGACCTCGGGCAGATATTTCGCCGGATTGTGCTCGAGCTCTTCCAAAAACACGCCGTCCTTGGTGATCTTGCCCAGCGCCTGGCGGTCGGCCGAGCACGACACGCCGAGCCCGATCGGCAGCGAGGCGCCGTGGCGCGGCAGGCGGATGACGCGCACGTCGTGGCAGAAGTATTTGCCGCCGAACTGCGCACCGACGCCGAGCGCCTGCGTCATCTTCTGGATTTCCTGTTCCATCTCCTTGTCGCGAAAGGCGTGGCCGTCCTCGGAGCCATGGTCGGGCAGAGAGTCATAATATTTGCAGGAGGCGAGTTTTACCGTTTTCATGGTCAGTTCGGCGGACGTGCCGCCAATGACGATGGCGAGATGGTACGGCGGGCACGCCGCGGTGCCGAGCGTCAGCACCTTCTCTTTCAGGAAGGACAGCATGCGCTCGCGGGTGAGGATCGACGGCGTCGCCTGGAACAGAAACGCCTTGTTGGCCGAGCCGCCGCCTTTGGCGATGAACAGGAATTTATAGGCGGAATCCGTTTCACCCTTCGGCTCGGCGAAAATCTCGACCTGCGCCGGCATGTTGTTGCGCGTGTTCTTCTCTTCGAACATCGACAGCGGCGCGAGCTGCGAATAGCGCAGATTTCGCTTGAGATAGGCGTCGCGCGCGCCTTCGGCCAGCGCGGCCTCATCGTCGCCTTCGCTCCAGACCAGCCGGCCCTTCTTGCCCATGATCAAAGCGGTGCCGGTGTCCTGGCACATCGGCAGCACGCCGCCCGCGGCGATATTGGCGTTCTTGAGAAAATCATAGGCGACGAATTTGTCGTTCGACGAGGCTTCCGGGTCCTCGACGATGGCTTTGAGCGAAGCGAGATGCGCCGGCCGCAGCAGATGATTGATGTCGGTGAAGGCGGCTTCGGCGAGCGCCCGGATCGCCTCGTGCGGCACCACCAGCACCTCCTCGCCCATCACGCGCTCGACCTTCACGCCATCGGCAATTTTCCGGTACGTGGTCTTGTCCTTGCCGAGCGGAAATAGCGGGGTGTGCTTATAGGGCGGGAGGGGATGCGACGTGAGGGGGGCGTTCATGAGGGCCTGGTTCGGTTTCGTGAGGGTCAAGAACTTCTATACACTTTTCCCGCCCGTCATAGGCGAGCTTGAACCGCGCATCCAGGCCGAATTGCGGCATGGCTCCGCCTCACTACAGGTCTAGCTGTATTGGAAATTATGGGTTGCCGGATCAAGTCCGGCAATGACGCGAAGAACAGTTTGGTAGATCGACCCGAGAGCGCCGCCGCTAGGTCTGAATATCCAGCAGCGACTTCATCATCCGCGAATAGATGCGCATCACATAGGCATTGGCGACGAAATTGTAGCGCGCGGTGAGCTGCTGATAGGCCTCGCTGGTGAAGTCGACGTTTGGCCGTGCCACGTCGCCGTTCTGGTCGGCATAGGGCGCGGTCGGATCGTAGGCGAGAACGGTCGCCGGCTGCACGTTGGTGGTGACGGCCCTGGTGCCGCCGCCCGCGGTCGCGACCTGATGAAACTCTTTGGGTGTATAGGCTGCCGGATATTGCGCCTGCACCGCCGCGCTCGCGGACGATGTCGGACCGTCGGATTCGACATTGGCGACATTGCTCGCCGAATCCTGCAGGCGTTCGGACGCTGCCGTTATTCCCGACACCGCGATCGAGAGGATCGAACTCATGCCCCGTCGATAGCGCCACGCGTCCTAATTGCCCGTTCTAAAACTCGTTACAATTTTAATGACACACCGTCATGCCCGCGCTTGTCGCGGGCATCCACGTCTTTAAGCAACGAGAGAGCAAGACGTGGATGGCCGGAACAAGTCCGGCCATGACGAGGCCTCGCTAGAGCTTGAACAGCTTCGCCGCATTGCCGTGTGCGATGCGTTCGCGGTCACCGGCGCTGACCGGGATCTGATCGAGGAAGGCGCGCGCCGCCTCCATCGTGTTGTAGGGATAATCGGCCGAGAACATGATGCGGTCGACGCCGATCTCGAGCAGCAGATCGAGGAAGGTCGCCGGAAAATTGAAACCCGCAATCGTGTAGTGGACGTTGTGGCGTAGATAGTGGCTGACCGGATGCTTCAGCTTCGTCACCGACTGCGAGAAGCGCTCGTCGAAGCGTTGTACCATGAACGGCAGCGCTTCGCCGAGATGGCCGATGACGAATTGCAGCTTCGGAAACTGATCGAACACGCCGCCGACCACGAGACGCAGAATGTGCAGGCCGGTCTCGATGTGCCAGCCCCAGCCCGATCCAGAGAGAACCTCGATGATCGGCTGCGGTAGGCCGCCGAATGAGGCGTCGATCACAGCCTGCGGCGGCAAAGTCGGGT
Organism: Xanthobacteraceae bacterium; assembly: GCA_035483735.1. Classification (GTDB taxonomy): domain Bacteria; phylum Pseudomonadota; class Alphaproteobacteria; order Rhizobiales; family Xanthobacteraceae; genus BOG-931. Next base: position 12,868 of record DATHPQ010000167.1, on the reverse strand, counting down.
GCACATAGATCGGCGCGCCGAGCGCTTCCGCGCGCTCCAGGATCGGCCAGAAGAATTTGTCGTCGAAATAGCGGCCGCGATTGTGGCCGTGGATGACGGCGCCGACGAAGCCGTGGTCGCGCACCATATGCTCGAGCTCGGCCGCGGCCTTGTCCGGCGCAGCGGTCGGCATCACCGCAAGCCCGGCAAAGCGCTTCGGATGCTTCTTCACCGCCGCGGCGAGGAAATCGTTGGCTTCCCGCGCCAACGCGACGGCGTCCGCGGCGTCCAACTGCTCGCAGCCGGGCGAAGTGAGCGACAGCACCTGCATATCGATGCCCGCCGCGTCCATCTCCGCAATCCGCTTGTCGCCGACATCGGCCAGCTGCTCGAAGACCTTGGCGAGGCGGCCGCCGACTTTTTTCGCGTGCTCTTCGCGATGGCGTCCGGCGCCGGCGCGAAAGGCCGGCGTCGTGAAATGCTCTTCGAGCGTGATGGTGCGCATATCAATTCCTTTCGGCGTTTCCTTGAGCGTTCTTGGATGGCGTCGGCGAGACAGGCGGCGGGAGGACGACTTATAGCCCGGCGGGCGGATTGAGCAACGCGACAGCCGTTGCAATTCCGGAATGGGTTCGTGTTCGACAAGGCGCCAGGCGCATGGGAATTTGCACCAAGGTGGCGGTGTTCATGGCGCAAGCCGCGTCGCAGCCAATAGGAGGCAGAGAAATGAAGCCCGTATCGCTGTTCCATGCGCCGTTTTGTGCTTTCGCCGTCGTCGTTGCATGTGCCGCACCGGCGCGCGCAGACAATGTGCTGACCACGCACCGGCTCGGCGCGGGGCTTGCCGCGGAAGCTGTGACCGAGGCGGTCGCGGCTTGCGCCAAGCAGGGCTACAAAGTCACCGCGACCGTGGTCGATACCGACGGCGTGACGCAGGCGATGTTGCGCGGCGACGGCGCGACCATGACCGCGCTCGAAGCCTCGCACGACAAGGCCTTTACGGTGCTGATGCTCGGCGCGCCGCGCGGCGAGGAAGCCAATAGCGCCGTCAGCCAGCGGCTCAGTGCGACGCCTTCGCCCGGCGGGCTCGCCAAGCTGCCACACATTTTGCTGACGCCCGGCGCGGTGGTGATCAAGGCCGGCGGGGAAGCAATCGCGGCGATCGGCGTCGGCGGCGCGCCGGGCGGCGATCTCGACGAAGCTTGCGCCAAAGCCGGGCTCGACAAGATCAGCGACCGGCTCAAATAGCCGGCGCGCGCTTGCATGCACCGAATCTGCTAATGGCTCGACATGTCGTCCAGCATCGTCCGCATCGGCCGCGCCGCAACCGGGCTTGGCCTGTTCGCCGCAAAGCCGATCGCCGCCAAGGCCTATATCGTCACCTATCAGGGCCGGCGGATCCCGACCGCCGAGGCGCAGCGCCGCGAGCGCGACGGCAAGGCGAAATTTATGTTCGAGATCAACCGGCAGTGGACCATCGACGGCTCGTCGCGGCGCAATCTCGGGCGCTACATCAACCACGCCTGCCGGCCGAATTGCGAAGCCGTGCTGCGCAAGGGCCGGATGATGTTCGTGGCGCTGCGCGACATTGCACCCGGCGAGGAAATCACGCTCGATTACGGCAAGGAATATTTCGACCTTTTCATCGCGCCGTTTGGCTGCCGCTGTGCGACCTGCGCGAAGCGGGCGGCCAAGATTTACGGCAAATCGCCGCGCGGTGGCGCTAAGGTCACGTAATGAACGGTCGCGCGCATCCGTTCATTCGAGCTTGATATGGGCGTCCGCGATCAGCTTGCGCCAGCGCGGCTCCTCAGTGGCGATGCGCTTGGTCAAATCCTCGGGCGAGCCGGCAATAGATTCGAAATATTGCGCATCGAGGAATGTCTTCTGCACATTGAGGTCGGCGAAAATCTTGCGCACTTCGGCGTTGAGCTTGCCGGTCACGTCGGCCGGCATGCCGGCCGGGCCGAACAAGGCGAACCACGACACCGCCACAAAGCCGGGCACGGTCTCGGCAACCGTCGGCACGTCGGGCAACAGCGCCATGCGCTTGGGCGCGCCGACCGCGATCATCTTCACCGTGCCGGACTTGACCTGCGGCATGCCGCTCCCGGTCGAGACGAACATCAATTGGATCTGTCCGCCCATGACGTCCTGCATCGCCGGCGTCGCGCCTTTGTAGTGCACGGCGACGAAACTGGCGCCGGTCATGGCCTTGAACATTTCCATGTTGAGATGGCCGCTCGAACCGACGCCATAGGTGCCGTAATTGAGCTGGCCGGGCTTTGCCTTGTCGAGCGCGATCAGGTCCTTGACGTTGTTGGCGGGCACCGCCGGATTGAGGATGAGCGCGTGATCGATCTGCACCAGGCCGGAGATCGGCGTGAAGCCTTTCACGGGGTCATAGGGTAGATGATCATAGAGCGTCGGATTGACGATGAAGGTCGTTTCCGGGCCGATGAGCAGTGTGTAGCCGTCGCCCGCCTGGTGCGTGACATATTCGGCCGCGACCTGATTATTGGCGCCGGGCTTGTTCTCGACCACGACCTGCGCGCCGAAATCGGCGATGAAATGCTGCGCGAGCAGCCGCCCGAGCATGTCGGTGACGCCGCCCGGCGAAGCCGGCACGATGATGGTGATGGGCTTCGACGGGTAATTGTCGGCGCGCGCCGCAGTGGCCATCACGGCGACAGCGGCCGCAACAAAACAGGCCATCGCTGCCGCGCAGCGAAACCAAGACTTCATTTCACTCCTCCCCATTAAACGTATGTCATTCGGCGCCTTCATCCGGCGCTCGCTGTTTTGTGCCAACTATAATTGGCCCAATTCTATTTTGCGCGGATTATAGCGCTCCGGGCCCGGGCTTGAACGGCCCACAAACTGCCGACGACTAAGTACAATGTATAGCCGCCAAAGCGTTTGAAACGGGGAACGAAATGCAGTCTTTGCGGGCAATTCCGCTCGGTCTCTTCGTCGCAGCGGTCGTGCTGATTGCGGCGCCGCTGCGCGCCGACGAGCAGGCCGATACCGGTTTCGCCAAGCGTTTTTTCGCCGGCAATGTCGGGCGGCCGAAAGCCTATGCCTGTTTCACGCGGCGCTATGACGCGGCGCATATGGCGGAGCATCCACAGCAGAAGGTCACCGTGATGAGGCTTCTCATCACGTCCGAAAAATTGCCCGACGACCAATATCTCGACTATTCGTTCCGGCTCGGCGTCAATTTCCGCGACCAGCCCGGCGATTTCGATTCCAGCGGCGAATGCGGCCATGCGCCGACGGTGCGCAATCCGGATACCGATCCGATGCCGGCAGCCGGCATCGACTTTCAATGCGACGTCGACTGCGACGGCGGCGGCATTGCCGTCAATCTCGCCAACAGCGACAGTTCGCTCATCGTCAAGCTCGATCGCGTTCGCATCTGGAAGAGCACCGATCCGGATGGCGCAGCGCCGCGGGCCTTGCAAGGCGGCGCCGACGACAAGATATTCAGGCTCGACCGCACGAGCCTCGACGAATGCAAATCGCTCGTCACCGATCGCAAGGAACTCGCCGCGATGCGGCATAAGTAAACAGGAGTCCTCATGCGCCGCCGCAATCTCTTAAAGCTTGCCCTCGCCATGACGCCAGCTTCATTGCTCGCGACCCGCGCCGACGCCGAAACCAACACCAAGTCCGACGCGCCGCAAGCCGCCAAAGTGGTCTATCATCTCGCCGATCTCGACAAAGTCGAATTCGTCTTCGGCAATATCGCTAATCACTACAAAGGCATGGGCGGACCTGAAAACGTCACCATCGCGCTCGTGGTGCACGGCCCAGCGCTGAAAGCGTTTCATGCCGAAGGCGCTTCACCCGATGTGGCAAAGCGCATTGCGGACCTCGTGAAGTCCGGGCTGGCGCCCAATGCCTGCATTTTCGCCATGCAGGCGCAAAACGTCACGCTGGCCGATCTGCTGCCGGGCTTTGCCGTCGCCGATAAAGGCGGCGTGGTGCGGCTCGCGCAATTGCAGGCACAGGGTTACGCCTATCTGCGGCCGTGAAATTCGTTTTCCGCTCATTCCCGCGAAAGCGGGAATCAAGTTGGTGTACTAGGTCCCCGCCTTCGGGGGGACGAGCGGTTCACGATGAAGTCTGATCCATTACGCTACTGGCACTGAAACTGCTCGCCGGCGCGGCCGAAGCAGAATTTCTTGCCGACATTGATCAGCTGCACGCGGCGATTGACGCCCGACGTCGGATGCGCCGGGTCGCGCAATTGCTCTTCGCCGAGACCGACCGGCTGCAGTATGGCGGGATTGACGCCGAACGGATCGACCAAGGCCGAGGTAATGGCTTCAGCGCGCCGCTGGCTCAGCCCGATATTGTATTCGCGGCCGCCGACGGAATCAGTATGGCCGATGACCAGGAAGCCGTAGCCGAGCAGGATCGGGTTATGCAGCGCATCGGCGATGGCGCCGACGGTGCGATACGACGACGGCTTGATCACCGCCGAGTTGAAATCGAAATCCACTTCGACGGTGAACTGCGCCAGGTTTTGCAGCTGCGGAAACGACAGCGGGCGCGGCGGAATCGGCCCCGGATAATTATGGATATTGTCCAAGGCCGCCTGCCGCATCTGCGACGCGGTCAGATCGAGCCGCACATCGCCGCTGACGGCGGCAAGGCTGTTGGTAATCTGGCCCGAGCCCAACCGGTTCTGCGCAAAGGCTGCCGTCAGAGCGAGCGCGAAAGTGAAGGCCGCGACGGCGGAAATATGATGCGGTTTCATTGTTGCGCCCTCTCCGTGCGCCAGCCGGTATCGGTGAAGGCCTGATTGCAGGCCGGACTGATCGCGACCGGCGACGTCATCTGCAGGCATTCGACGAGATGCGAGTCGGCATGCGAGGTGCCGCACAGCCGCTCGATATCGGCACCGCAAATATCGCCGATATGGCTTTGCGCCGCGGCGCGCCGGCCGATCGAGTCATAGACCGTGGCTCGGGTCTGGGCGCAGCCCGGCGACAAGACGCTGGCATGGCCGTCCAGGCAGTTCTTGAGCCCGCCGCCGAGCGGAACGCCTTTGCAATATCTGGCAACGTCGCGACCGCAGGCCGCGGCGAGCTGCGAGATCGCATCGGCATAGCTCATGGTCTGAGCCGATGCCGTACCGATGCCGCCGATTAAGCAGGACAAAACGCAGAAAAGTTTTGCTTGCCTTAGCGCGTGAACACGCATGATCGCCTCCCTCACCGCCCGTATGAAATCGTACCGGTGATCACCCTCTAAGACCGTCATCCTATCCATCTCGTACCGGATTGCCCAGACGGGACATGAAGTTACCGCTTCCCGTGCAAACGGCCGCGCCACTCACGGGCCTGCAATCATTAAAACCACGCAACCCTGGCGCAATTTTTCGTGTCCACGCGCCCCGTAAAATATCCGTTTTTGCCACATCCCCGTCTCAAACGACTGTTTGAATTTCGTTCAATCGTTTGAAACACAGCGTTGGGAGTATTCGAGATGCTTATCATTCGCGAAGCGCCTCAGATCCGCGTCACCCCCGTGTGGGAACAGCCCCATCCCTGCCCCAACTGCGGACGGACAATGCAACTATCCCGAAGCGCCGCGCACAGCGGCGGGATTTCTGGATACCATTGTTATGGTTGCGGCGAATGCGGCCTCTGGACGACGGAATCCGACGACGTAGGCTATCGCCGCCGCGATTAATCGTTGCCCGGATCTTCCATCGGAGCGCTTATTCAGGGAAACCAGCCGGGCAGTGGCGCTGACGGCAAAACGCGAAATTCAAAGCTTCTGCGCAATGGACCCATCTCGTCGAACCGTCTTCGACGGTCGAGCCGGACTGATCTCGTGTGCCGGCACGCCAAGCTTTTAGATCGCGATCGACTGAGACAACCGTGACAGGCGACGTCTGGCTTTGGTCAGCTTCAACCGGCGTGCTGCTTTATGGTGCGTTCGAGGTTGTCGGCGGTCGTACGAACGTTATCCCGAAAACTCTGCCATTCGCTGCCGACCACAGCCCAATTCACCATCGGCGCCTGGCCAGTGACTTGACTCGTGGGCGTTAGTCCATTGGCGGCGCGACCGGTCGCGGAATCAAACGCGAAGGCGCCTGTGATCGTCATCGCCACGCCGAGGATGAAGCCAAGAAGGATCGGCACATCAATCTCCCAAATTCTTAAATCTGTACACCGTGATGCCCAAACAACGCGATCAGGACGACGACCACCACGAGCAGCCAAATCACACTGTGACCGCCGCCGCCATAATAGCCGCGTCGGTAACCCCAATAGCCGCCTCCGCCGCCGAACAGGAGCAAGAGAATAACAATCAGAAGGATAAGGCCCATTGTTTACTCCAGAGGGACGTTCGCGTCTTCGTAAAGCAACCCTCACGCCAATGCTTGGCGGTGCGTCTCGGTTCCCGCCGTCCTACAAAAATCGACGTGAATTGAGCCAATGGCGAAATTATTCCAGCCCGCGCCGGTAATCCGAGATTCCGGTCAACGCATCGTTCTATCGCGCCTGTTCTACAATGGGCGGATCGAATAAATCACTTCGCCCTTGAACTTTCCTGCGTCCGGCACCCATGGGAAGAAGATCACCCATTGCAGGTGCACTTGCGCGCCGACGTCTTTCAGACCGGCGAATTCCTTGATGAGCGTCCCGGTCATATTCACCACGTCGAGAACGCCCTGGGGGCCGATGACGAGCGCCTGCGGAACCCACTGCATCCCCTGCAAAGAGCTTAGGAACACGCGATAGAAGTCGGCGGCCTGCTGATGGCCTTCCCAGCGCTGCCCTGTGGACGCCAGTTCCATCACGCAATCGTCGGTGAAGACGCTGAGCATGACCTGCATCTGCGTCTTGAATTCATCCTCCATGAACGGCTTGAACAAAACCTCTTCGGCGTGAACGTGGGTCAGCCAAGCGAGGCGGATGGCATCGTAGCCCTCAGACGTTATTCCCCACGTGATCGGCTTACCTTTGAAACGGGGATCGCTGAGCAGCTCGGCAACTGGATCTGTGCCCATTCTCGTCCTTTCCGCAGGAGCCTTGAAAGGCCCGACCTACAAATATTGCTCGATCGGATCATCCCCGACCGTCACGTAAATCAGGGCGCCATCCTGAAGCCGCGCGATGAGTTCGTTGTTTTCGACCGGATCGACGGTGATGCAACCGTTGCTTCTGCCCAGCACGCCGCCATTTTTGGCGCGATAGCCGGCGGTGGTGTACCAGTTCGGATGGATGATCCATTTGAACGGCGGCGTGTGATTGATGTAGCTGTTGTAGGGCGTGACACCCTCGAGTACGGCAACGATCATGTTGCGATAGACCGTGCCGTCGTAGCGGTCGACAATCGTCTTGTAGTGATCCATCACTTCGGAATGCGCGGTCTTCAGCGGGCCAAGCGGCACCATGTCCAGGTCTTTCTGGAAGCCTTTGAATTTGACTGCTTTTACGTTGGGTCCATTGGACCTGCCATGCGCCGCGTAGTGCGCGGTGACCTGAGCTGATTTGACATCCAAAAGGTAGAATCTTTTCTTCGCCGACGACTGTGAAATGTCGAAGACCGCGAGCGCGTCTTTTTTGGGAAAAATCGGCTGGTGCGAGATTTGAATGGCGCGCGCAACCGCGGCCATGGGAGCGCCAAGAGTCTGGGCCTGCTGCAAAAGGGGATCGGGATCGTTTGCCGTCTGCTGCGCCAATGCGTTGCGCGGCAATACGGTGAGCGGCCAGGCGGCTGCGGCGCCACCGAACAGCCCGATGAAGTCCCGTCGCCTCATAAGATATGCCCCTTTGCCCGCTGCCGAGGACGACCCTTCTGAAAATCTAATACGATTTTCAAGAGGCAGCTATGCGGCGCATGGCGGCTGCGCTTTTTCGCGATTTTGCGCTAGAATTGGAAATCTAAGACTGGCCCTGCGCATGAGGCCGAGGAACACAAAAGTTCCGAACCGCAGCGCTGCCTTCGCGGGCGGCGTCTGTGGATTTGTGCTCTTTGCGCTGGCCGCATGCGCCACGACAACGCCGGTGTCGCGCGAAGCCGATCCGGCCTTTGCGCGCCGCGTGGTCACCTATCCCTCGCCTGCGCCGCCCGGCACGATCGTTGTCGATCCGGGCAGTCATTTTCTCTATCTGGTGCAGGGTGGCGGGCAGGCGGTTCGCTACGGAGTCGGTGTCGGCAGCGAGGGCTTCGGCTGGTCGGGCCTGGCCATGGTTCATAGCAAACAGGAATGGCCGGATTGGTATCCGCCCACAGAAATGCTGCAGCGAAAGCCGGAGCTGAAAGAGCACATGACGCAATTGCAGAGCGGGCTCGGCATGCCCGGCGGCCCGGACAACCCGATCGGCGCCCGTGCGCTTTATCTGTGGCAAGGTAACAAGGACACGCTCTACCGGATCCACGGCACCAATGAGCCGTGGACCATCGGCCATAATGTGTCGTCGGGCTGCATCCGCCTGACCAATGACGACGTCACCGATCTCTACAACCGCATCCCTGTCGGCACCAAGGTCATTGTGCTTGCCACCGCTACCGGCGCCTCCCCTGCGCAATAGCGGCATTCCGCCCGTTCGATCGACACACCGCCTTTGCAATCTCAAGGAATTTCAACGATGCCCTTCTTCATCTGCACCGCCTGCGGCATGCAATATGCCGAGAGCGACGAGGCACCCGCACAGTGCATCATCTGCGAGGAAGAACGGCAATATGTGCCGCCGCGCGGACAGACCTGGACGACGCTGCAAGTTCTGCAGCAGAGCCATACCAACACGTTCCGCGAATACGAGAAAGGCATCATCGGCATCGGCGCGACCCCGGCCTTCGCGATCGGCCAGCGCGCGCTACTCGTGCGCACCGGCAAAGGCAATATTCTATGGGATTGCATCGCGACACTGGACGATGCGACCGTGACGATGATCAAGGGTCTCGGCGGCATCGACGCCATCGCGATTTCACATCCGCATTTCTATACGGCGATGGTGGAATGGGCGCGCGCGTTCAAGGCGCCTATTCACCTGCACGCCGCCGACAAGCAATGGATCATGCGCAACGATCCCACGATCGCGCTATGGGACGGCGAGACCAAAGCACTGTGGGAGGGGGTCACGCTGGTGCGCTGCGGCGGTCATTTCGAAGGCGGCACCGTATTGCATTGGCGCGACGGCGCGGGCGGACGCGGCGTGGTTTGCGCGGGCGATATCCTCACCGTGACCACCGACCGCAAATGGCTGTCGTTCATGCGCAGCTATCCGAATTTCATTCCGCTGTCGGCGCGCACGGTCGAGCATATCGGCGCGGCCTTGCAGCCGTTCGCCTTCGAGACCATCTACGGCCACTATTTCGATCGCATCATCGCCAAGGACGCCAAAGCCGTGTTGGAGGTGTCCGTCGCGCGTTATGTGGCAGCCGTCGAAGGCACACGCGGCTACGAATAGGCGACGCCCTTTGCTGCCCAGCGACGCTAAGCGGTTCTGCTGAAGCCGATGTCGTCTTGGATCACGGCGTTCGGCCCGATCGGCACTTCTCCGGGATTCGGCAGGTTGAGTTTGCGGAACACGATCTTGTCGCGCCAGACCTTGCGCAGGAAATCTTCGAAGACGTTGATGGTGAGCTGCTCGCCCGGACAGCGCCGGTAGCCGAAGCCGAACGGCGCGAAGCCGGCATAGTCGCAAACCGGAAGGCTTTTGCCGTCAACGGCGCCGAAGACCGTGCCGAAGCCACTATTGGTGATGTTGGCCTTGCGGCCATCCTTCACCGCGAAATTGGTGATGTCGAACGGACAGCGGGCAAGCCCGATCTGCCGGCATTTGTCTTCGGTGATCTGCGCGCTGGTCGGAACGCCCAGATACCTTGCCGGATCGAACGCGTTCGGGTCCTTCCAATGCACCGGATCGAGGCTCGTGCTCGTATGCGGCGTGCTGATATAGCTGTGCCGCTCCAGCGGAACGCCGAACCTTTCTTGCGGGGAAGCACCATAGGCGCTGGTCCGGGCGTCTTCGATCGCCGAGATGCTGCCGCCGTTCGGCGAGATGACGCGGAACAATTCCATGACGAACAATTCCAGCGGCGAATACGCGGCGCCGCCGGCGTCATCGAATTTGCCGCTCATGGTCTTCGCAAACGATGCCTTCACCGCGGGATCGCCGCCTTCGGACAAGCGCGACATGATGCCGAAGATCGAGTTGCCCCATTGGCTGAGGGCAACGAAATTGTGGAAACACTCGAACACGACGTCCTTCTTGGCGAAGTGCGCGCCGTCTCCGGCATTCTTCAGCCAATACCAGGCTATGGTCCTTTCCGGATTTTTGGTTTTGCCGCTCTCGATATCGGCGAGCCGATCGTCGATCCACGATTTAAGAAAGTCGAGGCGTTCACGCACCTTCATGTAGTTATCGTAGGTGATCGGCAGCAGCGGATTCCTGTAGGCCAGCACGGTGTTGAACGCTTCGCCGATCTCGCGCACCTGCGGTGGAATGGCGTCGCCGGCGACGCCGAGATGCAGGTCCCAATAGAGATCGAAATAATAATCGAGGTAATGCCGCATGAACGGCTTATCGGCGAATTGCCGATCCAGGAGCCCGTCAAAGAATGCGACGACTTTCGCCCTATACATCGGCTTGTAGAGGTCCGGCGTCACCGCCGAGAAATAGATTCGCTTGCGGAGATTGTTGTCGCCGCGCTTCTCAAGGCCTTGCAAAAACACCGTCACGCCCGCCTCGGGCGTCGGCCGCCAGTCGCGCGTGATCAGCCCCCAAAGATCGTAGGGCAGCGCGTTTTCCTTGCTGAAATTGACGTCGATCATCGGCAGCATCGGGCGCTCGCCCTCGTAAAAGCTCGTCAGAAAAAACGGGATGACGGCCTTCTCGACATAGTCGTGATCGAAATTGGCTGGGATGCTTGCGCGAAAGCGCTCGATTGCATTCTGGATCTGGTCGGGGAGCTGAGACGGCGCGGTGTCGGCGGCCGCCTCTCTGACGTCGGCGAGCATTGCGGCGGATGCGCCGCTACCTAGAAAGCTAGCAGCGGCAAAGCTCCCCTTCAGAACTGCCCGGCGCTCGATCTCGGCCTTGCTTCCAGAAGACGGCTTATGGGTCGGGGTAATAAACGGGGAATGAGATTTGGTCGTTCCACGTTCGCTCATCGTGTCCTCCCGGATGGACTTTCGTTGGCATGTCAATGCTATGCCGCGCGCACATGGTGTCGGCAGCCGGCCGGCTGCTATTGTTCTTGGTCTTTGATCTTCACTCCATCGTCGCGTGGGCCGTAAAAATTGCAGCAAATTGCGGCGACACGGCACGCCATGGACGGAACCCGCGCGCCGCGTCAGGCTAAGAGTATCGGCAATCGTGGCGACTGGACGATGACAAACGCGTGAGGCGTTCGCGCTTGCGCGCCACGTTCCCGAAAGTTCCACGCCGCCGATAACAATCGGCACGAACGCGGATCGCGGATGGCATCTTGATGACGGGTTCGGGCGATTACACCGAGGACCGCAGCCGCACCGATCAAACGCCGATGGGTGCGACCCCGCGTTTTCAGTTCAGGCGGCGGTCTCGCTGCGAGATTGCCAAAGCTTAATCGCGCCGCCACGTGCCGTTAATTCGGTCCTCCCAAATGTATCGACTAAAGACGAGACCGCCCTCGCCGCTCCAAGAAGCGCATCGCCGGTCTCAAGGTCCGCGCGCGGAAGCGCCACGGGCATCTGCTCGGAAAAGTGGAGACCGGGTTTTCCGGGAAGATCAAGCTCGATCAAAAATCGAGCACGGGAGCGACATCATGTGTGAAACCAAAGCGCCAAATCCCACGCTTTCGCCGCCGCGCTGCCCAAGTTGCGCGCAGCCGATGCGGCTCGCCAAACGCACGCCGAGGTTCGACGGCTTGCCCGACCTCGCCACTTTCGAATGCCGCGCCTGCGGCGTGTGGCACATCGAGACGCTGTGACCAAGACGCCGCAACGGCTTTAGAAAACCGCGCCTCTATGCCGCCGCCGAAAGTTTCTTTGCGGTCTCGGTGACCATGGCGATGCGCCGCTGCAACTTACCTTGCAGATCGGGAATATTGACCTTGTCGGTGACGCGGTAGGCATTACCGACGCGCTCGACATAGCCGTGCTTGACCAGCTCTTGCAGCCGCCGCAGCACCGCCGCGCGCGGCAGCCGCAACGCGTGCGCGATCTGGCTGGCGCGCGCCGGCGAGCACATGACCGTGCGCAGGAAGACGTAAATGCCGATGGTGCGATAAGCCAGACTGTCGCTGTGGGCTGCAAACTGCGTGCCGTAATCGTCGGTGATAGTTTGCAGGAGCCCGACATAGAGGCGGCAGATCAGCATCCGTTCGCGCGCCAGCGCAATGCGCGACGGCGGCTTGCCTTCGGGGATCAGGACAAAGTCTGCGCCGTGGTCGACGAAAGAAAGCGCGTCGTTATACGCCTCGCGCTGCGGCGGCGATACTTGACCTTCATTCTGGATCGACGGGGGTATCGACATCGGCCATGCTCCCGGGATCTTGCTCCCGTTGCGACCCCGACCCAATTGCATTCTAGGTCTTCCGGTCCACCGCTGTCATGGGGCCTAGAGGGGGCTGTTCAGCCCACGGTCAGCATCCGTTTCGCGATCGCACTTGTGCGCTTCTCCTCGTCGGCCGTTCCGCCCGCTCGCCTCATTATTGAAACGCGAAGACCTTGTTCCAGTCCCGTTTCATGTCGACGACGGTCCAGCCTTTGGCATTGGCCTCGTCGAGCGCCTTGTCGAGCCGGCCCACTTTCGACTGGCGGTCATAGGCATATTCGCGCTCGGCGTCGGTGTGATGCACTAGCCCCATGAAGCGCGCGCCGAAGCCCGCCGCAGTCCATTCCAGCATCTGCTGATCGCCGTCGGAATTACCAAAG
>DATHPQ010000166.1:0-16539 GCA_035483735.1 Xanthobacteraceae bacterium | reverse complement strand
GCGGAACACAGCACTAGAGCATGATCCCGAAAAGTGGACGCCGGTTTTCGGAAAAGATCATGCTCAAAAATGGGGGCAATCCCTATTCTGGACAGTCTGGGAGCGACCCTTTATAAGACGGCGCTCTTGCGAGGCCCCCTCATCAATGAGGCGCCGCAGCGAGAGTACGGAGCCAAATCCCTTTTTGCTCTGGGCCCAGGTAGCTCAGTTGGTAGAGCACTGCACTGAAAATGCAGGTGTCGGTGGTTCAATTCCGCCCCTGGGCACCATGTCCTTATTCGATTCCCAATCCGTCTGAAATCCGTGCGCTCTGCGCCGCTGCGGGCTGAGGAGGCTGTTCGATTTCCTGTGTTCATGTCGAGTTTGGGCGCCAAATAAGTGGTATCCTCCCGTTGCTGCAACCATAAGAATCGGAGTGGGAGGGGTACACGTGGCGTGGGATAAGGATCTGGAAAAGAATGGCGTTGCGTACAAGATCGCCGCCGCAACGGGAAACCGCATCCGCGTGATCGCGGGCCCAGGCACCGGGAAATCCTACGCTATGAAGCGCAGGGTGGCACGGCTGCTCGAACAAAAGGTCAAGCCAAACAAGATGCTCGCCGTCACCTTCACGCGGGTAGCGGCCGAGGACCTTCATCGCGAACTGCAGAAGCTGGACGTTCCAGGTTGCGAGGAGCTTCAGGGCCAGACCGTCCACAGCCTCGCGATGCGTATCCTTTCACGTCAACACGTGCTGCAGAGCGTCGGTCGCACCCCGCGCCCCCTCAATGGGTTCGAGTTGAAGGCAATGTACTCCGACATTGGATCAGCCAACGGCGGGATCACGGCAACGAAGAAGCTCGTCCAGGCCTACGAGGGCGCGTGGGCGCAGAGCCAGGGCGATCAGCCCGGCTTTCCGAAGACCGACGAGGAGAAGGCGTTTCAGAAAGTGCTGATCGACTGGCACGTATTCCACAAGAGCATGCTGATTGGCGAGGTCATCCCTTACCTTGTCCGGTACTTGAAGGAGAACCCGACGGCCAACGAGCACAGCGAGTTCGAGCATGTTCTGACGGACGAGTATCAGGATCTCAACAAGGCGGAACAGACCGCGATCGCTTACCTCTCGGAGAACGCGCACATTTGCATCGTTGGCGACGACGACCAGTCGATCTACTCGTTCAAGCACGCGTTCCCGGATGGCATTCGACAATGGAAGGAAATTCACACCGGCTGCGCCGACTTCGAGATGGCTGATTGCCAGCGATGCCCTACTGACGCAGTCGCGATGGCGAACTCCCTCATCAGCCACAACAAGGTCCGGGACAAGCGCGAGCTGAAGCCCATCAACGCGAAGGGTAACGGCGAGGTACAAATCGTCCAAGTTGCCAACTCCGACATGGAGGCGAAGTGGATCGGAAAGAAGATCAAGGAATTGCTTGGTAAGGGCGTGCAACCAAGCGAGATCGTCGTTCTCGTGCAGCGGAAGCGAGCCGCCCGCGTCATTCTCAACGCACTGAAAACAGCCGATGTCCCGGCGAAGTCTTACTACGAGGAGAGCCAGCTTGAGACCGACGACGCGCAGATGCACTTCGCCGCCTTCAAACTGCTGCTAAACAATCACGACCGTGTGGCGCTCCGCTATTTACTCGGCATCGGATCGCAGAACTTCCGGGCCAATCCGTATGCGCGAGTCCGCGCGCATTGCGAGACCACAGGTGATTCACCGTATCACGCGCTCGAAAAGCTTTCAGCGGGCACGCTGATGCTGCCGAAGACGAAGCCGTTGATTGAGCAGTTCGACAAAATCAAGAAGACACTCGCCGACCTCGAACAGCACAAGGATGACGTGCCGAAGCTGATCGACGAGTTGTTCCCGGCGAGCCAGCCCGAGATCGCGGAATTGCGTGAGCTAGCGTTGTCAGTCGCGGACGAGGCGGAAGACGCCGACGATCTCTTCGCTGCGATGATGGCAGAGATCACGCAACCGGACATTCCGCCTGAGGTGAAAGAAGTCCGCGTCATGAGCCTTCACAAGAGCAAGGGCCTCAGCTCCCCCTATGTCTTCATCGCTCAGTGTGTGCAGGGCGTGCTCCCGCAGATACCGAAGCCCGACACCCCGATCGCGGTGGCTGAAGCTGCGCTAGAAGAGGCGCGGCGATTGTTCTTTGTCGGCATCACTCGCGTCAAAGCGGGAGGAGGCTTCGCGGGCAGTCTCTTCATCACCTACCCGCGCGAGATGGGTGCAAACACCGCCAAGCAGCTCGGCATCCCGTTCACGAAGGTGAACTACGGGCAGGCTCAACTTTCGCCAAGCATCTTCATTCAGGAACTAGGGAAGACGGCGCCGGCCCCAATCGCAGGAAAGGTGTGATCACGAAGATTGCGGTCCTTAATCACGCCAAGTTAAATTCTTGGCGAAAAACTCGACCGAGCGGCTTGGTGGACGCGCGATCATCCGCTCTGGTTTGCACCCACCAGCTGTCACAGCCCCTTAAAGGTAGGATGATTGAGAACGGCCTCGCTGCCCGACTCGATCAACAGGTCCACATCGTCGGTCGGCAATTTCAGACGCGTCGGGATCGACGACAGCTTGGCGGCGCGCTGCGGATCGAACTGATCGAATCCGACCTGGACGACGTCGAACGAGAAGCCGCTGCAGCGCCAATCGCCCGACGCGCCGAGCCGCCGCGCTTCGGCGGCCGGGAGGCCGCAGCGCCATTTGCGGATCGAGTCCTCCCAATCGTGAAGGCTCAAGCGAAAGGCATCGAACCCGCTGCGCACGGCGGAGTTCACCGCCGTGTCGGTCACCGCATTGAGCAGATCGGCGCCGGAGGGCCCGTTGATGGTATGCGACCAATCTCCCGCCGGCGCCTGGCCGGCATTGACCACCATGAAGATGATCCGGCGCAATCGCACCACCTTTTCCGGCGTCAGCGGAAAGTACGGCTTGTCCGCCGCCGCCCGCGCGATGACCAGGCCTGAAAGACCGAAATTGTCGGTAATGCCGCCGTCGGCGAGCTTCAGATACTCGATCTGCCCGGGCTCGCGGTAATGCCGGAGCGCTTCGGCAAAGGCCCGCACTTGCGCGCCGGAATTGCGATCGGCGATGACGCGGCCGACCCATGGCGGCAGCGGTGTCGAGCACGCCGTCGGAAAGCTCTCGAGCACCGTGGGCACGAAGGCAACCGGCACCGCGGCCGAGGCGGCGACCGCGTTCGACAACGGATACTTTCTGATGTCGCTGCATAAAGCGGCGAATGTTTCCGACGAAAACAGAAACGGCGTTCTGTTGTAGAGATCGGACGCATTGATCCAGACCAGCGGCTTGCCGGGCTGAAACAGGTCGCCCAAAGTCGCATTGTCGAACAGGTTGCGATCGAGCCACGCCGGCAATCTCGTCGCATCGTTGACGCCGCCGTCGAGACCGCGGGCGATATTGCCGAGGCTGACCGTCGTGTTCAAATCCTCTTCGGCGTTGCGGATCAGGAAACGCTCGCGAAAGTCGGCCAGCGCCGCGCGGCCTTTGAGCCCGTAATAGGCCGCGGTGATCGAGCCGCCCGACACGCCCGACACGAATATCACCCGGTCGAGATAGCTCTTGCCGCCGTGCGTCGGCAGACGATCGAGGCCGCGCAGCACGCCAAAGGAGAACGCGGCGGCGCGCGTGCCGCCACCGGAGAAGGCGAGCGCGACGGCGGTATCGCCGCCCACGTCCGGAGGCATGAATTGCCCCATCGGACTTGCGCCGACGGCGACCGGCACGTTGATGGGCTTATTGAAAGTGGCGCAGCCGGCGAGAAGCAGCAGCGCGAAGAGCATTGCCTTCGGGCGGAGCGCGGCGAGCGTCGCAAGCTCAGCTTTGATGCGGGCAGCCTTGATACGCATTACTCTCGACGCATCCCCAGAACTCTGCGCGCGACCCGCCGCTGACCTTGTACCTTTGGGTCCGTTAGTGAGGGCTTAACTGCAACGCCCGCGGCGGCGCTCAGGCGGCCGCGGACTGTTCGGCGGTTTGCGCGGCGGGCTCAGCGATCCGGAACAGGCCGATCTGCGCGTTCATCGCCGCGGCCTGCGCCGCCAGCATCTTGGCGGTCGCCGTACTCTGCTCCACCAGCGCGGAATTGCGCTGCGTATTCTCGTCCATCTGGTTGAGCGCCTTGTTGATCTGCCCGATGCCGGTCGATTGCGCGGCGCTGGCGGAGGCGATCTCGGAGACGATCGCGGCCACGTCGTTGATGGACTGAACGATCTCGGCGAGCGACGCGCCGGCTTTGTTGACGAGTTCGACGCCTTCCCGCACCTGGCCGTCGCTGCTGGTGATCAGGTTGGTGATGTCCTTGGCGGCTTGCGACGAGCGTTGCGCGAGGCTGCGCACTTCCGACGCCACGACCGCAAAGCCGCGGCCGGCTTCGCCGGCGCGGGCGGCTTCCACCGCGGCGTTGAGCGCCAGCAAATTGGTCTGCCGTGCGATCTCATCGATCACGCCGATAATGTCGGCGATCTTGCCGGACGATGCCCTGATCCGCGACATGGCCTCGACCGCCTTGCCGACGACGGCGCCGCCGCGCTCCGCGACTTCGCGCGCCTTGGCTGCCGAGGTGTTGGCGTGCTGGGCGCTCTCCGCGTTCTTCGTCACCGTCTCGGCAATCTCCTCCATGGACGCGGAGGTTTGCTGCAGGCTCGCGGTCTGCTCTTCGGTGTGCTGCGACAGATCGGCGGTGCTGCCGGATATCTCCGAGGAGGCGCT
The DNA here is from genome assembly GCA_035483735.1 of Xanthobacteraceae bacterium. Classification (GTDB taxonomy): domain Bacteria; phylum Pseudomonadota; class Alphaproteobacteria; order Rhizobiales; family Xanthobacteraceae; genus BOG-931. Next base: position 11,810 of record DATHPQ010000166.1, on the reverse strand, counting down.
GGTGACGTCGCGGGTCGACGCGACGACGGCTCCGATCGCCTCCTGCAGCCTTGCGACGGTAGCGTTAAAATCCTCCCGGATCTGCCGATAGGCTGCCGTGAAGCCGTCGTCGAGGCGCACGGTGAGGTCGCCTTCGGACAATCGCGCGAGACCGTCAGCCAACGCATTGACCGTGCGCGCCTGAGTTTCGGCGATCTTGGCCTGGTCGGCGGCGTGGCTTGCGGCGGCCTCCGCTTCCGTCCGCGCATTGGTCGCGCGCTCGTCGTCGTTGCGTTGGCGCTGCGCCGCGGCTTCCGCTTCGAGATCGGCCTTCGCGATGGCGGCATTCTTGAAGGCAAGGACGGAGTTGGCAATCAGCCCAAGCTCGTCGCGCCGGTTCAAGCCGCTGACCTCGACGGCGGTATTTCCTTTCGCGAGATCGCCCAATACGCCGACGATCTTGACCAGCGGCCGGGACACGCCGCGCTGGATGGCAACCAGAAATACCATCACCGCGACCGCGACCACGGCCGCCAGCAGCAAAGCCGCCATCGTCATGGTCCGATCGACATCCTGCTCCGCGGCGGCGGCGCGCGCCGCGGCGAGCGAGACCAGGCGCTCCCGCGCCTTGGTGAGGAGTTCGGTCGGAGCACGATCTATTCCGGCGACGGCCTTGTCGCCCACGGCGCTGTCGGAATCATGACTCTTGAATTCGTCGAGCCCGTGCCGATAAGCCTCGCCCATGCTTTTGTGGGCGGAGAGAAACTGCGTCAGCAGTTGAATAGCCGCCGAATCGGCGATGCTGCGGGTGAGCCGTTCACCGTCGCGGCGGACATCGGCTTCACGCTGCTGGAAATTGCCCCAGTATTTCTCCAGCGCCTCCGGCGCCTTGCCTCGCAGCAGGGTGTCTTTCCATTCTTGAACCTGCTTTTTGAAATCGGTCTCCATCGTCTCCACGTCGATGGCATTGTTCTGGCTTGCCATCACATCGGATTCGAAGGCGCGAAGGCCGCCATAGAACTGCCAGAAGCCGATGGCCGCGGCGGCAAGAATGAAAAATGTGCTGATGGCGAAGAGAAGAAGGATCTTCCCCCGAAGCCCCAGCGCGAAAGCAAATCCCGACTTCCCGCGCACCAGCCCGCTCCAAATCAAGAAGAAAATAATTGCTGCTGCTAGGCCCTTTAGGAAACTTTAAGGAAATTAAACTGCAAAAACCCTAATATCCCCTTGCTTCAGGCGGCTTCCTCGATGATTCGACGAACGCGCGCAGAACTCTTGTAGGTCCGGGGCTCATGAAATACTGGCTCGCAGGTTTGGCGATTGCGCAACTGCTGACAGCGGCGGCGATCGCCGAGGTCTCGGATACAAAGAAACCAACGCTTTGGACCATACCCGAGGTCGGCGCCCTGCCCCGCGACGCGCATGGGCTCGAAGTGCGCGAAGGCCGCGATCTGATCACCGCCACCTACGCCTATATCGGACCGAACGTGCCTGACGCGTCGAATCGCTATGCGGGCAACAATCTCGCCTGCACCAACTGTCACCTGCAGGCCGGCACCAAGAAATTCGGCATCCCGCTGTTCGGGCTTTACGGCGACTTTCCGCAATACAGCGCCCGCATCGGCGCCGAGATCAGCATCGAGGACCGCATCAATTCCTGCATGACCCGCAGCATGAACGGCCGCCCGCTCCCGGTCGATGCGCCGGAGATGCAAAAAATAGTCGCCTATATCAAGTTCATCGGCAGCGGCGTGAAGCCCGGCGAGCAATTGCCGGGCATGGGCACCGGCCATATGCCGGAGCTCAACCGCGCGGCCTCGCCGGTGCGCGGCGCGCCGCTTTACGCCAGCACTTGCGCGGCCTGCCACAACACCGATGGATCGGGCCTGCGCAACAACATCGCGGATTCCGACCTCGGCTATCTGGTGCCACCGCTGTGGGGCCAGGACACTTTCAATGACGGCGCCGGCATGGCGCGGATCATCACCTTCGCCAATTTCATCCACTTCAACATGCCGCACGGCACCGACTATGTGGACCCGCAGCTCAGCGTCGATGAGGCCTGGGACATCGCCGCTTATGTCCTGTCGCATCCGCGGCCGCATCTCGCCGGCCTCGCGCACGACTTTCCCGACCTGTCGAAGAAACCGATCGACGCTGCTTACGGTCCCTATGCCGATCGCTTCAGCGAGCGTCAGCACAAATACGGACCGTTCGGGCCGATCCAGGCCGCGATCGCGCGGCTCGATCGGCAGAAGCATTGATGCTTCAGATCGCCGGCAGCACCGCGCGCGACAGATAAAGAAACAGCGCGATGCCAAGCAGACCGATCAGCACGGCGAGCGCGACATCAAAGCGTTCGCCGGGGCTCGGCACTTCGTTTTCGGATTCGATATCTCTGGCGGTTCTCCTGAAACGCAAAATTGCAAGCGCAGTCATCGCGACGCCGATAGCGATGAAGATAAGGCCTGCCACATTGGCAAAGGCTTGGCCGTGCGCGCTGAGTTGCCGTCCCGCAAGTTGCGGCGCCATGACCTGGAGGAACAGATCGAACCGCTCGATGACGAAACCGAACGCCATCACCGCAATCGCGGTGCGGACCCAGGCCAGGAACGTCCGCTCATTGGCGGCGTGGTCGCTGTAGCGCTTGATCATTGCACGGCCCCGTCATGTCCCCGTTGGCGTTCGGCTTCGACTATAACGCCGCGGCATCCGACGCGCTTGCCGCTTCGGCGATAAAAAGGCAATGTGCCGGCCAAATCCCGGCAAAAGCCCATTGCCGGAGTGTGAAAATAGTTGCTGGGGAGTGAAATTGATGTCCGCTATGCCCGCCGCCAGTCCGAGCAAGGGCCGCTGGTACATCTTGCTGCTGATCAGCGTGATGTATCTCATCACCTATCTCGATCGCGTCAATATCTCCACGGCGGCGCCGGAAATCATCAAGGAATTCGGTTTCGACAAAATCACGATGGGCGTGATCTTCTCGGCCTTCGTCTGGTCCTATGCGCTGTTTCAGGTCCCGGGCGGCTGGCTCTCCGACAAGTTCGGCGCGCGTAGGGTGCTTACCGGCATCGTCGCCTATTGGTCGCTGATGACGGCCGCTACCGGGTTTGCCGGCGGCGCCACCTCGTTCAAGATCATCCGCTTCCTATTCGGCGTCGGTGAAGCCGGCGCATTTCCCGGCGCCACGCGCGCGATGCAGCTTTGGTATCCGAGGAGCGAGCGCGGCTTCGTCCAGGGCATCACCCACAGCGCCAGCCGCGCCGGCGCCGCTTTGGCGCCGCCGATCGTGCTTGCGATCATGCTCAATTTCGGCTGGCGCGCCGCGTTCTTCAGCTGCGGCGCGATCGGGCTGCTGTGGTCGCTGTGGTGGGCCTTCAGCTACCGCAACCTGCCGGAAGACCACGGCATGGTGAACCGCACCGAGCTCGAACATATCCGCGGCCTGGACGCGAGTGGCGCGATCAATCCGCCGCAGATCCACAAGCAGCTGCAAGTGCCGTGGAGCAGGCTTTTGAGCTCCGGCAATATGTGGGCGGTGATGTGCGCCTATTTCACTTACGTCTATTGCCTGTGGATTTTCCTCACCTGGCTCACGACCTATCTCATCGACGTCCGGCACTTCACGCTGCTCAAAGGCGGCCTGCTGGCTTCGCTGCCGTTATGGGCCGGCGTGATCGGCGACACCGCCGGCGGACTTGCCACCGATTACCTGCTGCGGCGCACCGGCAGCGCCAAGATCGCGCGCCGCACGGTCGCGATCACGGGCCTCCTCGGTTGCGCCGTTTTCATCACGCCGGCGGCGCTGACCGAAGACGCGATGACCGCCGTCGTCTGTCTCACTATCTCGATGTTCTTTCTGGAATGCACCATCGGCCCGTCTTGGGCGGTGCCGATGGATACCGGCGGCAAATATTCCGGCACGGTGTCCGGCATGATGAACATGGCCGGCAATTTCGGCGGCGCCATCTCGCCGATCGTGTTCGGCATCCTGGCGCAAAACGGCAATTGGGCAGCCCCTTTCATCGTTGCCGCGGCGCTCCTCGTCGCCGGCTCCGCGATTTGGGCGTTCTGGATCGATCCCGACAAGGCGATCCTGACGGATTGAGCACGGGCCCACCTTTCGCGCCGCGATTAACGAGGCGGAAATGGATGTTGGTTACCAATCAGGTAAGCCATATCGTCCGGCAATCTGGCGGCACGGATCGGAATGTTTCGGGTCTTCAACTGCTTAGCGACTCAGCACGACCTGCGCCTGGTCATCGTGGCCGGCATCGTGTGCTTCTTGTCGAGCGTCACCGCCATCACCCTTTTTTACCGCGCCCGCTCGACAGCGGGGCGTGCCCGGCTGATCTGGATCGCCGCCGCCGGGGCCGCGTCCGGCTGCGGCATATGGGCGACGCATTTTCTGGCGATGCTGGCCTACGACCCCGACATTCCGGTCGCCTACGATATCAATCTCACAATTCTGTCGCTCTTGGCGGCCGCGATCGTCACCGGGCTTGGCCTTGCGGTCGCGGTTTTCTTTTCCCGGCCGGCCGGTGCGCTGATCGGCGGCGCGATTATCGGCATCGGCGTCGCCTGCATGCATTACCTCGGCATGGCGGCGCTCGAACTGCCCGGACACGTTGCGTGGGAGCTTCCTTACGTTGCAGCGTCCATTGTGATCGGCGTTGTGCTGGCGATGGTGGCGCTCACCGTGGCCGAACGATCGCGCAGTCGTTCCGGACTTTTATTTGCGGCGCTGCTGCTCACGCTCGCCATCGTGTCGCATCACTTCACGGCCATGGCCGCGGTGGATGTCGTCCCGGATCCGACGCGCACGCTGGCGGAGATGTCGCTGTCGCCGACCTCGCTCGCGCTCGCCATTGCCAGTATCGCGGTCGCGATATTGGGCATGAGCCTGGTCAGCGCTTTCGCCGATCGCCGGCTCGACGATAAAGGCCTCCTGCTCGAGCTCGCGTTGAACAACATGACGCAAGGCGTGGTGCTGTTCGACAGCACTGGGCGTCTCCTCATCTGCAACGAGCGCTATCTGCAGATGTACGACCTGTCGCCGGAGGTCGTGAACCCCGGCGCCAAGCTCGCCGATATCGTCCGGCATCGCGCCCAGACCGGCAGCCTGCAACTCGATCCGCTGCAATATTGCAAAGACCTCATCGAAGAGATGGCCGCCGGCAAGGACTTGAGCTTCATCGCGCAGTCGCCGGACGGCCGCTCTGTTTCCGTGGTCAACCGCCCCATCCCCACCGGCGGCTACTGGGTCGGCACGCATGACGACATCACCGAGCGCCTCTCGGCCGAGCAGAAGAGCTTGCAGCTGACCGAACAGCAGGCGCGGCGCGCCGTGGTCGACGATGCCATCGGCTGGTTTCGCGGCAGCGTCGAAGGCGTGCTCAAGACGGTCACGGAAAGCGTCGCGACCATGAAATCCACCGCCACCGTGCTGTCGACCATGTCGAATGACACCACCGCGCAGACGACCGGCGCGGTGCGCACCTCCAACGACGCCTTCAGCGGCGTCGAAAGCGCGGCCGCCGCGGCCGATGAATTGTCGAAGTCGATCGCCGAGATCAATCGTCAGCTGGTCAGCGCCAGCGACGTGGTCGGCGCCGCCACCGCCGAAGCGCAAACGACGAACACGGTGATCAGCGAGCTTGCCCAGTCGGCGCAGAAGATCAACGACGTGGTCAAGCTCATTCAAAGCGTGGCCGGGCAGACCAATCTGCTGGCGCTCAATGCCACGATCGAAGCGGCGCGCGCCGGGACCGCCGGCAAGGGTTTTGCCGTGGTCGCCTCCGAGGTCAAGGCCCTCGCAGTGCAGACCGCCAAGGCCACCGACGTCATCGCCGCGCAAATCAACGCGGTGCAGTCCTCGACGCAAAGCGCGGTGCGCGCCATCGGCAGCATCACGAACCGCATGGAAGAGATCCGGCTGTTCACGTCAGCCATAGCGACATCGGTCGAGCAGCAGAATGCGGCGACGGGCGAAATCTCCGATAATGTCACCGCCGCGGCGACCGGCACGCGGTCCGTGGTCGGCGTTTTGCAAAAGGTGTCGACCGCAATTTCCGATATGCACAGTTCCGCGGATACGGTGCTGAAAGCGTCGAACGCCGTGGAAAAAGCCGCCGACAATCTGCGCGACAGTGTCGACGGCTTCTTGAGCAAGGTCGCAATCTAGATTTTTGATTTGAGCATGATCTCTTCCGAAAACCGGTTTCCACTTTTCGGGATCATGCTCTAGGAAACGCGCTCGCGCATCGGCTCGGTCGCGACGCGCGCAAAAGTCGACATGATTTTGGCGCCGGCCCGCACCGAACCGCGCAACGAGCCGGCGACCTTGGACTCGCCGCCGCGCCGCCGCCGGTAACCGACCGGCAATTCCATCACCCGCAATCCGGCGCGCGCCACCCGCATCTGCATTTCCAGATTCCAGCCATAGGTGAGCTCGCGCATGCCAAGCGCGAGCAAGGTTTCGCGGCGGATGGCGCGGAATGCCGACATGTCGGTGTAGCGCACGCCGTAAAGAAGCTTGGTCAGAACGCCGGCAACCTGCCCGGCCAGGATCTGGTGCCACGCCATGCTGCCCGGTTCGCGTTCGCCGCGGGCGCGAGACGTAATAACGAAGTCGTAGTCGCCGCCCGCAATAGGCGCCATCAGCGCCGCGATAGCCGAAGGATCATCGGCGCCGTCGCCGTCCATGAAGACGATAATGTCGTCTGCGCCCGCCGCCTGCGCGCCGGTCAGGCAGGCAAGCCCGTAGCCGCGGCCGACCGGGATCACCTCGGCGCCGGCGACCCGCGCCCGTTCCGGCGTGCCGTCGCCGGAGCCGCCATCGACGACGATCATGCGCGTGACAACGTCGCGCGGCAATTCGGCGATCACCGCGCCGATCGAGTCCGCTTCATTGAAGGTCGGAATGACGACGGTGACGCCGCCGACAGCCGCGCCGCCAACCGTCGTGCCGCTGTTCCACGGCATGACTTTGCTTTGGCGCATGTCCTTATCGGAAAACCGGTGCCCACTTTTCCGGGACATGCGCTAAAGACTCCACCGCAAGCCGCAGCTCGCGCAGGCCTGCGGCGGCGTATTCGACAACAGCGCCTTGCGGAAGCTCGCATAGGCGGGGCCGGTCCAGATGTCGCGGAGCGTCTGCTGGGTGGCGTCACCGAGCGTGTAATTCTCATAGCCGCGCTGCGAGAACGGCGCGATGCAGCATGGCAAGGCGCGGCCATTGGCGGTGAAATACATCACCGTCCACGGCCTGCGGCACAGCGACCAGGGCGTGTCAGAATTGGGTGTGCCGTCATCGTGACGCTTGAGGCTGACGCCGGGCTCGGAAGCGCCACCCGACGCGCTGAAGGTGATGCCGAGCGACTTCGCGAGCTCCGCCGCACGATCGATATGGACCGCCTCGGCGCCGGAGAGCTGCTCATAGAGCGCTTGGTCCGGCCGCGCCAGGCCGATGGCGTCATCCTTGAAGAAAACGAGCCGCTGCAGATGCACTTCCTTGACGCCGGTTTCGGCCGCGACGCGGACGAAATCGGGCAATTCCTCTATGGTTTCGCGCAGGCCGGTGAGCCAAGCCGAGACCCGCGGCTTCGCGTGACCCTCGCGCTCCTGCAGCTCGCGAAACGCCTTCACATTTTTCAAAATGCGGTTGAAATAATTCTTGCCGCGAATGGCGCGATAGGATTCCGGATTCGACGCATCGAACGAAACCCGCAGCTCGTCGAGCTCGGCTTCGATCAGCGCCCGGCCATTCTTCTCGTTGAGCACCGTGCCGTTGGTGTTGAACAGGACATAGGTGCCGCGATCCTTGAGATAGCGCACCATGCGCGGCAGGTGCTTCACCAGCATCGGCTCGCCGACGCCGTGCAATACCGCGCGTTCAAGCCGCGGGATCTGATCGACGATGGAGGTGAACAGATCCCAGCTCATATCGGCCGGCGGCTCGAGTTCCTCGTAGGTGCGCGGGCAGGTGGTGCACAAGAGATTGCAGCGGTTGGTCGTCTCCAGATAGAGACAGACCGGCTCGTGTTCCGGCACCTCGCTGTCGGCTTTCACGCTCTCGAAATAGCGCCTGGGATCGATCGCCTGTTTTGTCGCTGCCGTCGGCATTGTTCTTCGCCCAGATCTCTGCTTCGTTGCGGCGTGCGCCCGGTTCAGACGCCTGCGCCCGCGACACGCAGCACCTTCTCGATACGGGCGCCGAAATCGTGATCGCGCGACAGTTCGGCCATCAGCTTCGCCGTCTCATTGGCATAATGCGGCAAATGCGGCGCAAGCCGCGGCATGGCAAAAGCCTCGCCGTAAAGCTCACCGTAGAGACGGCGCAGGCCGTCGATGTCATCGACATCATACCAGAGCGGCAAAGTGTGAAGCTCAAGCCCGATCTCCCGCGCGCGCTCCCGGGTCTCCTCGGCCACCCGCTCGGTGCTCCACTCGATATTATCGAACATGTGGCGATGCGCAGCTTTGAGCCCGAGCAGGTAATAGCCGCCGTCGCTCGACGGCCCGAGCACCGCGCGGTCGCCCGGCCGCGCCAGCGCCGCCGCCGTCTCGATCAAAAGTGCGGTCGGCAAGGTCGGGCTGTCGGCATTGAGCACGACAGCTGAGCCATGACCGCGCGCGAAAATCTGCGTGATGGTCTGAAACAGGCAATCGCCGAAATTCGGCAGCCATGCGCCGATAAGGCCGATCGATCCAGGCAAGGTGCGGCGGAAGAATTCCTCGCTGCCGGACGGACCGTAAGCGGCATAGCCAGCGATCCCGGCATGCGGCGCGGCGTGATGGGCGGCAAGCAGCACATTGTCGGCGACGTCGCGCAGGAAGGCGGTGTTGAGATTTGCCGCTTCATCGAACGTGAGCGGCGGCACCAGCCGGGTCTTGGCGCGCCCGGGAACCGACGCCTTCGCCATGAACGCGATACCGCAAAAGGCAGAACCGGACTTATCCGTCCCCGATTTGCCCGACCCCGATTTGGCCGGCTGCGATTCGGCCGCATTTAATTTCAAGCCGGATCCAGAGTTGAATCGATCCGCACGATCCATGCAGTGCCCCTGATGCAAACGGTGAGAACGCAAACGATTTGACGCAACCGATAAAACGATACAGCGCCTTGCTTGCCAAAGCGGCCCGCAAAGCGCCAGTCACTTCCCTCTCAGACGTCACAATTCGCGAAACACCAAAAAGTTATCCGCTTCACCAAGTCGTGATCGCGGGGCGCGATCAGCGGCGCGCCAGCGCAATCTGAACCATGTCGTCATTCGACAGCACGGTGTCCCCCGCCGCGCCTTGCCATGCCGGCGCGCTTGAATAATCGCTGCGCGGCATATCAAGCGAAGCCACCTCACGCCCAAAAACGCCGAGCACCGCGATCGGCACCGCCACCGGACGCACGCCCCATCCGAACCAGCCGCAGCAATCGACCACGACATCGATCTTGCCTTGCGGCGTCCGCACCACTTGGCGGACGTAGCCGATGGTGCGGCTGTCATTGTCGCTGACGCGCGCGCCGACAAGCGCGCCGACGCGGATGGGCTGCGGATAGCGCCGTTTCATGCGCTCTTCCGCGGCCATATTAGCTGCGGCCATGGCCATATCCTCGTCGCCCATCCCGGTGGGCGGAATATTGGCCTGCGCCAGGATGATGGCACTACCCATGGCCTCATTACCCATGGCCTCATCACCAATGGCCTCATCGCGGGAGGTCGCGCCGGCGGCGGCGGCCACAGTGGCCGCGCCAACGAGAAAAGTCGTCGCGATCAGTTGCAATTTCATTGCTGCGAACTCCCGATCAAAAACGACCCGCGAGTTTGTGAAGCATCGTTTGTTGCGGACAACACTTTGCAACCGTACTGTCCGAAAGTCGTCTCAAGAAGTCGTGTGAACGCCGCTGGGCGAATCATCAGTGCCTATACAAGAAAGATGCGACAGTTCTGCATTTCATTGAACGATCGAGGGATCCTCAATGTCGATACCGGCCGTCACGTCGGAAATTCCTGACAAAGTACACCACCCGCACCGCCTTCATCCTCTGCCGCTCCGCATCATGCATTGGACCAATGCGGCGGCGATTTTCATCATGATCGGCAGCGGCTGGAAGATTTATAACGACGACGTGATTTTCGGCTTTTTGCACTTCCCCGATGCCTTGGTGATCGGCAAATGGGCGCAGCATGGGCTGCAGTGGCATTTCTTCGGCATGTGGATTTTCGTGCTGAACGGGCTCGCTTATCTCACTTACGGCATCGCCACCGGCCGCTTCCGCCGCAAGCTGTTTCCGGTCTCGATCCGCGAGATTCTCGTCACCGTCGGTGAAGCCTTGCGCTTTCAACTGCGTCATGACGACCTGACCCATTACAACGCGGTGCAGAAAATCCTCTATCTCGGCGTAATGCTGATCGGCATCACTATCGTGATTTCCGGGCTGGCGCTGTGGAAACCGGTGCAATTTTCCGAGCTTGCGGCGCTGTTCGGCACGTTCCAGACCATCCGCCTCGTGCATTTCCTCTGCATGTCGGCGATCGTCGCTTTCATCGTGGTCCACGTGTCGCTGGCTTTGCTGGTGCCGCAAAGCCTCGTTGCCATGCTGACCGGCGGCCCGGTTGTAGATGACGGGGCGCAAAGCGGCGCCTCCGAAATCAAAGCGGCTCACTGACACCTTCGGCACTTTCGCCGATCATCAACCTGCGCGGGGCGCAACGATGTTTCAGACGCGATCCTTGTTTCGGCCGCACCAGCCGATCGACCGAAGCATGCTCAAGGAGAACCGCAAGCTCGTCGAAGACATCAATCGCCGCGGCCTTTTGCGCGGCGCCGTCAGCCTCGGCGCGCTCACCATGCTCACCGGTTGCGACGTCACCGAGGACGATTCGGTGCAGAAGGTGCTGCGCGCGGTTTCGGCCTGGAATGACGGCGTCCAGGAAACGATTTTCCGCCCCGACCATCTGGCGCCGACCTTCAGTCCCTCACAGGTGGTCAAGCCGGCGCGCTTCAATGCCTATTACGACATCGAGGACGTCAAGCCGGTCGACGGCGCCAGCTGGAAGCTCGAATTGGCGGGCCGCATCGCCAACAAGCAGCCCTGGACCGCGCAGCAGATCTATCAGCTGCCGGAACAGGAGATCATCATCCGCCATGTCTGCGTCGAGGGCTGGGACTATATCGGCCAATGGTCGGGCGTGAATCTACGCGGCTTCTTCGAGCGCGTCGGCGCCGACACGACAGCGAAATACGTCTATTTCATCTGCAACGACGACTATACCGAAAGCATCGATATGGCGACGGCGCTGCATCCGCAGACGCTGCTCGCCACAAAATATGCCGGCGACATTCTCGCCGATCCGTTCGGCTACCCGCTGCGGCTGCGCACCTCGACCAAGCTCGGCTACAAGAACGCGAAGTGGATCAAGGCGATCGAAGTCACCAATGACTTTCGCGAAACGTTCTGGAGCAAACAGGGCTTCAATTGGTTCGCGGGAATCTAGTTGGCCTTCACATAAATCTTCCAGCGCCCGTCGCGCAACTCGGCAAGGCGATAAAGCCCGTTTGCGGCGAACGGATCTTTAGCCCAAGCGCCGTCCTGCGGCACGACGACGATAACGTCGCAGCCATAATCCCTCGCCAGCGCGGTCACATCGTCCGGCGTGCCTGCTCCGGCGAAGACGCGGATGAATTGCGCATTGATCGCTTCGCGGCGCTCTGGCGGCAGCGGCGCGAAAGCCAGCGCCATTTCCCGCCCGGCAAAGCACGAGCTGCGATCGGCAAGAAGCGCCCAGGAAATATTCACCGGCCAAGGCGTGACATCTTCCAGATAGAGCGGA
>DATHPQ010000165.1:0-25198 GCA_035483735.1 Xanthobacteraceae bacterium | reverse complement strand
GATCGCCTCGGAGATCTATTCGACGGCGGGCGATTTCGATCTGTTGGCGAAGTTCTACGTCGACCCGGGGACCGACATCGGCCATTTCATCGCCGAAAAAGTGCAGACCGTTCCCGGTATCGCCGACACGCGCACGATCCTCACCTTCAAAGCGTTTGGACCGACCTAGCTCGTCAAGCTCCCGCCACCTGCCGCTCAGGCGCGCGCAGCCGGCGCACCGCCGCCAATTGCCGCTCGCGCCAGATCACGAACAATCCGGCCGCGACGATGATCAAGGAGCCGGCGACGATCATGATCGTGGGCGTTTCGCCGAACAGCATGTAGCCCAGGATCAAGGCCCAGATCATCGCCGTGTAGTCGAACGGCGCCACGACCGAGGCCGAGGCGTAACGATAGCTCTCGGTCAGAAAGATATGCCCGGTGCCGCCGAGCACGCCGATGCCGATCAGCGCCGCGAATTCGCCGCCGGTCGGACTGACCCAGCCGAACGGCCAAGTGACCAGGCCGGCGAGCGCGCAGAACAGCGAGAAATAAAACACGATCGACGAGGTGGTTTCGCTCTGCGCCAGGCGGCGGGTCTGAATGACCGTGCCGGCATTGGCAAGAGCGCCCGTCAGCGCGTAGACGAGGCCGGCAAGGGTCGTCGCGCTCATGGCGGCGAAGGTCAGTTCATCGCCGGACAGATGCGGCGAGAGCACGACAAGCACGCCGATGAAGCCGATGATCACCGCCGACCAGCGATAGATGCGCACGCGTTCTTTCAATACAAAAGCAGCAAGCGCGACGGAGAACAGCGGCGTGGTGAACGAGATCGCATTGGCCTCGACGAGCGGCAGCCGTGCCAGCGCGCCGAAATTGCAGAACATGCCGACGATGCTGATCGCGCCGCGGCCGGCTTGGCCGAGCGGCCGCTCGGTGCGCACCACCGCCGCGAGTTCGCCGCGCCAGGCATAGACGGCCAGGACCGGCACGATGGCGAAGGCCGAACGGTAGAATACGACCTCACCGATCGGATAGCGCGTGCCGAGAAAGCGCACCAAGGCCGACATCACGGCGAACAAAACCGCCGAAATCAGCTTGAGCACAATGCCTTTGCCGGTATTCGCCACGTGTTCGCCGCCTCGGGCTCGCGCGACTTGGCTGTGCGCGACCTGACTACGCGCGAATCGCCGAAGCCAGCCATACCCCTTAGAGCATGATCCGGAAAAGTGGAAACCGGTTTTCCGAAAAGATCATGCTCAAACGAATGATCTGGAGCATGGACCGGCGACTAGTCCTTCTTTTCTTTCTTGGGCGGCTTGGGCGGCCCGATCGTTGGCGGCAGCGAGGCGATGTAATTTGCCATCGCGGCGCGGTCCTCGGCGCTGAGCAGAGAGGTATTGCTGATCACATCCGCCATCGGTCCGCCGGCATAATCGCCGTCTGGCATCATGCCGTCGCCGAGAAAGCTCGCGATGTCTTTTTCCGACCACACCTTATCGCCCTCGCGCAGCCCGAGCGGCGTGATGTTCGGCACCCAGCCTTTGCCGTCGGGCGCCGGGCCGCCGGCGAAGCGCTGGCTCTCGATGATGCCGCCGAGAAAGTTGCGCGGCGAATGGCATTCGGCGCAGTGGCCCGGTCCGTTCACCAGATAAGCACCGCGATTCCATTGCGCCGATTTGGTCGGATCGGGCGCGAACGGCCCGCCGTGGAAGAACAACAGTTTCCAACCGCCGAGGAGCGCACGCTGATTGAACGGAAACGCCAGATCATGCGGCGGCGATTTGCCCGGCACGGGCGGCAGCGTTTTCAGATAGGCAAAGAGATCGCGAATGTCGTTGAGCTGCATGTGCGCATACGACGTGTAAGGAAATGCCGGGAACAGATTGTCGCCGTGCTCCGACGTGCCCTTGGATAACGCGGTGACGAAATTGGCCTCGCTCCAGGACCCGATGCCGTCCTTGGGATCTGGCGAAATGTTCGGCACGTAGAATGTGCCGAACGGCGACTTGAGCGCGAGCCCCCCGCCAAGCTTCAAGCGATCGACCTTGTCGGGGTCGTCGTTCGGCACCGCATGGCACGACGCGCAGCCGCCGATATTGAACATCGTCTTGCCGTTGTCGAGATTGGGCGTGTATGGCGGCAGCGCGGAATCCGGCACAACCTGCGGCAGCGTCATAAACCACAAGGCGGCCAAGCCCGCGATGACGCACGAGAGCGCCGTCAGAATAAAAGTCCGAAAATTCCGCCAGCGCCGTCCCGAAATCAGCATCGCAATCTGCCTCCGCCTCGTCCCCGGAACTTCTGGCGCGCGCCAAACCACCCGGAAGCACGACTCGCGGCAACTCGGATTTATTCCAATGTGCCGCGTCGCACAGCGACGAAACGGGAATAGCAAAGTATGGGCGCGTCATCCATGCGGATGACCGCCCTCTGACCGCGTGCTGTCGCGCTCAGCTCTTCTTGAGGCGATAGTTCTGGTGGCAGCCGCCGCAATCGTTTTTGCCGATATTGCCGATGGCCGCTTTGAAACTGTCAAGATCCGTGACGGAAGCATCGGCCGCTTTGGCGTCCTCGCCGAGCTTTTGGAATCGTGCTTTGAAATCGGCCATGTTGTCCCAAATCTTGGGGTCGGCTGCGGTGTCGCCACCGGTCTTCGATGTGTCCGGGAACAGCCCAGGCATCTTCGCCGCCGCGTTCTGGAATGTCGCGAAGATCTTATGTGCGGCCGCCATATCGAATGGCACCGTGCCCTTGACCATGTCGCCCGCGATCTTGGCCTGGTCGCCATTCGCCTTCATGAGCGCCTTACGTGCGGCGATCGGATCCTCTTGAGCGACGGCGGCGCAAACGCCAAGCGCGACGGCACTGACTGCGAAAACGATGCGAAGCATACGGTCTCCCCTCGATAGGCCTGCCCAGAATAGACACCAGTGACAAACACCAGGTCGGTTGCGTTATTCCGGCGCGGCTCAGAATAGCCAACGCCATGCTTTCTCTATGAAAATCCCCCCGAATCTATTCCGCCGGCTGCGGTTTGCCGGCCCGCTTGTCGCGCCAGCGCACCCCCAAATCGGCAATCCAGCGCGCCACGACATAGAACACCGACGTGAAAACGAGCCCGAATGCCGTCACCCCGATCATGCCGAAGAACACCGCAGTGCCGAGCGCCTGGCGCAATTCGGCGCCGGCGCCGATCGCCCAGACCAATGGCGTGACGCCGAGGATGAAGGCGAGCGACGTCATCAGGATCGGGCGCAAACGCAGACGCGTCGCTTCGACGGCAGCGTCCCAGCGACTCCGTCCCTCGTCCTCGAGCTGACGGGCGAATTCGACGATCAGGATCGCGTTCTTCGCCGCCAGCCCGATCAGCACGACGAAGCCGACCTGGGTAAGGATGTTGTTGTCGAGCCCGCGGATGACGACGCCGGTGATCGCGGCGACGAGGCACATCGGCACGATCATGATCACGGCAAGCGGCAAGGTCAGGCTCTCATATTGCGCCGCGAGCACGAGGAAGACGAAGACCACCGCCAGCAGGAAGGCGAACATCGCGGTCGAGCCGGCCCTGAGCTGCTGAAAGGCGAGCGTCGTCCATTCGGTGGCAAACCCGTCCGGCAGCGTTTCCGCCGCGAGCTTGTCCATGATCGCGATGGCCTGGCCCTGCGAATAGCCGGGGGCTGCCGCGCCGTCGAGCTCGGCCGCCGGATAGAGATTGTAGCGCGGCACGCGGTACGGGCCGGCGATATCGTCCACCGTGGTGAAAGAGCCGAGCGGCACGGTATCGCCGGTGGCATTGCGCACCCTGATCTTGAGCACGTCCTTGACGTTCTGCCGGTCTTCGTCGCGCGCCTGCGCGGTGACGCGGAAGGTGCGGCCGAACAGATTGAAGTCGTTGACGTAGAGCGAACCGATATAGATCTGCAGCGCGTTGAAGACATCGGTCACGTTGATGCCGAGAAGCTGCGCCTTGGTGCGGTCGATATTGAGATAGACCTGCGGCGTCGAGGTCTCGAACAGCGAGAACACGCCGGCGACGCCAGGGGTCTGAGCGGCGCGCCCCATCAAGCTCAAGATCGCCTGTTTCAGCGCCTCGGAGCCGACACCGGCACGGTCCTCGACCATCATACGGAAGCCGCCGGCATTGCCGATGCCGGCGACCGGCGGCGGCAACACGGTGATAATGAAAGCATCCTGGATCGCGGAAAGCCGCTTGAACAGTTCGGCCTGAATGCCGGCAGCGGATTGGCGCGGATCGCGGGCGCGCTTCTCGAACGGATCGAGCACGAGAAACAGCGCGCCGGCGTTGGGTGCGTTGGTGAAGGTCGCGCCGGAAAAGCCGACGATGTTAACCGCATGCGCGACGCCCGGAACCGAGAGCGCGATGTCGAGCGCGCGCTGCTGGATTTCATCGGTACGCGACAGCGAGGCGCCGGGCGGCAATTGCACGACGGTGATGAGGTAACCGCGATCGACCTGCGGAATGAACCCGATCGGTGTAGTGCGGAACGTGTTCAAGCCGACCGCAAGCACGGCCAGATAAATCGCGACCATGAGCACGACACGCCGCACCGTGCGCGAGGCGAGCCACGATATGCCGAAGGCGACCTTGTCGAAATAAAGATTGAAATAGCCGAAGAAGGCGTGGATCGGCCGCTCCCACCAGGTGTCGCGATGATTGGCCTCGTGCGGCTTGAGCAGCAGTGCGCACATTGCCGGCGACAAAGTCAGCGACACGATCAGCGAAATCACGGTGGCGCCGGCGATGGTCAACGCAAATTGGCGGTAGAACTGGCCCGATATGCCGGTGATGAACATCGACGGCACGAACACCGCGCAGAGCACCAGCGCGATGGCGATCAGCGCCGAACCCACCTCGTCCATGCTTTTGCGCGCGGCATCGCGCGGCGACAGTCCGGACACGATATTGCGTTCGACGTTCTCGACGACGACGATGGCGTCGTCGACCACGATGCCGATCGCCAGCACCAGGCCGAACAGCGACAGGTTGTTCAGCGAAAACCCGAATGTCGCGAGGAAGAAGAAGCTGCCGATCAGCGAAACCGGAATGGCGACCAAGGGAATGATCGCCGCGCGCCAAGTCTGCAGGAACAGGATAACGACCAGAATGACGAGCACGATCGCCTCGCCGATGGTCTCAATGACGGCATTGACCGACTGCTGAATGAACTGCGTCGGGTTGTAGACGATGTCGTATTTGACGCCAGGCGGAAACCGCTTCGACAGTTCCCCCATGCGGTCGATAATGCCTTTGGCAGTGTCGAGCGCGTTCGAGCCCGGTCGCTGGAACACGGCGAGCGCCACCGCGGGATCATGATCGAGATAGGAATTCGAGGAGTAATCAAGCGCGGCGAGTTCGACGGTAGCGACGTCCTTGAGGCGCACCACTGCGGTCGGCGTCTGCTTGATGACGATCGAGCCGAACTCGCTGGGATTGTCCAGCCGGCCGAGCGTCTGCACCGCGATCTGAAACGCGCCGGGATGCGCCAAGGGTGGCTGGTCGAGGACGCCCGAGGCAACCTGGATGTTTTGGCTCTGCAGCGCATTGGTCACATCACCCGCGGTCAGGCCGAGCGACTGCAAACGATTCGGATCAAGCCAGATGCGCATCGAATAATCGCGGCTGCCGAACACCGTGATCGAGCCGACGCCGTCGACGCGGGTGAGCGGATCGGTGACTTCGAGCGTGGCGTAGTTGGAGACGAACAGGGCGTCGCGCGATTTGTCGGGCGAATACAGATGCACGACCATCATCAGGTCGGGCGACGACTTCGTCACCGTCACGCCGATATTGCGCACGTCGGCCGGCAGCCGCGGCTGCGCAATGGCGACGCGGTTCTGCACTTGCACCTGCGCGATATCGAGATTGGTGCCGAGATCGAAGCTGACCTGGATGGAGAACCGTCCGTCAGCCGTCGAATTCGACGACATATAGATCATGTTCTCGACGCCGTTGATCTGCTCCTCGATCGGCGTCACCACGGTGGAGGCGACGACTTCGGCACTGGCGCCGGGATATTGGCCCGATACGTTGATGATCGGCGGTGCGATCTCGGGATATTGCGCGACCGGCAGGCGCGCGAACGATACGCCGCCCAGGATCACGAAGACGATCGAGACCACGGCGGCAAAGATCGGCCGGTCGATGAAAAAATGCGAGATACGCATGGTCCGGGATCAATCGGCTTTGACGCCGCCGCCGGACTTGCCGTCGGCGGCATCGCCGGTTTTCGCGGGCGCCGCGGCGGCCGGGGCAGCGGGCGCGGCCTGCTCCTGCGCATTCACCTTGATGCCGGGGCGCGCGCGCATCAGGCCGTTGACGATGACGCGGTCGTTTGCATCCAGTCCGTCCTTGATGACGCGCAAGCCGCCGTCGAGCTGGCCGAGCGTCACGTATTTCTGCTGCACCATTCCTGAATCGTCGACCACCAGCACATATTTACGCACCTGTTCCGAACCGATCGCGGCATCGGGCAGGAGCAGCGCGGTGTAAGGCGGCGAGCCCGGCACCCGCAGGCGGCCGAACATGCCGGGCGTGAAAATGCCGTCGGCATTGTCGAACACCGCGCGACCGCGGATCGTGCCGGTCGAAGTGTTGATGGCGTTGTCGACGAAGTCGATCTTGCCGATGTGCTTGAACTCGTTCTCGTCGATCAGTTCGAGCGAAACCGGCACGTTGCCGTTAAGCGCCGCGACCTCCTTGCTGGCGGAGGCATAGCGCACGTAGCGCAGATAGGATTGCTCGTCGAAGGTGAACTCGAAGCGGATCGGATCGACCGACACCACGGTGGCGAGCAATGTGGTGTTGGCGCCGGCGCCGCCGGTGACAAGATTACCGGCGGCGACGCGGCGGTCGCCGATGCGGCCGTCGATCGGCGAACGGAGCTGGCTATATTGATCGAGATCGAGCTCCGCCGAATGCACCATCGCTTCCTGCGCGGTGACGGAGGCCGTCGCCACCGCCTTTGCCTGCGTACGCTGATCGTAGGCCTGTTCCGTGATGGTCTTGTTCGTGAGCAGGCTCTGCCCGCGCGCGAGATCGGCTTCGGTGAAAGCGAGATTGGCGCGCGCTTGCGCCAGATTGGCACGCATCTGCTCAAGCGCGATCTCGAACGGGCGGCGATCGATGGTGAAGAGCAGATCGCCCTGTTTCACCATCTGGCCATCCTTGAAATGAATGTCGGAAAGATAGCCCGACAGCCGCGAGCGGATTTCGACCGAATCCACCGCGGCGAAACGGCCGACATATTCGTCCTGATCGATCACGGTTCGCTGCACCGGCTTGGCAACCGTCACCGCCGGCGGCGGCGGGCCGCCGGCCTGCTGCTGGCTCTGATTGCAGCCGGCGAGAACGAGCAGCAGAGTTGCCGCCGGAATTGCGCCGGCGCGCCGCGCCGTTTGGGCGAGTGTCATGATTCGGTCCTCAGGGCGTCTCGGCACCATAGGCCGCCGCCCCTGTCAATCGCACACATAATCCACCCTGGATCCGCTTGGGGTCCATTTCGGCCCCACTTGGAGCCGCGTCTTTGGCCGCAAATGTGGCCGCGCGCGCACGCTCTTCCTTGCGGCCAGTCGCAGCCCCATATCTGCGCCCAATCCTCATTAACCAAACGCCGGTCTCGTGCCGGCCTAAGGCGCTGATAAACATGACAATAATGCCCCCTACCGATGTGTTTCGGGGCGCGCAAAGCGTGCCCGCTGCCGATATTCCGCCAGTCCCTGCCGACGACCAGGCGCTGCTCGATGCCTATTCGCGGGCCGTCATCGATGTCGTCGACCGGGTCGGTCCCGCCGTGGTGCGACTTGCCGTGCATAACGGCAATGCCGCGCCCCCACCCTACCCTCCTCCGCGTGCCGGGGAGGGAAAGGGAGGGGGCCGTGGCGGTACCGGCTCCGGCGTCATCCTATCGCCGGACGGCCTGATCCTCACCAACAGTCACGTCGCCGGCGCGCTCGGTCCCACCGCACGCATCGACGTCACCACGGCCGACGGCCAGGAATTGCGGGCGCGGCTCGTCGGCGACGATCCCGATACCGATCTGGCGCTGCTGCGCGTCGACGAAGCGCTGACCTTGCCGGCGGCGCCGCTCGGCGATTCCAAAAGGCTCAAGCGCGGCCAGCTCGTGATCGCCATCGGCAATCCGCTCGGCTTCGAGTCCACTGTGACGACCGGCGTGGTCTCCGCGCTCGGCCGCTCGCTGCGCTCGCGCAACGGCCGGCTGATCGACGACGTGATCCAGACCGATGCCGCGCTTAATCCCGGCAATTCCGGCGGGCCGCTCGTCTCCTCACGCGGCGAAGTGGTCGGCATCAACACCGCCGTCATCATGGGCGCGCAAGGCATCTGCTTTGCGGTCGCCGCCAATACCGCAAGCTTCGTGCTCGGCGAACTGATCCGCCACGGCCGCGTGCGCCGTGCCTTCATCGGCATCGCCGCGCAGCAGACCGCGATCCCGCAGCGCCGCCGCCGCGCTTTCGGGCTCACGCAAGAGAGCGCCGTGATCGTGAGCTCGGTCGAGACGGAAGCCGCGGCCGGACGCGCCGGGCTCAAAGCCGGCGACATTGTCGTCGCGCTCGACGGCGCGCCCATCGCCGGCGCCGACGACCTGGTGCGCGCGCTCACCGGCGACAAGATCGGCAAGAGCGTGACGCTCGACGTGCTGCGCGTCGCCGAGCGGCTATCGATCGACCTCGTGCCGCAAGAACGCAAGCCGGAGCGCAAGCGGGCGGCTTGACGGCCTGACGCAATCAATCGTCGAACGGGTCGGATCAGAGTCCGAGCATAACGCGCGTCTCGGTCGGCGAAGCAATCTCGCGTCCATAGGCACGGCCGAGATTAGCGAAGAATTCGACGAGCTTGGCATTGCTCGGATGGCCAAGCTCCGGATACGGATAATCGCCGATACCGGGCGACACATGCCCGCCGCGCTCCAGCGCGATGGCCGCGGCGGGCAGGAGATTGCCTTCCTTGCACGTCACCGTCCATTCGATCTTCTTGGTCTTCGGCAGCATGTTGACGAAGGCCAGCGCGCCGTCGGTCGTGCACGGATGGCCGCCGAGAATGCCGCCTTCGCAGAACGAGAACTGCACATAGCTCGGCTCGCGCAGCACACCCATGTCGAGGAGCGCTTCCGCGGCGCGCAGAAACGGGATCGTCCAGCAGGTGAGATGCGGCTTGACGCCGGCGGCGTGCATACGCTCGGCGAGAAACATGCAGGTCTTGATCGTATTCACATAGGTCTTGTCGGTGGTCAGGAATTTTTTGCCCGCAGCGTCGTAGACGTCGATATTGGTGCTGCCGACGTCAAGCGCCGCCATGTCGGCGCGGGCATCGGGGTTCTTGCCCATCTCCACGATATGGCTGGTGCGGTTTTCATCGCCTTTGATCGTGTTCTGGCCGAGCGTGGAATCGATCAGCACGTTGCTGCGGGCGCGGATTTTCTCGACGATCTCTAGATAAACCTTCGGATCGTAGGATGGCGCGCCGTCGGGCTGCCGCGCGTGGAAGTGCACGATCGAGGCGCCGGCGGCTTCGCATTCGGCCGCTGTCTGCGCGATCTCATCGGGCGTGAACGGCACGTGTTTGTTGTTGTCGCGCGGCATATATTCGTTGATGCGCGCCATGATGATGAGCTTTTTCGCCATAAGTCTCCTCCGCGCCTTCGTTCAGTGCGCCGCGCCGATCACCGCGCTGCCTGTGCTTTGTTGTGTCGCCGCGGTCCCTGCGGCGCGGCGGCGGCGGCGCCTCGACCACGCGCTGACGCCGAGAGACAACATCATGACCGCAAGGATCGCGAGCGCGGCAGGCCGGCGAAGTATGTAGGCCGGCTGACCGCTGATCAGCTCGTAGGACAACACCGCCTGGGTCTCCAGCATGCGCCCGAGCAACAATCCGACGACGGTCGCCGCCACCGGATATTTGTAGCGCACCATCGCCGCGCCGATCAGCGTGAAGACAAAAAGCGTGAGCGGGCCCGCTATCGTGCCGTCGAGCGAATAGGTGCCCATGATCGCGAGGACCAGCACGACGGGCACGATGTAGCGCGTCCGCAGCCGCACCACGTTGCTCGCCACGTAAATGAAACCAAGCCCGACGGCGAGCAGCGCCACGGCCTCGATGATGTTGTTGAGGATCAGCGCATAGACCATCGGCTTGTGCTGGCGGATCAGGCTCGGACCGGCGACGACATTGTGCATCATGAAGGCGGCGAGCAGCACAGCGACGGCGCCATGTCCCGGTATGCCGAGCGTGAGCATGGTCGCCATCGAGCCGCCCTCGCCGCTCGCGACCGCAGCCTCGGCGCCGATGACCCCTTTGGGATTGCCTTGCCCGAACGTATCGCCGTCCGGCGCGGCGCGCTTGGTTTCAGCATAGGAGATCAGATTAGCGACAGCCGAGCCAACGCCGGGGATGATCCCCATGATGATGCCGATGACCGTGCCGCGCAGCAGCACGCCGGGATATTTGAACGTATCCAGGCAACCGCTGATGATGCGGCGCAGACTGACGGTACGTGAACTGCCGCCATCGACGATGAAGTCCTTGGTGACGAGCGTCAGGAGTTGGCCGGCGGCAAGAAGCCCGATCATCGCCGGGATCGGCGATATGCCGTCGAGCAGATACGGAATGCCCATCGTGCCGCGCATATAGCCGGCGGTGTTCATGCCGATCGTCCCGAGCAGAATACCGAAGGCCGCGGCGAGAATACCGCGCGTGACATATTCGCTACCGAGCGAGCCGAGCAGCAGCAGCCCCCACAGCGCCACGACGAACATTTCGATCGGGCCGATCTTGATGACGATTGCCGCCATCGGCTCGATCATGAGCAGCAGAAAAAGATAGCCGAGCATGCAACACAGCGTCGAAGAAAACAGCGCCAAGCCGAGCGCCTCGTTGTGCTGGCCCTTCAGCGTCATTGGATAACCGTCGAACGTCGTCGCATAGGACGACGGCGAACCGGGGATGTTCATGAGGATCGCCGGCACCGAGCCGCCGAAGACCCCGCCAGTGTAAACCGAGGTGAGGAAAACGATCGCCGGGAAGAATTCCAGGTAAAGCGACAACGGCAGCACGATCGCCATTGCCATGCTGATGGAAATGCCGGGCACCGCGCTGAAGACTAGACCGACGATCAGGCCCGGAACGATCCACAACCAACTCTGCGCCGACGCGACGATGATATGCAGGGCTTCCCAAAACGCCGACACGTCGAGCATGCCGCCCTCCTATATGACCAGCGTGTACATCGGGTAAGGGAGCAGCACCCGAAACGCGCCGATCAGGACGAGCGAGACCAATAACGGATAGAGCACCAGCGGCAGCCACCGCCGCTCGCCGCAAATGAGCATGGTCGCAAGCACGAACAGCCAGGTCGCGACGTCAAAGCCGATGAAGCTGAGGAGAGAGACATAAAGGCCGAGCGCAACCACGAGTCCGCCAACCGGCGCCAGCTTGCGCAAGCTCGTGCTGCCGAGCGCACTCGCGCCATGCGCCCCAGGCGCCGACGGCTCTGCCTCGAATTCGCCGGCGCGGCGAAAGCATTGCGGCAGGATGGCGAGACAAAGGCACAAGGCAACCACCGCTAGCGGCGCGACCAGCAAAAGATTGTGGATGTTGAGCGACGCGGATATCGCATCGAGCAAATACCAGAGCACCCAGGCGCCGATCGCCGCGAGGAAGATCAAATGCCCCCAATCGATGACATAACGAGATCTTCGATCGTCCATTTCGCGTCCCTCTAGCGGCGTCATTGTGCGGCCCTCATGCGGCGTCGCCTTTCCAAACACACACGCTACGTGCCTTGCAGCAGATCGGCATGGTCCTGAATCTGCTGACAGGTCTTGAGATAGACCGCGTCCGAATCCTCCGGCCCGTACCAAGTCGAGGCGAGGTCCTGCTTCTGCAGCGTCGCGACGACTTTCGGATCGGAAAAGACATTCTTGTAGGCCTCGACCAGCCGGGCGTAGCGATCCGGGTATTTGGCCTTGAAGGCGGAACTCACCGCAAATCCGCGCAGTGAGCCGGCGACCGGTTCGAATTTCGCGCCGACATTGACCTCCCCAATCGCCGGCGCGGCGAACGGCGCCTTGCGTTCGGCGGCGAATGTCAGAAGCGGCCTGATCTGATCGGCGATCGGCAAAAAACCTTCGCCCCCGGCAAAGCCCACATCGACCACACCGCCGAGAACGGAGGTCCGCACGATGCCGCCGCTTTCAAAGGTGATGAGACGAAGCTTCCCGGTGTCGATCCCGGCCGCCCGCATCAGCAGGATCAGGTTGATGTAATCCGTCGAGGAACGCGGGAAGCCGATCGACAGGCTGCCCGGATCTTGTCGCAGCGCCGAAATGACATCGTCGACGGATTTCAGATCGCCCCCCGCACTTGTCGCCAGCAGCGTGTAGTCGCGCGCCGGCAGATTGATCATGGCGAAATCGGAAGTCTTGAACGGCGCGTGCTGCAGCAGAATGTTGACGGGGATGAAGCTCGCCGCGGTGACCAGGAGCACATAACCGTCGTCATTCTGCCTGAGGAAATATTCGTGGCCGAGCATCTCGCTGGCACCCGGCACATTGGCCACGGTAACCGGCCTGCCGAGCTCCTTGCCGAGCGGGACGGAAACGAGACGGCCGAGATTGTCGGTGTAACCGGCCGGGGGATTGGGATTGACCAGGACGATGGGGCGGGACGGATAATCCTCCGCCGCGACGATGGCCGGCGCGAAGACGGCCCCGGACGAAACGGCGGCGGTCGCATATTTGAGCGCAGTACGGCGCGTGATCGGCCTCGTCATTTGCGTCTCCCCGTTTTGGCGGCCTTTGCGGACGCTCTGTAATCTCGGGCGCGTCATCGCGCCGGGCCTTATGAAGCTTTGCGCTTGCCGGCTGCGTCTTGCGGATCGAGCTTGGCCAGGATTTCGCGGCCTTCGACCATATCGTCGAGCGTGCCGAACACGTTCATGTAGTGGCCGGCAAAGCCGAGCTCATCGAGGCGGCGGAACAGCGCGGGGAAATCGAAATCGCCCTCGCCGGGCTTGAGATGCACTTCCTTGCCGTTACGGAAGCAATCGGCGAGGCGGACCTCGTCGCAGCGGCCGATATCCATGCCGGCCAGGAAGCCGTCGACGCCTTCCGGTACCAGATGCGCATGGTTGGCCGTGAAGGCCCAGCGCAGCCGAGGCGACTTCAGCCGATCGAAATAAAATTGTGTCTCCTCGAGCGTGTGCCCGAGATAGTGCACCTCGGCGTCGTCGGGCTCCCAGTTCATGTTCTCGAGAAGCAACGTCAGACCGATCTTCTCGGCGTAAGCGGACAAGCGTTCGAGCCGCTCGAGACCGGTCTGCATCCGCAGTTGCACGTCGGAGGTGAAATGATAGCCGGCATGGACCACCATCCACTCGCCGCCCAGCCGTTTGCAGGCATCCATGTGTCCGGTCAGGTAACGATCGACGCCGTCGCGCACATGCGGCGCATATTCGGCGACGTTGACCGCCGACATGGTATGGATGCCGATGCGGATATCGTTCGCGTCGCAGGCTGCGCGTATGGCGCCGACGCGCGCGTCGGTCAGGCTCTCAATGGCGTTAGGCGCAACGTCGATTTTCAGATCCAGGTAGCGGACACCGTGCGCGATGGCCGCCGCGATACCGTCCTCGATTTTGTTCTTTTGCCCGAGATCGATCCCGATCCGGTCCCGTAGGGTCGTCGCCCGAGTGGCCGACAAGGTCATGGCCCTGTCCTTTCCTGAACGTTTCCCTTGTTTTCTTTTGGCGGCTATTCTGCCGCCCGCGATGCGTGGGCGCCACCGACCCGAAGTCGCAGTGCGCCCACGCAATCGTCGCCGGTCTCAGGCCGTTTTCTTGTATTCCTCGAAGCCGCCCTTCACGACGATCTCGGCGACATTGCCGTCGGGATCGCGGAACTTCAGCGCCTTCGCCTCGGGCTTCGACAGGATGGTCCCGCCCATGGCGGCGACTTCCTTGGCCGTCGCGGCGCGGTCGGGAACTTCAAGGCCCCAATGGTGAATGCTCGGGCCGGCGCCGTTCAATTGCGCCTCCGGCGCGTTCTCGCTTTCGTAGAGCATGAGCGCGATGTCGGTTTCGCCGTCAGTCATATGGCGCGACAAGTGACCGTGATTGTTGACCGTTTCGAGCTCCTTGAAACCGAAGACGTTCTTGTAGAAACGCGTCGACACTTCGAGATCGGTGACCTTCATCGCGACATGGGCGATGCGGGCCTTCTTGCTCGTCGCCTTCTTCTCGTAGCGGCCGACACCGACGATCTCGCCGAGCGTGCCGTCCGGCGCGAAATATTTCAGTGCGCCTTCGGCGCGGTCGGAAAAGATCTTGCCGCCGTTATCCTCGATCTTCTTGATCATGCTCGGCCGGTCTTCGACCTCGATGCCGATGTGATGGATGCGCGGGCCGGCGCCGGCGAGCTTGGCTTCCTTCTCGTCTTCGCTGTCGTAGAGCATCAGCGCCAGATCGATATTGCCATCCGTCATGTGCCGCGATAGGTGACCGCGCGCGTGCTTGTTCTTGGTCTGATAGATCCCGAAAATGTCCTCGTAGAACCTGGTCGATTTCTCGAGACTGTCTTTGTCGCGGCATTTCAGTGCGATGTGAACGATGCGTGCCATGGGGTCCTCCTGCCGAAAGTATGAGCATCCGCTCGCGCAAACGAAACCATCCGTCGGCGCGGCCCACCCCGGCAATGGACGATTATGCAGCGCCGCGCTTATTCAACGATCACAGCGCCGCAAGCCATCGCCGGCAAATCAAACAATGTGCGCGCTCGTGCAATAGTCCTTTTGCAAATCTTGACAAGACTTATAGTTTTCTGTAAAATTTCGCGTACATACTGAAATTTGGCGGATTTTTGGGAACCGGCGCGGCATTTGATGCGGCGCCGTTTTTGTTTGTCTGCTCCCGTTCGCGTCTCGCCTGGCGAAAAGTGGCAACGGATTTGCATGCGTGTTAGCAACACGACCATGCAACGCTTCTCATCTCTCCTCGCATTCTGTCTCACCATCGTCTTCGCAGCCGGTTCGCTTGCGGCAGCGGCACGCGCCGATGATTGGCCGAGCCATCCGCTCAGCCTCATCGTGCCCTTCCCGGCCGGCGGCAGCGCCGACGTGCAGTCGCGGGTGATCGCCGAAGGGCTCGCGGCGGCGCTCGGCCAGCCGGTCGTCGTCGAGAACAAGCCGGGCGCCGGCGGCAATATCGCCGCCGCCGATGCGGCGCATGCGGCGCCTGACGGCACCACGCTGTTCATGGCGACCACCGGGACGCATGCCAGCAATATCAATCTCTACAAAAACATCGGCTTCGACCCGGTGAAGGATTTCGCGCCGCTGACTTTGGTCACGCTCAATCCGCAGGTCATCGTACCGGCTCCGCAATATGGCAGCCTCGATCTGCCCGGCCTGGTGGCACGGCTGCAGAACAATGGCGGCGCGAGTTTCGGCTCCTCGGGCGTCGGCTCGGCGACCCATATCGCCGGCGAGCTCTATAACAAGCTGACCGGCAGCGCGGTGGTGCATGTGCCCTATCGCGGCCAAGGGCCGGCGCTCAACGATCTGCTCGCCGGCCGTATCGATGTCATGTTTCCGCTGATCGCGGACACGTTTTCATTTCTGCAGGCCCGGCAGTTGAAAGCCGCGGCGGTGATGAGCGATGCGCGCGCCAAATCGCTGCCGGATGTGCCGACCACGGCCGAGCTCGGCTATCCGAAGCTTGTCTTGAGCCCGATCTGGACCGCGCTTTACACAAATGCCGGCACGCCGCAGCCGGTGATCGACCGGCTCAACCGCGAGCTGGTAAAGATCATCTCGGCGCCGGCCTTTGTGAGCCGCTTCGAAGCCGCGGGCTATGAGATCAAGACCTCCACGCCCGCCGAGCTTGCAAGCTTCGCCGCCTCCGAGACCACGCGCTGGGGGCAGATTATCAAGGAGCTGAATATTCAGGTTGAGTGACCGGCGTGTTTACATCCTCGCCTGAAATACATTAGCTTGTTCTCACGAGTGAAGACGACGAGGTTTCAACAATGGCGCTCCTTCTCCTGTTGTTTACTGTCGTTCTCAGCCTGTGCGTTGTCGGATTGCTCGTCATCGCGCTCGCTGCAATTCTTGGCAGCCTGCGCGACAGCTGGCAATTAAAGAAGGTCGAGAAAGACCGCAGCCCCTCGCCCTAGCTCCGCACCACAGCGGCGATCGCAGCCACGGTCAGCGCTAGCCACGCACCGATCAGAATAAGGCCCCCCGACGGCGCGGCAAACGGAAACAGGCGATGTGCCGTAAAGGCGCGCATAGCGATATCGCCTGAGAACAGCGCGGCGCCGAGCACCCAGGCGGCGAGCACGAGCAGTGCCAAAGGCCGCCACAACAGGCCTTGCTGCACGAGAGCTGCGCCACCGATCACAGCCACGGCGTGAAACAGGAGCATATAGGCCGCGCTGTCGAGGCCTGCGCCCGGCGCCAGATGCGCGCCGGCCGCGGCGAGAACGACGCCGCCCGCGCCCATCAGGCCGGCGAGCACAATCAGTATGGTCACTGTCATTGAAGCCCTGTCCGGAATATCTACTTGCTCCGCCGCACGTCGCCCTTCTTCACGCCGGCCTCGGGAAAGACCCACATCGCCGCGATCATGAGCAGCGCGGTGACGACGACGAAGGTCGAGAAGTCATGACGGACCGGCGAACCGCTCCAATAAGCAAGCACCAGCGCGACGACAAGCGTAATTGCCGAAACCGCAGCTTTGACATCGCTCGGCATGGTGGCCTCGGGCGTTAGTTCGGGCCGACCGGTGCGGCCGCCGCCTCGTCCGGCCGCCGCGGCGCCCCGCGCAGATTCTTCTTCAGGTAACGCGTGTCGTAGCCGTTAAGCAGCGTGCCGATCAGGCCACGCTTGAGATCGGACGTGCCGAAGACCCAATCGGCGATCGGGAACGTGAGATTCATGTTCACCTCCATCATCAGCCGCGCATTGTGATGCGCGGTATGATGCCGCCGCAACGTGTTGACGAAAGGACAATGCCGCACGAAGGTGTTCTCGTCGACATGGCAGCAGAAATGCATGAACTCGTAGACCAGGTACATGCCCGTCGTCGTCGACATGAACAGCCAGCCGACATTCGGCGACAACAGCAGGCCGAGAATAGCGGCGGGCGGAATCGACATCAGGATGAACACGACCAGCGCATAAGGCGGAAATACCGTCACCCGCCAATCCTTGTTGTCGCGAAAGCGCATCTCGTCGTCGGTGAAGAACTGGTGGTGATTGAGCGTGTGCCGCTCATAGATCGCGCGCAGGCCTTTGATATTGATCGGCCGGTGCATGACGTATTTGTGGATCGCCCATTCGAAGATATTGGTGAAAAGGAAAGTGAGCGGCACGGCGAGCCACTCAAGCGCGGTCACATTGTGAATGTGCTCAACATAAATATAGAAGGCGGCGGCGCCCATGGCGTAGATGATCGCGATGTGGAAATAGCCGTCATACCAGCCGAGGATGCGCGAACGGTATTCATTGCGGAAATCGATCTGACGCTGACCGATCATAAGCGTTCTCCTTGGACGTTCTCCCTAAGACGCATTTTGTGCCGCGTTGTGCGCTTGCCTGTCACTGTGCCGGCCGACGAAAACCGCGACCTCGTCACCGGTCAGCCGCCAGTCATTGTCGAGATTGGCGATCACATCTTGCATATAGGACTTGGACAGCGCGACGGCGCGGGTTCCGTCGCCGAGATAGTCGAACAGAATCGCGAGCGCGAGCTGCTGCGGGCTGTCGCCGTCATAGGTCCATTCGAAGCCGTATTTGGTGAACTGCTTCACCTCATAGTGCTCGGGCAAGGGCCTACCGTCGACGGTGACGACGAGACCATCGATGGTGCGCCGGCCTTCATAGATCTTCATGCGCCTGATCCCCCGGGCGCGACGACGAAGAACGTCATGATACGTTCCTCCCCAATGTTGCCTCCCGCAGTCTTGTTTTGCACGAACGGTACAGCCGGCGACGATGCCGATCAAGCATAGGTGCTAACGCCTACGCCGCCTGCTAAACTTGGCGCGAGCGTGCCGCCGGGACGAGCCACGCGCTGCAAGGAATTGCCGGGGAGGAATTCATGTTGAGGATCTTTTGCGCGGCGATGATTTTTGCACTGGCCGGAACGGCGTCGGCGCAACAGGCGCCGCCCGCGGACGCCGTCAAGGAACTGGCGCCGACGGGAAAGCTTCGGGCGGCCATCAATGTCGGCAATGTCGTTCTGGCGCAGAGGGACGAAAACGGAGGAGTGCGGGGCGCCTCGGTCGATCTCGCGCGCGAACTGGCGCGACGGCTCGCGGTGCCGATCGATCTCCACGTCTATGATGCGGCCGGCAAGGTCACCGACGCCGCGAAGACCGGCGAGTGGGATGTTGCCTTCGTCGCCATCGAGCCTGCCCGCGCCGAGGGGATCGGCTTCACCTCGCCTTATGTGATCATTGAGGGCACTTATCTGGTCGGCACGGATTCGCCTCTGAAAAGTATCGCCGACGTTGACCATGACGGCGTGCGTATCGCTGTCGGCAAGGGCTCGGCCTACGATCTCTTTCTGACGCGCACGCTCCAGCACGCGGCGCTGGTGCGCTATCCGACTTCGCCGCTGGCGCTTGATGGATTCCTCACCGACAAGCTCGACGCGGCCGCCGGCGTGAAGCAGCAGCTCGTGCAATTTGCGAAAACGAACCCGAATGTCCGCGTGATGGACGGCCACTTCCAGGACATCCGGCAAGCGATGGCGACGCCGCTCGGC
Source organism: Xanthobacteraceae bacterium (assembly GCA_035483735.1). Classification (GTDB taxonomy): domain Bacteria; phylum Pseudomonadota; class Alphaproteobacteria; order Rhizobiales; family Xanthobacteraceae; genus BOG-931. Next base: position 6,413 of record DATHPQ010000165.1, on the reverse strand, counting down.
CGCGATGCCGGCCTCAAATATTTGAACGGCTTTATCGAAGAGATGAAAGCCTCAGGCTTCGTCAGGAGTGCGCTCGAACGCTCCGGCCAGTCCGGCGACCTCGTTGCGCCGGCCGCCAATTGAATCGAGGCTTGTCGGTCTAGAAACGGTGAATCGGCCGCGCCCGCGGCCGGAATCTTCGTCAGCGACGCGCTCGTGCGCAAAACCGCGAGCGCATTAAACTTACCTGGCAAGCTTAACGGGCGATGCGTTTAAGGGAATGGGCGACACCAAGGCAGCGCGCGACAGTCGCCGCCGGCGAATCGCGCGACGGAGCGCGTTCATAGCGACAGCTATTACGGGCCTTTCGCGAGCAAACAAACAGCAAACAACAAATCGCCCCATTCCGCGGCGGCAAAACGGGGCGATAATGCGGCACCTCGCGCCACCAAACAAATACATGCCATGCAAAAACAGGCAGCGTAATCGCGCGCGATGATGCTATCAGCTCGCGCGTGCCTCGGCTGTCAATGAGGCACTGCCGTTTGTTCAGCCTCGTCAACCTCACGGTTGGCGGGGCTTTTGTTTGCAGGCGGCACAACAACAAAAGGCAAATCTAACTCAGGAGATCGGGACTAATGAAGTTGACGACACTTACTGTTGCGTTCGCCGCTGTCACCGTGCTCGCGCAATCGGCACAGGCTCACGAACATCATCATCGCGTCTATCACCATCTGGCGCGCAGCCACCGTGATGGAGGTGACGCGTCCTATGCCGGTTACGGATTCTCCGGCCAGCAATATAACACCGAGCCGCAGCGCACGGCTTCCTACGGCGTGGGCGCGCGTCCGTCGGCCTGGTGCGGCTGGGAAATGCGCCAGCTCGTCGGCGGCGATCCCGGCCCGTCGTACAACCTCGCGCGTAACTGGGCGCATTGGGGCCGTTCCGGCCCGGCGGGTGTCGGCGCGGTCGTGGTGTGGCCGCACCATGTCGGTAAGATCGTCGGCCAGGAGAATGGCGAGTGGGTCATCGAGTCCGGCAATGACGGTCACGCGCTGCGCAGCCGCGCACGCTCGATCGCCGGCGCCATCGCCATCCGTTGGGGCTAAACGGCGCCGCGGTTTCGCATTCTATCGGGGACGAAAGGGCCGCCCGGTCGCCGGGCGGCCCTTTTTGCTTCTGGGGAACCGGAGGAGAAGAAATTTCTACGTGTTGAACGCTATCCAATATTGATGGGTATAATGTTTCTCTAAATCCTGAAAAATAGTCGTTTTGTATCGACAAGCCGCGAATAACGAAACGGCTTCGGCTTGGATCGCATCGGCCCGGAGCTTAAGTTTTTCACCCGCGACGGATCCGCATTTGGGTCGTTTCGGCACCTATCCGGCGGCGCTCCGCCGCCCGCCAACCGGATGTTGGTGTTCCGGAACATCTATATGAGAGACATCCAAAGAGACACGCATGACCGATCTTTCCGTTGACGCACGCCTGCTTGCAAACGAGCGCGGCGTGGCTCCTCCCACCAATACCTGGGTCATTATTCTTGCCACCGCCGTGCTTGGGGCCGGCGCGATCGCGCTGGGCGACGCCTATACGTGGCGGCAGGGCGCGCTGTTCCTGCTCGGCGGCGCGCTCGGGCTCGTGCTCTATCATGCGCTGTTTGGCTTCACTTCGGCGTGGCGCGTCTTTGTTGCCGACGGCCGCGGCGCGGGCTTGCGGGCGCAGATGCTGATGCTCGCAGTCGCGGTGGTGTTGTTCTTCCCGGCGCTGGCCAATGGCACGCTCTTAGGCCAGCCGGTACATGGCGAATATGGCGCGGTCGGCATCTCTGTCCTGGTCGGCGCGTTCCTGTTCGGGCTCGGCATGCAGCTCGGCGGCGGTTGCGCTTCGGGCACGCTCTATACGGCTGGCGGCGGCAATTCGCGCATGTTCGTCACGCTCGCCTTCTTCATCATCGGCTCGGCGCTCGGCGCCTGGAACCTGCCGTGGTGGTCGGCCACGCCGAATTTTGGCTCGATCTCGCTGATCAAGGCTTGGGGCTGGGAGACCGCGCTCGCTGTGAGCCTCGTCGGCTTTGCCGCCATCGCCGCACTCACGGTCGTGATCGAGCGGCGCATCCACGGCAATCTGCGCTACGGCGTGCAGACTGACCGCCGCGGCTGGCGCCGTTTCCTGCACGGGCCGTGGCCGCTGCTCGCCGGTGCGGTAGCGCTTGCCATCGGCAATTTCGCCACTCTCTATCTCGCCGGCCGGCCGTGGGGCATCACATCTGCCTTCGCGCTGTGGGGCTCGAAGATCTTCCAGACCGCGGGCGTCGACGTCGCGTCCTGGGGCTATTGGCACTCGCCCGAACGCGCCAAGGCGCTGCAAGAGAGCGTGTTCGCCGATATCACCTCGGTGATGGATTTCGGCATCATCCTCGGCGCGCTGCTCGCTTCGGGCCTCGCCGGCAAGTTCAGTCCGGGCTGGCGGCTGCCGTTGCGTTCGCTTGCCGCCGCGGTGATCGGCGGGCTTTTGCTCGGCTACGGCGCGCGGCTTGCCTATGGCTGCAATATCGGCGCCTATTTCAGCGGGATCGCTTCGGCGAGCGTGCATGGCTGGCTGTGGCTTGTTGCGGCTTTTGCCGGCAGCGCCTTCGGCACCTATCTGCGGCCCTGGTTCGGGCTCAGCGTCGAGCGGAATCTCGCGGCTACGCAAAAGGGTCCGGTCGCAAACGCTTAAGAAAACTGTTCAGCGCGAAAAGATAAGAGCGCCGGCCCAGTGGCCGACGCTCTTTTTGTTTGTAGATATACTGTGAGCGAAGGCGGCTTTTTAAGCCTCGGCCGATTTCGGCTGATGCCCGCTGACTTCGGCCGCAGCGGACGGGTGCAACGACAGGCCGAACGGCAGGCAGAGCAGCGCCATGATCGCCGCACCGGTGAATGCGACCTTGAAATCGAATGTGCCGAGCGCGCTCGCGCCACGCCAGGTCAGCGACAGATGTAACAGCGTCGCCACCAGCGCAATGCCGAAGCCGCGGCTCAATTGTTGCGTCATGCTGGCGATGCTGGTCGCCGTGCTCATCTGCGGCTGGGCGATATCGGCATAGCCCATCGCCTGTGTCGCGGTGAATTGCAGCGACTGGAAGAAGCCCGCAAGCAACAACAGCGTGAATATCAGCGCGACCGGCGTCGCACTGGTGAAGAACGCGCACATCGCAATCGACGCTGCGCTGATCACGCTGTTGACGATGATGACGCGGCGGAATCCGAACAATCTCAGAATCGGCCGCGCCGTCGCCTTCATCGTCATGGAACCGACGGCGGTGGCAAAGGTGATACTGCCCGAGGCCACGGCCGACATGCCGAATACGACTTGCAGCAACAGCGGCAACAGAAAGACCAGGGTGCCGGCGCCGGCGCGGAACAGCGAGCCGCCGGTAATGCTGGTGCGGAAGGTCGGGATGCGAAACACCGATATGTCGAGTACCGGATGCGGCGTCCGCCGCAGATGCCGTATCGCCATCGCCCCCGTCGCGGCGCCGACCACGAACAGACCGATGACTTCGAGGACGTCACCGTGACCGCGGCCGATCGCTTCGATACCGTTCATGATGCAGAACAAAGACGCGCCGGTCAGCACGAAGCCAAGCCAGTCGAGCGGCCGCGGCGGACCGTCTTCCTTCGGATTGTCGAAGAAGATCGTCACCAGCACGATGCCGAGAATGCCGAGCGGCACATTGACCAGGAAAATCCAGCGCCAGGAAAAATAGGTGGTGATGAAGCCGCCGATCGGCGGGCCAAGCACCGGGCCGAACTGCGCCGGCACTTGCAGATAGGCCATCATCGGGATCAGCGCGGCCTTGTCGATGCTGCGGAACAGCACGAGCCGCCCGACCGGCACCATCATCGAGCCGCCTAGGCCCTGCAGCACCCGCGCCGCGGTGAGCTCTGCGGTATTGCCGCTCAGCCCGCACAGGATCGAGCCGAGCGTGAACAGGGCGATGGCGGCACGAAACACGGTGCGGCCGCCGAAACGGTCGGCCGCCCAGCCGCTCACGGGGATGAACACCGCGAGACTCAAGATATAGGCGGTGACGGCCACCGAGAGCCGCACCGGATCGGTGTGCAGCGAAATCGCCATCTGCGGCAGCGCCGTGGTGATCACGGTGGAGTCGAGCTGCTGCATGATCACCGCCGAGCCGACGATCATGGCGACGATTTTTGTTCTGGTCTCAGGGGACATCGTTGATGAAAGAGGGACTCGTGTTGCGGCGGACCATAGTCCCGCTGCCTCTACAGGGCTAGGCGGGAAGCCGCATAAATACCGCATAAACAAAATGCCCGGCGTAAGGCCGGGCATAAGGCGCGGGCTTCAGGTTAGGCAGCTAGTTCACCCCGGGACGCCCGATAGCAAGATAGCGGAAGTTGGCGCGCTTCATGTCCTCGGGACGATAGATGTTGCGCAGATCGACAATCACCGGCTCCCGCATTAAGCCCTTGAGCCGCTGCAGGTCGAGCGCACGGAACTGTTCCCATTCGGTTGCAATCACGACGGCATCGGCGCCTTCCGCGGCGCTATAGGCGCTGGTGCAATACGTCACGGCGGGAAGCAGTGGCTTGGCCTGCTCCATCCCGGCCGGGTCGTAGCCGCGCACAGCGGCGCCAAGATCGTGCAGCGCCGTGATCAGCGGGATTGCCGGAGAGTCGCGTGTATCGTCGGTATTCGGCTTGAACGTCAGGCCGAGCACGGCGACGGTCTTGCCGCGCACCGAACCGTTAAGCGCGGCCACCACTTTGCGCGCCATGGCGCGCTTGCGCTGTTCGTTCACGGACGATACGGTTTCGACAATGCGCAGCGGCACGCCATAATCCTGCGCGGTTTTCAAGAGCGCACTGGTATCCTTCGGGAAGCACGACCCGCCGAAGCCCGGACCGGCATGGAGGAATTTCGCGCCGATGCGGTTGTCGAGCCCGATACCGCGCGACACTTCCTGCACATCGGCGCCGACCTGCTCGCACAGGTCGGCGATTTCATTGATGAAAGTGATCTTGGTGGCGAGGAACGCATTGGCTGCGTATTTGATCAGCTCGGCGGTGCGCCGGCTGACATAGAGCAGCGGCGGCGTGTTCAGATAAAGCGGCCGGTAGATTTCGGCGAGCACATCGCGCGCCGCCAGGTCGTCGGTGCCGACGACGATGCGATCGGGATGCTTGAAATCCTGAATGGCCGCGCCCTCGCGCAGGAATTCCGGATTGGAGACGACCTGAATCTCCGCGTCCTTGCGCAGCTCGCGCAGGATACGCTCGATCTCGTCGCCGGTGCCCACCGGTACCGTCGATTTGGTGACGACGACTGCGTTGGCGGATACAATCGGCGCGAACTCGCGCACCGCTTCGTACACGTAGCTTAAATCGGCATGGCCGTCGCCGCGGCGCGACGGCGTGCCGACCGCGATGAAGACCGCCTCGGCATCCTTCACCCGCGCCGTGTCGGTCGAGAATTCAAGCCGGCCCTGCTGCATATTGGTCTCGACCAGCGCATCGAGACCGGGCTCGAAGATCGGGATCTCGCCGCGGTTGAGCGCCTCGACCTTCTTGGCATCCTTGTCGACGCAGACCACCTGGTGACCGAAGTCGGCAAAGCAAGCCCCGGATACCAGTCCGACATATCCGGCGCCGATCATAGTCACGCGCATTCTGCTTCTTGCTCCAGCTTAGAGCATGATCCCGAAAAGCGGATACCGGTTTTCGGAAGAGATCATGCTCAATTCAAAGATCTAGACCTTGATCCAATCGAATTCGATCAAGGTCTAGGTCCGATCCGGCTCGACCGCCGGAATGGAAGCGGTTTCATCACGTCCAACGGGCGCTGCTGCTTCCGTGCGCCGCATCAGCAACAACCAGCGCCGGCCGAACAGCACAGCAACCAGCCCCCCGTAAACCACGGCGCCAATCAGCGCCAAGAGAATCAGTACGGTTTCGTTGCGGAACCTGGGCAACGAGGATGACAGTCCGGTGACAATCGGATCGGCGACCAACAAGACCACCGTCATCACGACGCCGGCCAAAGCGAGCTTGAGCAACGACGATTTCAGCGCCGGATCGAGCGCCAGCACATTGGCGCGGGCGGCAAAGATCAGCACCAGGATGAAATTAATCCAAGCGCCGATCGAGGTCGCCAGCGCCAAGCCGACCTGCGCCAGCGGAAACATCAGCGCGACTTTGAGCGCGATATTGACAGCGGTGCCGATTAAAGCTGCCTTGACCGGAGTTGCCGTGTCGCCGCGCGCCAAAAACGGCGCCACCACGCTACGGATCAGGACAAAGGGGATGAGCCCGATCGTATAGGCCATCAAGGTCAGCGCCGAGGCGTGCGCGTCTTCGGCAGTGAAAGCGCCGCGCAGGAACAGGCCGCGCATGATCGGCTCCGGCACCGCGATAAAGGCGATGACG
>DATHPQ010000164.1:0-17005 GCA_035483735.1 Xanthobacteraceae bacterium | reverse complement strand
CTGCCATTAACCATACGCCCGGCAAAGTCTGCCCAGTGCCAAACCGTGTTCCTCTTGCACTTCTTGGCCGATGGGGACGCCGCCGATGCCGATTTCCGACATTCCGATTCTGTCGATGTTGCGCAGCCGCATGCAGTGGGGCCAGGCGCGGCAGGAGGTCTTGGCCGAAAACGTCGCCAACGCCGACACGCCCAATTATCGGGCGCGCGACATCGCGGCGCCGGACTTCAGCCGGGAGTTGTCTCTGGTCTCATCCGTCGGGCTCGAGCGCACCGATCCGAATCACATCGCCGGTCCGGCTGGCGGCGGCGATTCGCCGTTCTCCACCGATGCGAGCGGCCGCTACGAAATCCGGCCGCGTGGCAACTCGGTCAGCCACGAAGACGAAATGATGAAAGTTGGGTCGAACCAGATGGATTACGAGGCCGTGACGTCGATGTACACGCACAGTCTCGGCCTCATCAGAATCGCGATCGATAGGAGTTAGCGCATGATCCCGAAAAGCGAACGCCGGTTTTTCGGAAAAGATCATGCGCAAATGAAGATTCTCGGCCGGGGCGAGGCTTGCGGAGAAACTGAAGAGAACTGAACCATGGACTTCATCAAATCACTTTCGGTCGCCGCCACCGGCCTGCGTGCGCAGATGGGCCGAATGCGCGTGATCTCGGAAAACATCGCCAATGCCGATTCGGTGTCGCAGACTGCCGGCGGCGATCCGTATCGACGCCGCATTGTCACCTTCAACACCGTGCTCGACCGCGAGCTCGATGCTCATGTCGTTCAGCTCGGGCCGGTCCAGACCGACAGTTCCGATTTTCTGGTGCGGCACGAGCCGGGCAATCCGGCGGCGGATGCCGCGGGCGACGTCAAATATCCGAACGTGAATACGCTCATCGAGATGACCGATCTGCGCGATGCGCAGCGGTCCTATGAAGCCAATCTCAACGTCATCACTGCCACGCGCAAGATGCTTCAGCGCACCATCGACATGATCAAGACCTAGAGCCAGCTGAGAACGCAATATGCCGATACCGACAGCCGCCGCCGCCAATGCCTATGCCGCACTTTCGCGGATGGGCGCCGATACCGCAAACATCGCTAGCGGGCTTGGGACGCCGCAGGGCTCGGGGCCGAATTTCAGCGCCGTCCTCAAGACCGTCATGGATAGTGTTTCCGAAGCCGCGCAGAAATCGGACGCGCAGGCGCAAGCGGTCGCCAATGGCAAGGCCAATATGGTCGACGTCGTCACCGCGGTCGCTGAAACCGAAACCGCGGTGCAGACGCTGGTCTCGGTGCGCGACAAGGTGATTGCGGCCTATGAAGACATTCTGAAGATGCAGATCTGAAATCGCTGGCGCGGGGTGCCTGCGGGGGGAACTTGGAGCAGCGTCACGGTGGCGTGACAAGGTAGGGAAAGAACAACAAAGATGACGGGACCCGAAGTGCTGGATATCGCACGTGATGCGATCGTGACGCTGCTCCTTGTTTCCGCGCCGATGATGTTGGTCGGCCTCGTTGTCGGCGTGATTATCTCACTGCTGCAGGCACTGACGCAGATTCAGGAAACCACGCTGGTTTTCGTACCGAAAATCATAGCGATCTTCCTGTCGATGCTGATCGCGCTGCCGTTCATGGCGGACAAGCTCCAAGCCAATTTCATGCGGATTACGGCGCATATCATCAACGGCTGAGCGGGTTGAACCGTGCATATTGATGTGTCGTTTCTGCCGGCGCTCGGGGCGACCTTCCTCCTGATCTTCGCACGCACCGGAACGATGATCATGCTTTTGCCGGGTGTCGGCGAGCAGGGGATTTCGCCGCGGATGCGGCTGACCATCGCGCTCATTCTCGCCGCCGTGCTGGTGCCGCTGCATCGCGCCGACTATCACCTCGTCGGCGGCGCGATCGGACCCGCCATCGTCATGGTGATCGAGGAGATCATGATCGGCGCCGTGCTGGGCTTGACCGCGCGCCTGACGATTTCGGCGCTCGAGGTCGCAGGCTCGGTGATCGCCCAGCAACTCGGCCTCGGCTTCGTCACCGCCGTGGATCCGAGCCAGGGCGAGCAGAGCATGATCGTCAGCAATTTTCTGACAATGTTGGCGATCACGTTATTCTTCGCCACCGACATGCATTACTTGGTGCTCGCCGCGCTCAATGACAGCTTCACTTTGTTTGCGCCTGGCGAGGTGCCTTCGACCGGCGACGCCGCTGCGCTGGTGACCAAGACCGTGTCCGGCGCTTTCCGCATCGGCATTCAGTTGTCCGCGCCGTTCCTGGTGTTCGGGCTGCTGTTCAATCTCGGGCTTGGCGTGCTGTCGCGGCTGATGCCGGCGATGCAGGTCTATTTCCTGGCGCTGCCGGCGTCGATCCTGCTCGGCTTTCTATTCCTTGTGCTGGTGCTCGGCGCAATGATGGGGATGTTTCTCGATTACGCGACCGGCGTGTTGCACGACATCGCGCCGCACGCATGAGCATGCTGGAAACTGGTTGCTAGCCGCCGATGGCCGAAGAACAAGACGACGCAGAACAAACGGAAGACCCGACCCCGCGGCGCCTTGACCAGGCGATCGAGCGCGGCGATGTCGTCAAAAGCATCGAGGTCTCGACCTGGTTCATGATCGGCGGCGCGACGTTGTCGCTGATGATCTTTTCCGGCCCCACGGCGGCGAGCCTGCAAACGGCGATGCGGGGCCTGCTCGCGCATTCGTTCGAAATTCCGACGGATGGCGCTTCCCTTGTCGACCTGACCCGGTCGCTCGGCGGAATGCTGCTGTTGGCGCTCGGCATTCCGCTCCTTCTGCTGACCGTGTCGGCCTTTGCCGGCACCATCATTCAGCACCGCATCATCTTTTCATTCGAACCGCTGAAGCCGAATTTGTCGAAAATCTCGCCGATCGCGGGCTTCAAGCGGCTGTTTTCCATGGTGGCCTTGGCCAATTTTGCCAAAGGTTTCGCCAAGCTGGCGCTGTTCGGCACCGTGATCGGCGCGCTGCTCTGGCCGGCGCGCCACATTATGGGCGGTCTCATCGAAGTCGATCCGGCGCTGATCCTGCCGGTCGCGCGCTCGCTGGCGGTAAAGCTTCTCGGCACCGTCGTTGCCATTCTGGCGGTCGTCGCTGCGGCCGATTACCTGTTCCAGTACCGGCAATGGTACGACCGGCATAAAATGTCGATACGGGAAATGAAGGAGGAGTTCCGCCAGACCGAAGGCGATCCTGCGGTCAAAGGCAAAATCAAACAGTTGCGGCAGTCCCGCGCCAGAAGGCGCATGATGGCCCAGGTGCCCAAAGCCTCCGTGGTTATCACCAACCCGACCCACTTCGCGGTGGCGTTGCAATACGAGCGCGGCATGAATGCGCCGGTCTGTGTCGCCAAGGGCGCCGATCTGATCGCGCGCAAGATCCGCGAGGTCGCCGAGGCCCACAATATCCCGATCATGGAGAACCCGCCCTTGGCCCGCGCGTTGCACGCCACGGTCGAGATCGACCAGGAGATTCCGCAAGAACACTACCGCGCCGTTGCCGAAATCATCGGTTATGTCATGAGGCTGCGTGGAGCCTTCCGCCGATGACGCTTGGGCCGGATGCCTTCGCACTGACCGAATGATGCGGGATTTTACGCCTTTTCACCAAAATCCCTTGCGCGATTCAGCGACGCAAGGCACTGAAAAAGGCAACAAACGAGGCGCTGAAAACGGGGCATATGGACAATGACGGCGTCCGGCAGTGCCGATTCGAAGGCTGTTGGGTCCCTGGTTGAGGCTCCCGCTGTCGCGGTGTCGCGTGCCTCGATCGATCGCAGCGCCAGCAATACTGCCCGCGGCGGCAGCATCGCGCTCGTGCTTTTGGTCGCCGCGCTCTTGGTCGCCGCCGCGACTGGGATCGTGATGATGGGCGGCAGCAATGCCGAGCCGTATATTCTGGGATTCCTGGCGGTGCTGGCGACTGTCGGCGTGTTCTCGCTGTTTGCGCTCGCCTGCGGCATCTTGCGGGTTTCGGCCGCGGGCTCGAGCCACCCGATGATCAGATCGGTAGTGGACAATGCCTTCGACGGCATCGTCGTCACCGGCAGCGACGGCCAGGTGGTCTATGCCAATGCCGCCTATCTCGATCTGACCAATGCGTCCGATTCAAATGACATGCGGCCGGTCGAGCGTGCTTTCATCGGCGACGCCGAGGCCTCCGAGGCAATCTACCGGCTGCTGAAAGCAGCAAGAGACGGCAGGCGCCTGCAGGAAGAGGTCCGCATTGCCGGGGCTAAAGGCCGGCCGGCGCGCTGGTTGCGGCTTCGCATCCGGCCGCTTGGTGCGAGCCGGCGCGAGAACGGGCTCACCGTGTGGTCGCTGTCGGACGTGACGCGCGAGCGCGCGCACCAGGAAAATGTGTTTCAGGAATTGCAGCACGCCATCGATTATCTCGATCATGCGCCGGCCGGGTTCTTCTCGGTCGACGACAAAGGCGACATCGTTTACCTGAACGCTACGCTCGCCAATTGGCTCGACCAGGATCTGGCCCAGGTCGGTTCCGGCGGCTTGAAGATCGCCGATCTGGTCGCCGGCGACGGCGCCGCTTTGCTGACGATGCTGCGGGCGGGGCCGGGCGAGGTCAAGACCGAGGTGCTCGACCTCGATCTGCGCACCCGCAGCGGGCGCACGCTCCCGGTGCGGATGTTTCACAAGCTTGCTTTCGGCGTGGATGGCGTGCCTGGCGCTTCGCGCACGCTGGTACTCAACCGCGCGCGCGACGACGGCACGGACCCGCAGCGCGCCGCTGACATCCGCTTCATGAGGTTCTTCCATCACACGCCGATGGCGATCGCGACGATCGACAAGCACGGTCGTGTGGTACGCACCAACCCGCTGTTCGCGCGGCTGTTCCACGGCGCAAGGGTCTATGGCGCAAGAGTGAGCAACGAAGCCGGCGGCGAGGACCAAAGCGCCGACCGCTCGATCCTTGCCACCGTGGTCGAACGCGACCGCGAAGCGCTGAAGGCGGCCATCGCGCTCGCCGCGCAGGGCGAGAGCGATATCGCGCCCGTCGATGCGATGCTCTCCGGCAGCAGCGAACGGTTCGGGCGCTTCTACGTGACCGCAGTCGAGGAAGAGGAGCGCGACCAGGAAGCGGCCATCGTCTATGCGCTCGAGACCACGGCGCAGCGGGAGCTCGAAAACAAGGTCACGCAGCAGCAGAAGATGGATTCGATCGGCCAGCTGGCCGGCGGCATGGCGCACGATTTCAATAATGTGCTCGGCGCCATCATGATGGCGACTGACTTTCTGCTCAACGCGCATAAGCCGACCGACCCGTCCTTCGCCGACATCATCCAGATCAAGCAGAATGCCAACCGGGCCGCGAGCCTGGTCCGGCATCTGCTCGCATTCTCGCGCAAGCAGACGTTACGCCCGCAAGTGCTCGACCTCGGCGAGGTCCTGAGCGACCTCAATGTGCTGCTGCGGCGGCTGATCGGCGAAAAGGTTACGCTGACCGTGGTCCATGGCCGCGATCTGTGGCCGGTCAAGGTCGACATTTCGCAGTTCGAACAGGTAATCGTGAATCTCGCCGTCAACGCGCGCGACGCCATGGCGAACGGCGGGCGCTTGCAGGTGCGCACCAGCAACGTGACCAAAGAGGACAGCGAGCGCTATCGCGGCAAAGGCATGCCGGCTGCCGACTATGTGCTGGTGGAAGTGACGGATAGCGGCACCGGCATTCCGGCCAAAATCCTCGACAAAATTTTCGAGCCGTTCTTCTCCACTAAGGAGGTGGGCAAGGGCACCGGACTTGGCCTCTCGACCGTCTATGGCATCATCAAGCAGACCGGCGGCTTCGTCTATGTCGACTCGGTCGAGCAGCAAGGCGCCACGTTTCGTATCTTCCTGCCGCGTCATATCGCGAGCGCGCAGGAGACCGCGCAAGAGCTCGCGGCCGAGCGCGCCGCAGCGGCGGATCTGGCAGCGACGGCCGGCGAGCCGGGCAAGCGCGCTGCGAGCGCGGATCTGACGGGCGAGGGCATTATCCTCCTGGTCGAAGACGAGGAGGGCTTGCGTCAGCTCAATGCCAGAGGGCTTGCCTCGCGCGGCTATACCGTTCTTGAAGCCGGCAACGGCGTCGAAGCCATCGAGGTGCTCGAAAAGTCCTCAGGCCAGATCGATCTCGTCGTGTCGGACGTGGTGATGCCGGAAATGGACGGGCCGACGCTGCTCCGCGAATTGCGCACGCGCAATCCGGGCCTCAAAATCATCTTCGTGTCGGGCTATGCCGAGGATGCCTTCCAAAAGCATCTGCCGGCGGACGGTCAATTTGCGTTCTTGGCAAAGCCGTTCACGCTCAAGCAGCTTGTCAATGCCGTGAAGGAAACACTGGCCGCGTGATGCAGGCGGCCGATCGTGTTTGGCCGTCAAGGCCCAAAGTGACAGCTACCAAGTGACAGCCGAGTGACGCTGGAACGCCTTGCAGAACTGGTCTGCACAAAACCGGCTTTGCGTCCGGCCCGTATAAGACCGTAAGGTGCGACACGAGCGCGTGCGACGCTTTGCGGCAGATCGGCGGGCATGGTGTTGGGCGTAGAAACAGGCTGCGGGCGCGGACTATTCGAATCATCCGCGTACAGGCGTAAATCCGCATAAACAAGGGCGACAACACGTGAATTGTTTCGTTCGCAACTATGCCGTTGCCGCGACCGCCACACCGTCGTTTCGGCTGTCTTGGTTCCGGTCATTCGCGATGTTGACCGCGCTGACGATGAGCCTGTTCATCTCAGCGGAAGGGGCCGACGCGCGGCTGAAGAGCGAGTGGAAATTCGGCGGCAGTCTGGCGCGGTTCATGTCATTGCCGTTCAGCACGACAGTTCTCGGCAATGACATGATCGGCGAGAGCTTTTCCGGCGGTGGCGCAACCGGCGATGTGACTGACACCGGCAATGCGTTGCTGCCGCAGGTTGCCCAGCCGACCGGAGGCTCGCTGGGCGGATTGTTCAGCCGGCCCGGCGTGGTCGGCGGTTTCTCCGCGGGCTTCCTCGGCGCCGGCGTGCTGGGCCTCGTGTTCGGTCACGGCATGACCAGCGAATTGACCGGCGCCGCGTCGTTCCTCGGCCTCATCTTCCAGATCACGCTCATTCTGATCCTGGCGCGGCTGTTCTGGACATGGTGGCGCGCCGACCGGTCCGCCGCCTTTGCCGATATGTCGCCGCGGCAACTCGCCGACGCCTATGGCCGGCTGCGCAACGAAGCGCTGCCCGATATCGACGCCGTCGAGGTTGAGCTCAGCGAGGCGAAAACCGGCGCTTTCGACAGCAAAGACTAGTCGCGCGCTTAGCCTGGCCGACGGCTCACGGCTCGGACGACGGATCAGAGTCATCCTGTTGCGCGGAGCCAAAAATAAGTGAGAGCAGGTCGTTGAACGTCCAACCCGGCGTTTGATTTCCGTTATCGCCACTAGCCTGGGGTAGCGTCGCCGCCGCGCCCTGGCTTTCCACACGCTTCCCGCTGCCGATGTCTTGGTCAATGCGTTCGATCATATACGGGAAGAACGGGTTGGAAGACGCGCGTAGCAATGAGTCCAGGCTCGCGATCAGGACATTGCGCTCGCCGCGCGGCGCCAAGGCGCCGAGATTGATGCCAAAGCTTTCGTTCGGATCCGGCGTCAGCCCGTAAAGGGAATCGGTCATGGGAAACGGCAGGGCGACGTGCGACAGCGAATACAGGCCCGCCGGATAATACACGCCCAAGGCGCGATCATGCTGGTTCGTCTCGCCCGCCTCGATCGTGCGCTCGACTTCCTCGCCGCTTGGCACGCCGGCATTGGTGATGATTGTCGTACGATAATTTCGCGCGCGCTGCGGCAGCAACTGGGCCAGTTTGGTATCCGCGCTCGGCCGCAGTAGCGTGCCGAATTTGACCGTCCGGTTGACGTCGAACAGGACGAGCTCGCTGCCGTTTTTTGGAAGACGATCGTACAACGCCGAAACGATCGCACTAGTGCTGACCGTAAAGTCCATGACGGATTGGAAAGTGATGATCGGAGGCAGCCGGGCGAGCTCGCCGCTGCGGCTATATTGCGCGACTTGTTGCTGCAGGACTTGCGTCAGCCGGTAGGATTGAACGGCGCCATTGACCGGAAATGAATTGTATTTGAACGGATTGAACTCCGGCACCACCCCGAGCCAGGCGGCTTTGGCGAACGGCGGAAGCAGAGCCGGCAGACTGGCGAGCCCGGCAAAGCGCGCAAAGCGGGTGATGCCGATCATCGGCGAGATCAGAACAAGACGATCCGGCGGAGCGAGCTTTGGATCGGCAATCGCATCGAGTGCATATTTGAGCGCGAGCGCGCCGCCATTGGAAAAGCCGACCAGATGCAAGGGCGCCGAGGGCGCGATCCGCCGCCGTGCCTCCCGCACGGCAAGCCGCGTCGCCGCCATCCAGTCCTGCCACTCGACCTCGCTCAATCCGGCCGGCACCGTGCCGTGACCGGGAAGCCTGATCACGATCGCGACGAAGCCGTGGTCGCGATAGGCTTCCGCAATATGACGCTGGCTGTAAGGCGCATCGGTCAGGCCGTGCAGCAGCACCACCGCCCCGACCGGAGGGCCGTTCGGTTCGAGCACAAAGGAGCGATTGAAGTCTTGCGAAAAGCGGCCCGGATAAATCGGGCTGCCCGCGAAATAGCGGTTCAGCGGCGCGCGATCTTGCGGATCGAGCTTGTCCGTCACCTCAGTGCGGACGGCTGCAAAGATCTTGGCTTCCTCGGTCAGATACCGGTTCCAGTCGGCGGCATCGAGCTCCGCGGTGCTCAGTTCGTGCGGAACATAGGTGTGCCAAAGCGAAAGCGCGGGGCCGCGCTGCGAGACATAGATTCGAACGGCGAAAAAACCGATCGCGACGACCGCGAGCAGGAGCGCTGTGCGCTTTATCGCTTTGATGATCTTGGTCGGCATGGCTATTGCGGCGCCGGCCCGTCATGGCAGGCGCGCGGCGCCGACCAATTTGGCACGTCGCATTTGGAGCAGGCGCCGAGCGTTAGTCCGCAACTGGCGATGACGCATAACAGCATCACGGCCCGTGCGGCTCGGGCCGCCAAGGTGCGGGCGCAGCCACGCGAATAAGCAAGACGCCAGATAAGCGTTACGTAGGACACTATACTGCCCTCGATATCGCCGGTTCGCCGACGTCGCGATATTACCGTATGCGCCGGAAAACTGCGATGCTCGGATTGGCCCCGATTGCCAGAGTATCGCTGCCGAATTTTTACTATGTTACCGGCGCCGACCGCCGCTCACCCGCCCAAAGGTCGCAATAAGGAGGAGACGAAGATGGACATTCATCCCTGTGGCTCGCGGCCGTCGCGCCGCGGACCGGCCGACAGCTTCACCGGCGTCGTCTGGCAGGAGCCGATCATCGAGACGCCCGCTCCGGCGCTCCTGCGCTCGGGCCTGGTGCGTTTTGAGCCCGGCGCGCGCACCGCCTGGCACACCCATCCGCTCGGCCAGACATTATTCGTCGTCTCCGGCAAGGGGCGGGTGCAGACCTTTGGCGGCCCGGTGCGCGAGATCCGCGCCGGCGATGTGGTCTGGATCCCGCCAAACGAAAAGCATTGGCACGGCGCGGCTCCGGAAACCAACATGGTGCATGTCGCCATGCAGGAAGCGCTCGACGGCAAGCATGTCGAGTGGATGGAGCACGTCACCGACGAGCAGTACAAGGCTCAAGTCGGATAGCCGTACAGAGCGGAGCCATGCGCTACGAACTCTACTATTGGCCGAGCATCCAGGGCCGCGGCGAATTCATTCGCCTGGCGCTCGAAGAGGCCGGCGCCGACTATGTCGACGTTGCGCGCCGCGGCAAAGCGGGCATGTCGGCGATGATGCGGCTGCTCGAGGGCAAGGGCGTGAAATATCCACCTTACGCGCCGCCGTTTCTGAAAATCGGCAAGCAGATCATCGCGCAGACCGCGGAGATTCTTTTCTATCTCGGTCCGCGCCTCAATCTCGCGCCGCGCGACGAAGCCGGGCGGCTGTGGGCGCATCAATTGCAGCTCACCATCATCGATCTCGTCGTGCGCATTCACGACACCCATCATCCGGTCTCCGGCTGGCTTTATTACGAGGAGCAGAAGCCCGCGGCGCTGCGGCGCACCAAGGATTTCTGGCGTTATCACGTGCCGAAAATGCTCGGCTATTTCGAGTGCGTCTTGCAGAAGAACGGCGGCAAATTCACCGTCGGACGCAGCCTCAGCTATGTCGATCTGTCGCTGTTTCAGATCGTGGAAGGGCTGCGTTACGCCTTTCCTAAGCGGATGAAGCGCTTCGAGAAGAAAATTCCGGGCCTCGTCGCGCTGCACGACCGGGCGGCGCAGCGCCCGCGCATCAAGGCCTATCTCGCCTCCGAACGGCGCATCCCGTTCAGCCAATGGGGCATCTATCGCTACTTCAAAGAGCTCGATGCTTGAATGCGATCGGCAGCGCAGTCTGCCGGAAATAGCAATCCAAGAAGCGGTAAGTTAAGCTTGCCGAAACAGGAGAGGGGACTAAGGGGGACAATGTCGTATCTGGTACAGAACTTCGACCTCACCAATGAATTCAACATCCTGCGGCTGATCTGCGGGCTGTTCTTCATTCCGCATATCTACGCCAAGTTCTTCGTGCCCGAGGCGCTCGGCTTCTTCAAAGCCGCCAAGCTCAATCCGCCGGCGGTATGGATGTATACGGCCTGCGTGATCGAGACCTGCCTCGCTATCGGGCTGATCTTCGCGATCCTGCCGTTCTATGCCGGCGTCATCGGGTGCTTTCATCTGCTCTTTGCCGGCTATCAAGTGCACAAAGTGACTGAAGGTAAATGGCTGTGGAATATTGGCGGCTGCGAATATTGCCTGTTCTGGGCGATCTGCTGCCTGGTCGTGGCGATGCATTATCGCAGTGATATCGTCTTCTGGTGATCGCTGCCGGCGTTTAAGGGGAGTTTTGCGAATGATCAATGCAGCCATTGTCGGTCTTGGCTGGTGGGGCAAGACGCTGGTTGAGGCGGCCGAGAACTCTGGCGCGATCCGCTTCATTTCCGGTACGACCCGCACCGTGACGCCGGACACCGAGGCCTTCGCCAAGAAATGCGGTTTCAAGCTTGCGCCGAATTACGAGGCGGTGCTGGCCGATCCGGATATCGATGCGGTGGTTCTGGCGACGCCGCACTCCATGCATGGTGCGCAGGTGGTGGCGGCCGCGGCGGCTAAGAAGCACATCTATTGTGAGAAGCCGTTCACGCTGACCAAGAAGGAAGCCGAGGATGCCGTCGCCGCCGTGAAAAAGGCCGGCGTCACGCTCGCGCTCGGCTATAACCGCCGCATCCATCCGGAAATGATCAAGCTGCGCGAGATGATCCGCAACGGCGATCTCGGCACCATCCTGCACATTGAAGCTACGATGACGTTTCCCAACGTGCTGTTCATCAATCCGAGCCATTGGCGCGCCGACAAGGCCGAAACGCCATGCGGCGGCTTGATGCCGATGGGCGTGCACGCGGTCGACGGCATGATCGATCTGTGCGGACCGATCGATCACGTCTTCACGCAAAGCTTCCGCCGGGCGGCCGCGATCGACGCCGACGACACGACCTCGATCCTGTTCCGCATGAAAGAGGGCATGTCGGGCTATCTCGGCACCATGACCACAACCGGGCCGGGGTTCTCGTTCCAGGTCTTTGGCTCAAAAGGCTGGCTGCGGCTTGAAGGTGTCACCCATGTCGCCGGCGCCTCGTCCGAGGAGCGCCGCACCCGCCTGTTCGGCGCCTGCAAATTCCAGCCGATCAAAGGTGAGGCCAAGACCTGGCAAGCCGAGACCATGGATATTTCGCGCGCGGCCCTCGAAGCCTTCGCCAAGGCCGCGGAGGGCGGCCCGGCTTATCCCATTCCCTATGATCAGATGATCCACGGCGTCGCCGTGACCGAAGCCATCATCCGCTCGGCGGCTTCGGAGAAAGTCGAACACATTAAGTAATGTACGTACGCTGAACCTGCCGCGTTTGCAGTGCGTCTGAAGTTAGAATCGTTGAGCCTGCTGAGGGGCAGCCTTGCTGCGCATCGTGCTCACTCTCGTTTTTGCGGCTGCCCTGGTTGGCCCGGCCGCGGCCGTCACGCGGCCGGCGACGGGCGCCCGCTATCTTCAAGCACTCGCGGCGGCCAGGCAGCACTACGCGAAGATTTCTAAACCGAGCGAAGCAGCGCGAGCCGATTATCTCACGCACCTCGCTCGGCTGCGCGATAAGGCCGCTGACGCCAATACGGACGCGTGGCAGGAGATCGATGCCGAGATCAAGCAGCATCCGGCGCCGAAAGATTCCGACAGCAAGGCGTTCACCGCGCTTCGGGTCGGCCAGTGGGAATCGCCGCGGCACGACTATCTCTATCGGGCCGACGGCACCTGGACGATGCTTCCGGCCGAGCCGGACATCACCCATGGCACCTGGCGCATCGACGGCAATCAATATTTCGAAACGGCCGCGACCGATCCGCCGCTCGCGAGCCAATACACGATCATTCTCATCAGCAAGCGCGACTTCGTCTTCACCGACAACGACGTCGTCTTTTACGAGACGCGATCGAAATAACGCGCTTGCAGCGTTCGACGTTTCCGTTCAATCGCAGAGATGTCGGTCGGTCAATAGCTTCTGCAGGTTCTCCACGCCCTTGTCGCCTGGGGTAACAGTGCACATCCGGCGCGCCAGGTTCATGGCCTCGTCCCGCTGCGCGTGATCCGCCAGGAAAAGCGCAAGTACGGCGGCCGTGGCGTCTTCGAATTGCGCTCCGAATATCGCCCCATGGGTCCGCGCTAGCGTCAAAGCCAGACGCATCTCGCGCTCGGCGCCAGCATCATCTTTGGCCGCCGACAAAGTTTCGCCGAGGTAAAGATGCGCGCGCGGATCCTGCGGATAGCGCGCGGCGAGGGTTGCCGCGCGCGCGTGGCGGTCTGCGATCGAGCTCGGCAATTCGGTTTGAGGGATGATGACGATGTCGTATTTCGGATAATCGGCGACGGCGAAACCTGCGCTGACGACAAACAGGAGCCCGCCGATGATGGCAATGCCGGCGGCGACCGTCCGCGCCTGCGGAATGCGCGCAGTTTTTGGCCAGAACTTGAGCAGCAGCGCGGCGGCGGCCGCGCCGGCGATCGCGCCGCCGAAATGCGCGCCATAATCGATGTGCCCGACCGAAGATGATGAGAAGATCGGCAGCAGCGACGGGATAAGAATCCGCATCGAATTCACTTGCAGGCGGGTTCGGCTCGCCGTTCCGGCGGGGACTCGGAAGCTGCCGATAAACAGCGCGGCGAACAGTCCCATCAGCGCGCCTGACGCTCCGACGGAAATCAGGTTCGGCGGTCCCACCGCGAGCGACATCAGCGATCCGCCGAGCGCGCCGATGACAAAAAAGGCGAAGAACCACAGCCGTCCGATCAGACGTTCGAGGAGCCAGCCGCCCAGCAGCAGCGCCACGCCATTGCCTGCAATATGCGCGAAGTTCGCGTGCAGGAGCGGCGCGGTGAAGAGCCGATACCATTCGCCGCCGGACAGGACCGCCGTACGGCTGAGCGCGCCCATTCCGAACAGCGTCCTGATGCTCGGAGCTAATTCCTTGCCGGGCGCGAGCGGAAACATGTTCTCGAACGTGAAGACCGCAACGAGAATGATCAGCAAGGCGAACGTAACCCAAGGCAGTTTGAACTCGGCGAGGCCAACGGGCGATTCCTGCGGCGCCGCGGCCGCAACGGGCGCAGACGCGTCGCCGCCGACGGCCTGCGCGCGCGCTGCATTGAGCTCCGCAGCGATCGCACCAATCGGTGTCTGGAAATGATCGGGAAGGATAAATCTTTTGACGCGCAGCGGACCCTTGCTGACGTGAGATCCGATGACCGGCGCGTAAGCGCTTTGCACCTGTTTGTTGAACCGGCCAGCATGGGCGGTCTTGAGCACGAATGGCTCGATGCTGTCCCAGTTCGCCCATGTTGTTACGACGATTCTTTCGACCTTGACGCCATAGGGCGTGACAATCAGGCGCGGCAAGCCGCGCATGGCGCCGATGGCCAAAAGAATGCCGAATGGAATGAACAGCAAACAACTCGCGGCAAGGAATGTTTGGGCATCCGGCATCGGGCCGCCGGAAAGCCAATGCAAAATTTTGCTCAGCGGCAACAATCCCAACAGGCCAAAAACCATCGCGAGCGCACAGAGGCGCCATTGCTTGGATAAATTGGGCTGGTAGACCTTGATCTCGCTCGGCGCGAAAGCTGGCCCAGCCATCCGACGGCCGAACGCCGGGACACTCGACGACGTCATTCCCCCTCCCACGCGAATTCCACCTGCAAAAGGCTGGCGACAATAACGCAACTTATGCGACAGTTGGAAGCCGTGCGGCGCCGGCTTTGAAGACAGGATTCCCCGCTCATTGCTGCTGTCGTGGCCGGACGAGCCGTCATGGCCGGGCGACGAGCGCGGGCATGACGGCGCGGGAAAGACCGTCACCTTTACATTGACAATTGTCACTGTTTCAGTTACATAATGCGAGTGATTCTCGCTCATGTGAAAGGACCTGCCGCGAAGGCATATCGCGGCACGGGGGCGAGGGCGGTGCCCGCGGGCGGAATTGCAAGCCGCACCCGGGCGGCTTCGGGCATCAGCTGACCGGCACTAAGACCGGTCCGTGAGGTGCGTCACTGGACTGGGACAGGCGAGGGCGGGTAACACCCGCACAAACTGCGCTTGATCTCCGCCCCCCGGTTGGGGCGGGCTTAGAGGATCGAACGTTCTTGCCACGTCCCAGGAAGCCTGGCCTGAAGCCGCGCGAAACGGGCGGAAGCCCGCTAGTCAGAGCCGAGGTGGAACGCCGACAGGCGAGCGTGCTCCGCTGAGCACGCATCCGCATCCATAGATGTGGAACGGTAGGATACGCGTCTGCCGGCGTTCCATATCCTTTCGCTTACTTTCTTGCTTCGGCGAAGCGGGCGTAGTGGGAGCGAAAGCAAGGCACCACCCCTTCTTTTGCGCCAGCGCTTCTCTCCTTCGCGTCTCATACCGTGCGGCAAGCGTGGGACAATAACCCCAACATAATCGGCTTTCGCGGCCGCCGAAACTTGGCTATCCAAGTCGTTGGCTATCCAAGTCGAAGACAGCCGGTCGTGGTGGATGTGCCGCTCGCATCCGGGGCAACAGAAACGGAAGCAGGAAACGCAAGATGGATCTCGGTAACGGCCTTGGCCATTTGACCTATTCGACGCTGGTGCATCCGGCCGACAACTGGGAACAGCTTTACAATTCGCTCGTCACCTATCTGCCGAAAGTAAAGGCGCGGATCGCCGGCAATAAGGCGTTCGGCGTGTGCATCCGGCTGTCTGCAAGCTCGGCGGAAACGCTCGCCAACAGCCCGGCGGAGCGTGCCAAGCTGAAAAAATTTCTCGATGACAACGATATGTACATCTACACAGCCAACGCCTTTGTCTATGGGCATTTCAAGGGCGACAAGGTGAAGGAGCAGGTCTACGAGCCGGATTGGCGCGGCGAGGAGCGCACGCAATACACCATCAATGTCGCCAACGTGCTTGCCGACGTCTGCCCGGCCGGCATCGCGCCGTCAATCCAGAGTGCGCCGCTCGGTTTCAAACCGCGCGTGACCGGCAACGACGTGATCGCAAGCTATACCGATCACGTGCTGCGCGTGGTCGCGCATCTCATCGCGCTCGAAGACAAGACCGGACGCAGCGTGCAGCTCGCGCTCGAGCCGGAGCCGTACTGCTTTCTCGAGACCACCGACGAGACCGTCGCCTATTTCCGCGATCATCTTTATTCGGGTGCAGCAGTCGAAAAGCTCGCCAAGCTCGCGCATGTGCCGATCGCCGAAGCGAACGCAGCGCTCCGCCGCCATGTCGGCATCGTGTACGACATCTGCCACCAGGCGGTCGAATACGAGAATATTTCGGAATCCTTGCAGAAGCTGGTCGATGGCGGCATTCCGATCTTCAAGTTCCAGGAAGCCGCGGCGCTGCACATACCGGAGGTGACGCGGGACGTCGTCAATACAATGAAGCGCTATGCCAAGACCATTTATCTGACGCAGACGATCCAGAAGAAGGATGGCAAGCTGACGAAGTTTCTCAACGTCGACGACGCCATCGCCGCGTTTGAGAAGGAGCCGGGGCCGCGGGAATGGCGCACCCACATCCACGTGCCGGTGTTCCTCGACGATCTCGGGCAGTTCCGCACCACGCGCTTTGCCATCGAAGACGGCTTGCGTTTCCACAAGAAAAATCCTCTGTCGCGGCATCTGGAAGTCGAAACCTATACCTGGGACGTGTTGCCCGAGAACCTCAAGAAGGGTGACATTGTCGATAACGTGTGCCGCGAACTCGAGTGGGTGATGGGGCAGCTGAGCTGATAGCGTTCCAGCTGCTTCTGACAGGAGACACGCATGAAAGTCGGATTCATCGGGCTGGGCCGCATGGGCTCGGCCATGGCGCGCCGTCTGATCGAAGCCGGTCATGAAGTAGGCGCCTATAATCGCACGGCCGATCGACTGAAGAGCGTAATCGAGCTCGGCGCCAAGCCGCTCGACTCGATCAAGGCCGCGGCCAGTTACGGCGAAGCGGTTTTCACCATGTTGGCCGACGACGCCGCGGTGACCGAAGTCGTAACGCGCGCCGGCGGGTTATTGGCGTCGTTGCCCAAAGGGGGCATCCATATCTGCGCCGGCACGCATAGCGTCGCCTGCATCCAGGCGCTCAAGAAGCTGCATGCCGATGCCGGGCAGGTTTTGATCGCGACCCCGATGCTCGGCCGGCCGGAAGTCGTTGCTTCGGCGCAGGCCGGCATGGTGCTCGGCGGCGACAAGCCAAGCATCGACCGCTGCCGGCCGCTGTTTGCCGCCATCGCGCGGCGCACCTTCGAAGCCGGCGCCGATCCGGTCGCCGCGGCCGCGATCAAGATCGCCAATAATTTCGTGCTCGGCTGCGCCATCGAGGCGATGGGCGA
>DATHPQ010000163.1:0-25626 GCA_035483735.1 Xanthobacteraceae bacterium | reverse complement strand
TTGCCATTCGTTTCGCGACAGCGTCTGAGTATTGCGCAACTCGGCAACGGCGCTGAGCGGATCATTCTCCTCGACGTGATACTGCGTAGTCCACTGTGTGCCTGTTTCCAGACCGATGCGGTCGATGCGCTCGATCCGCACGCCATCGCGATGAAGGATGGTTGGCTTCTCGGGCGACGCCGTCTCCGGTTCAGGAAAAGGCGCGAGCTTGGCGTCGGCGGCGCTGGGCGAGCGTTGCGGCAGATCGAGCGTGCCGGCAAAGATCTGCACGGTCGCCGTCTCCGGACTGGGCCAGATCATCGGCCAGTAAGCCGTCGATATCGCAAGCCTCACTTTGTGGCCGGCTGGAAACACCGAGCCTGCATCATTGAGCTTGATGCGCACGCTGGTGCGCTCACCTGTCGCCAGCAAAGCGGGCTGTTCGTGGCCCTCGCGATGCGTGAGGTTGAGCACGCCATAGCTGACGCGCAGCGATTCACCGGACGGGTGCACATCGCACAGCCGAACGACCAGATTCGCAATTGGCCGGTCGGACGCGACATCGAGCGTGACGACCGGGGCGCCGAGGATCTCGATCGGCGCATCGAGTGGCGCCGTCTCGAAAACCAGGGAGCGCAGGTCATCTTCTTGCTGGTCGCCCGCCTGATCGCGCCCGCGACCGAATGGAACCCATTCGCCTGAACTCTTGCCAACGGTCTGCAGCGAGCATACGGCGCGCGCCGTCAAAGGCGCCGCGGCGTCGCGCAGCCCCGCATCGGTCAAGAACAGCCGCCGCGGCATTATTCCCGGCGGCGGCCACGACGGTTCTGCAACCCATCGGCCCGGCAACGTGTCGTGGTGGGTCGCCGGTTTCACACTTTCCGTCATCCACGCCCGCAGCATGGGTTCATCCATCACGCCGGTATCGACGCCTTTGAGCCAATGATCCCACCACCGCAATATCTCCTGGAGGAAGCCGATCTGGGGCCCAGGATAGGCGAAGTGCGGATAGGCGTGGGCCCATGGTCCGATGAGACCTTTGCGAGGAACCTTCAATCCCGCGAGCAGACGCGGAATTGCATTCTTGTATCCATCGGTCCAGCCGCCGACGGCATAGACCGGGCACTGGATCGCTGCGTAGTCCTCGCATACCGATCCGTGCTTCCAATACGCATCGCGCCGTTGATGCTGCAGCCAATTGTCCTGGAACAGCGGTATGTTCTGCAGGCGCTCCAACCACATCGCGCGCCAGTCATCACCGACCAGTGCCGGATCGGGCGGCAGGCACATCAAGCTGAAAAAGAAAAACGCCCACTCAAGCCCGGCTTTGGTCAGAAACGTGCCGCCCATGTAGTGCGCGTCGTCAGCGTACCGATCGTCGGTCGAGCAAATGGTGACGATGGCTTTGAGCGCCGGAGGACGGCGCGCCGCAATTTGCAGTCCGTTGAACCCGCCCCAGGAAATTCCCATCATCCCAACCGCGCCATTGCACCAAGGCTGAGCCGCCAGCCAAGCGATCACCTCCACGCCATCGTCTTGTTCCTGCTTGGCGTATTCGTCGAACAATAGACCCGTCGATTCGCCGCTGCCGCGAAGGTCGACGCGAACGCCGGCGTAGCCGTGACCGGCCAGATACGGATGCGTCAGCGCGTCCCGCTCGTAGGTGCCGTCGCGCTTGCGGTAAGGCAAATATTCCAGAATGGCCGGAACAGGATTCTGTTCCGCGTCTTGCGGCAGCCAGATGCGGGCGGCGAGCTGCGTGCCGTCTTTCAGAGGGATCAACATGTGCTCGATGACGCGCACCGGTCTCGGAAACGTCGTGACAATCATGGCGGACCACTCATGACGGCGGCGGTTTGTCGGCCTGCTGCGGCATCGGAAGAAGATAACCGGCGCGGACGCGGTGTCACGCGACGTGCTTGTTGATCAGATTCAGAATCAGGGCATCGAGGCTGTACGGCCCGGCGCCGGCCGAGACAATTATAATCAACATAAAGGCATAAAGCGTCTCCGGTAGGTAGAGCCAATCGTCGATGCGGTCCGCTTCATCGATCGGCTTGTAGAGTTTGATTCGCTGCCGCCCGGACGTGGCGATGGCGACGAGGATGATGACAAGCAGGCCAAGCGCGGCGAGTGGCGCCAAGAGCCCGATAACGACGGCGCCGCCGGCGCTGAATTCGACCGACGGCACCCACCATTGATTGAAGCCCACCGCATGAACGCCGAGCCCCTTGAGTTCATCGACGAATGAATGGTGGCGCTCAGCGTTGAACAGCTTGTGATATCCCGACAGCATAAAGAATGCCCCAACCGCGATCCGGTTCAGGGTCATTGCAAGGTCGGTCCACCCGATACCAGCGAACAGCAGATCCATCATGGTCCATCTCCGCCGCGATTTGAAAGTCAGACGCCGAGCAGCCCGGACGGGATCGCAATTGGATTTTGTCCCTGGAGGTCTGAGCGCTTCCGGCGTTCCGTCGTGTGACATTGTGGCTGATTTCAAGCCGAGACACTACCGGACCGTCTGGCCGACTCGGCATCGTTTCCGATAAAAGGAACCGCATGCTGCGCGGGCCATCGAGCTTCGTCGAAGTCAGCGGTAGTCCGATGCGCCGGCGGAGTTGAGTCCACATCTGACGCCACGAGGACACCAATGGCTTGTCACGATCATTGCGCCGCGCATGCGGCGCCCCCGACATTGAACCGGCGGAGCGTCGTCACTGCGCTGGCGTCCACCGCCGTGCTGTCCGTCGCGCAATTGTCGGCGCCAGACGCGCGTGCCGAGGCCGGCACAAGCACCGCGAGCGCCGAGGATACGCGTTTCATGCGCATCGCCCTGAACGAAGCCAAGCGCGGCGACTATCCATTCGGCGCCGTGATCGTGAAGGACGGAAAGATTCTTTCGGTCGGGCGCAATCTCGGCAAGACGCATGACGATCCGACCGCGCATGGCGAGATGGTTGCGATCCGCCGCTGCCTCGCCGTGCATGGCTCGGCGCCGCTCAAGGGCGCGACGCTCTACACGTCCGGGGAGCCGTGCGTGATGTGCATGGGCGCGATCATCTGGTGCGGCATCGGCCGCATGGTCTATGCCGCCTCGGTGGCGCAGATCGCCGCCAAGATGAATCAGATCATGATTTCCAGCGCCGATATCGCGGCGAAAGCGCCGTGGGATCCCGTCAGCATCACCGGCGGCGTGCTCGCCGAGGAAGCGGTGCCGATCCTGGCGCGCTAGGCGTTCGACGGATAGCGCATGGACTTGCAGGGAAAGACCGTCCTCGTTACCGGCGCCTCGAGCGGCATCGGCCGGGCTGTTGCCATTGCGTTCGCGCAAAAGCGCGCGCACGTGCTCGTCCATTACGGCAAGAACAAATCCGGCGCGCAGGCGACCCTCGACGAGGTCAAGGCGATTTCGAGCGGCAGTCTCTGTCAGGCTGATCTCATGGACCGCGATCAGATCGCGGCGCTCTTTGCAGACATCAAGAAAACCACGCCGACCATCGATGTGCTGGTGAACAACGCCGGCGACGCGAGAGCGGGCGAGATCGGCGACGACGAGATCTGGGACTATGAGTACAAGAACATCTTCATATCCGCCGTGCAGATGAGCCGTGAATTTCTGGCGCAGCCGTCAACGAATTTACGCAAGATCGTCAACGTCACTTCGCTCTATGGCAATCTGCAAACCGGCGAGCCGCACTATCTGCAATATTCCGCCTTCAAAGCCGCACTCGCCAATCTCAGCGCCACACTGAACAAGTCGAGCGCGCCGAAGGTCATCGTCAACGCCATCGCGCCCGGCTACACGCAGACGCCGGCCTGGGATGGCGCGCCGCCGGAGGTTATCGCGGCCTGCGCGCGTGCCACCTCGATCGGCCGCTTTGTCCGGGCCGACGAGATCGCGCACGCCGCCGTTTTTATTGCGGAGAATGACGCGCTCGTCGGTCAGGTTCTCACGATCGACGGCGGGACGTCGCTCGTCGGGATGGCGTAGGCTCGCGCGCCTGCCGGCACGCGTTCGGATGAACCCGCCGCGCGTTGCTCCCGACTAATGCACGAGCGTTCCACCGCGACCTGAAAAACAATGGCCTGGAAACTTTTAGCCGCATCGATTGGACTTGTGGTCCTCTGCACCGCAGCGCGTGCCGGCCAGCCGGCCGGTCCGCCCGCCGGTTACACCATTTACCCGGAGCACTCCGTCACATCGCCGGACGGCGCGACGACGATCGAGCAATATGCCAAGACCGACGCCGACGGCGATTTCACCTGGCAGTTCTGGGCGCGGCACCATGATGGCGATCGTGACGCGCTCACGCTGCTTCCGCCGGAACAGCCGGACTATCCGGCGGGTTTCAGATTCACCCACGACTCGCGCTGGGCGGTGCGCATGCAAAAGACCGGCTCCGGGGAGGCGAGCTTGTATCTCTACCGGTTGGGATCGGACGGTTTCGTTGCGGCGACGGCGAAGCCGCTCGGCGACTTGGCTTGGGCCTTTTTCAAGAGCCGTCCCGACTGGCGCAAGATCCGCAAGCCGGATTTCCATTTCATGGCGGGTCTGGTGAAAGGCGCCGACGACAATTATCGCGCGCTGGGCGAGATCTTGGGAGAGAGCATGCAAGAAACCTGGCCCGACAGCCGCTACCTCGTCATCGGTCTGTCCGGCGAGGTGTCGCCCAATAAGCATCACGGCCAAATGGCCGCGGTGGACGCCTGGTACTGCCGCTACGATCTGCAGACCGGGAAGTTCGACGTGCCCGCGGAATTCGCCGTGCACAACGCCAAGGCGATTGCGACCCCACCCCTATAGCCGGCGCCGCATTATCAGCGGCTCAATTCCCGCATTGCCGCGTCGAGGCCTTCGACCGTCAGCGGAAACATCCGCCCGCCGAAAATCTGGCGCATCAGGCGGATCGAGCCGGTTCCGCCCCAATCCTGCTCCGGCACCGGATTGAGCCAGACGCAGGACGAATAGGTCGCAATCACGCGCTGCATCCAGACCTGGCCCGGTTCCTGATTCATGTGCTCGACCGAGCCGCCCGGCGCGACGATCTCATAGGGCGACATCGAGGCGTCGCCGACGAAGATGACTTTATAGTCGTGCGGATAGGTGTGCAGCACGTCGAAGGTCGGCGTCGTTTCGGTCCAGCGCCGCGCGTTCTCTCGCCACACTTTTTCGTACAAACAATTGTGGAAGTAGAGATGCACCAGGTGCTTGAACTCGGTCTTGGCGGCGGAGAACAATTCCTCCGTGGTCTTGACGTGCCAATCCATCGAGCCGCCGACATCGAGGAACAAGAGCACTTTGATCGTATTGTGCCGCTCCGGCCGCATCAGGATGTCGAGATAGCCCTTGTGCGCGGTGCCCTTGATGGTGCCGTCGAGATCGAGCTCGTCCGGCGCGCCGGTGCGGGCGAATTTGCGCAGCCGCCGCAGCGCGAGCTTGATATTGCGGGTGCCGAGCTCGACATCGCCGTCGAGATCCCTGAATTCGCGCTTGTCCCACACTTTCACCGCGCGGAAATTGCGGTTGGCGTCCTGGCCGATGCGCACGCCTTCGGGATTGTAGCCATAGGCGCCGAACGGCGAGGTTCCTCCCGTGCCGATCCATTTGCTGCCGCCCTGGTGGCGGCCCTTCTGCTCGGCAAGGCGCTTGCGCAGCGTCTCTAAAAGCTTGTCGAGACCGCCCAGCGCCTCGATCTGCTTCTTCTCGTCCTCGGTGAGATATTTTTCCGTGAGCTTTTTCAGCCAGTCGGCCGGGATTTCGGCTGAGAGCGCGTCTTCGATCAGCGAGAGCCCCTTGAAGACATGGCCGAAGACACGGTCGAACTTGTCGAGATTGCGCTCGTCTTTCACCAGAGCCGCGCGCGAGAGATAGTAAAAATCTTCGACGCGGCGGCCGGCGACATCCATCTCCATCGCTTCCATGAGCGTGAGGTATTCGCGCAGCGTCACCGGCACGCCGGCCTGCTTCAGCTCATGGAAGAAGGTGGTGAACATCGCGGCATTCTAATCCGCGCCGGCGCGCGCCGGCTACGGGTTGCACGGCCGCATCTGTTTTCACAGTTATAAGGCACTGTTTTATAAACACTTTTTCTCCCAAAAGATATTTCTAAGATATATCTTGCGCTATAGCGGTATATGATCTATCTAAAGATATATCTTAACAACGGAGAACCCAAGATATGCATAGACATCACGGACATCGCGAGCGCGGACATCGCGATCACGGACGCCACGGCGATTGTGAATCGCGCGGCGAGCAGTGGGGCGCCGGCCGGCATGGCGGGCGATTTGGCGGCCGATTTGGCCGCGGCGGTTTCGGCGGACGCTTCGGCGGCCCCGACGGCATGGGCGGCGACGAGATGATGCGGGCACGCCGCATGCTGGCGCAGGGCGACCTGCGGCTTCTGGCGCTGGCGCTGATCGCGCAAGCGCCGCGGCACGGCTACGAGATCATCAAGCTGGTCGAGGAAAAAACCGGGGACTGGTATTCGCCAAGCCCCGGCATCGTCTATCCGACGCTGACCTATCTCGAAGAAGCCGGCTACGTCACGGCGTCGACCGAAGGCGCGAAGAAGCTCTACACCATCACCGACGAAGGCAAAGCCTATCTCGACGCCAACCGCGACATCATCAAAGTGGTGCTCGACCGTTTGGCCGCGATCGGCGAAAAGGTCGGCCGCTGGCGCCGCGCCAATCGCAGCGAACGCGAGGAAGCGCTGCCGCCGCTGGTCGACGCCGCGATCAGAAATCTGCGCGAGATTGTCGCCAAACGCCTCGACAACGACGCCGATGCGGAATCCCGTCTCGTCGAAATCCTCGCCCGCACCGCGGCGGACCTGCAGCAGAAGAGCTGACGCGGCCTCGGCTAAGATTTCGCCGATGCCGCTTCCGGCGTCTGAATGTGCTCCGGCCGGACGCCGAGGCCCAGCAGGCGGGCGGGAATGCGCCGCAGCACCGGGAATGCATCGAACAGCTTGAAGAGCAGCGGCGGCTTCGGCCGCTGCGTGCCCTGCAGCGCCGGGCCGATGATGCGGTTCTGCATGGTCAGCTGAATGCGCTGCGTCATCTTCGCCGGGAAAGTGCGGCGGCGCTCGATCGCCTTCAGATCTTCGTCGGTCACTGTGCCGGCCTTGAGCGGCGCGGCCAAGCGATTGGCGGCAGCCACGGCGTCCTGCACGGCGATATTGACGCCGACGCCGCCGATCGGCGACATCGCATGCGCGGCGTCGCCGATGCAGATAAGGCCCGACCGCCACCATTGCCGCAGCCGATCGACCGTCACCGTCAAAAGTTTCACATCGTCGAAGCTTTTGATCTCGCCGATGCGGTCGGCGAGGAACGGCGACAATTCCAAGACGCGCTTGCGGAACGCCTCGATGCCCGCGGCCTGCACCTTCTCGATGCCGCCCTTGGGAATGACATAGGCGCATTGCCAGTAATCGCCGCGGTCGAGCATCACCAAGAGCGCACCGGCCTCGATATGGCCGAAGGTTTCGGGATCGTCGTTCCCCTTGCGGGTGATGCGAAACCATAAGACGTCCATCGGCGCGCCGAAATCGTCGCTTTGCAAGCCGGCTTTCTCTCGCACCATCGAATGCCGCCCATCGCAGCCAACGATGAGATCGGCGCGAATATCCAACTCACCGTTCGGCGTATTGGCGCGCACGCCGACGATGCGGCCGCCCTCCTCGATCAGATCGGTAGCGTCGGTCTGCATGCGCAGATCGAACGTCTTGTAGCGTTTGCCCTTGCCGGCAAGAAAATTGAGAAAATCCCATTGCGGCATCAGCGCGATATATTTGCAGCGGGTCGGCAGATGCGTCATGTCGATCGCCTGCAGGCGCGCGTCGCCGATCTGCATGGTCAGCCGCGCGACCGTCGAATGCGGCAGTTTCAGGAATTCGTCGAGCAGACCGAGCTCGGACATCATTTCCAGCGTCGAGGGGTGGACCGTGTCGCCGCGGAAATCGCGAAAAAAATCCTGATGCTTTTCCAGCACCGCCACCTCGACGCCGGCGCGGGCCAACAAGAAGCCGAGCATCATTCCGGCCGGCCCGCCGCCGACGACACAGCATTGCTTTTTGAGCGGCGTATTGGTCATGTTTCCTGCCCGTCTTTCCGGCCTGT
Organism: Xanthobacteraceae bacterium; assembly: GCA_035483735.1. Lineage (GTDB taxonomy): Bacteria > Pseudomonadota > Alphaproteobacteria > Rhizobiales > Xanthobacteraceae > BOG-931. The sequence goes on along the minus strand of DATHPQ010000163.1, from coordinate 17,517 downwards.
CGGCCGCCTGTTAACGCTCGCGGATTTGCGCCAAGCTATATCTTTAAAACCATATATTTCCTGTAACATCCGGCGCCCGGTAAGGTTCGCTTGTACCTTGATTCGGGCCTCACATTTCCGCCGCAACCGTGGTGCTAAAACGCCGGGATGACGTACCCGCCTCTGGTCATGCGCAACCTTCTCGTCCTCGCCTTCGGCATCGGCATTCTGCTCGGCCTGGCGCCGCGTGACGCGGCCTTCGCCCAGCTCGCGGGCACCGGCGATTTTCACATCCAATGGGAGGTGAAAAACCGCTTCCGCCTGTTCAAGAACGAGGCCGATTTCCAGCGGATCGCGGCGGAGAACCGCGGCGACGGCATTCTCGCCCAGGAAGAGCGGCTCGAGAACGACACCGGTGGAATGGGCTGGGCCAAGGACGTCGTCGGCAATCTGTGCCTCGACGCCTATGGCGACCTTGTCGACACCTGCGACCGCGACGGCGCGCGCGAGAGCTATCTCAGTCCCAAAGATCATCCGGTCGGCGTGTCGGTGGCCGGTCCGCTGCCGCAGGACGCCACCTGCATGTGGAGCTTCGACGATGGCGACGGGCCGGTGCGGCAGAACACCGCGCCGTGCAATCAAGAAGTCAGGCTGCGCGTGAAGAGCGGCAAGACCACCGTGGCCACGGTCGACATTCCGCTCGGCGACGGCACCGCGCAGCGCGTCGCCACCGAGATCGCCGTGCGCGACGTGCTCATCGCCGGCATCGGTGATTCCATCGCCGCCGGCGAGGGCAATCCGGATGTGGCGGTCGAGCTCGATGGCGGCTTCTGCTTCCGCCGCTTCTTACGCGGCGTGAGCCAGTATTACCGGCCGAGCCGCGCCGGCTATAGCGACGACCGTTCCTGCGAATTGGGATCGCTCAGCCCGACGGCGGCGCGAGAGTGGGCGCGCCACGGCGCGCGCTGGATGAATCCGGCCTGCCATCGCTCGCTCTACAGCTATCAGGTGCGCACCACGCTCGCGCTTGCAATCGAGCAGCCGCACATCGCGGTGACGCTGCTGCCGCTCGCCTGTACCGGCGCCACCATCGCGACCGGCATGTTCTCCGGCCAGCGCGCCGACGATTGCCCCTGGGTCACCGGCATCGAGAGCTGTTCTGGCACCGCGCCGCCGCAATTCGCCGAGCTCAAGGACCTCATGGCGGCGCTGCACAAGCAGCAACCCAACCGCAACCTCGACATGATCCTGCTGACGGTCGGCGCCAATGACGTCAATTTCGCCGGACTTGTCGCCAATGTCATCGTCGACTCGCTGGCCGAACGGCTGTTGCTCAAGCAAGGCGGCTCGATCTCAAGCGTCGCCGATTCGCAAGCCGCGCTCGACGACGATCTGCCCAACGAATTTTCGCAATTGCGTACCGCGCTGAAGCCTTATGTCGGCGGCAATCTCAGCCGCGTCATCTACGTTTCCTACGGCAACCCGGCCGATCAGGCCGAGAACACGCCCTGCCCCGGCGGCCGCGACGGGCTCGACGTGCATCCGGCCTTCGGCGCCGATGCCGAGCGGCTGCGCGCGGCGGCGCAATTCGTCGACACCAAATTCCTGCCGAAGCTGCGGATGCTGGCGACGTGCGACGGCAACAAAACCTGCAAAGACGCCGCGACCGAACGCATGACTTTCGTCGACGGCCATCAGCAGGCCTTCGCCCATCACGGCATGTGCGTGCGCGCCAACAGTGATCCGGAATTCGATCGCAACTGTTTCTCGACCAAAGGCGACAGCTTCTCCGAGGACCCGAACGCGGCGCCGGAGAATCCGATGGCCTGCGGCGAGCCGCCGAGCAACTATCAGCCCTATTCGCCGCGCGGGCGCTGGATCAGGACGGCGAACGACAGCTATTTCGTCGCCATGACCTATCCCGAGGGCATGCCCGCGGTGCTCAAACCGAGCGACATTCACGACGCGCTCTGGGGCGTGCTCTCTGCCGTCTATGGCGGCGCGGTGCATCCGAGCGCCGAAGGTTATGCGGCGATGGCGGACGCGGCGCTGCCAGCCACACGCGGCGTGCTCGGCCTGACGCCGCCGCCGTCTTTCAGCGCCGTGCCGCTGCCGCCGCCGGCAATTCCTTCGCCCGCGGCTTTGCCCGCTGCCAGCGTGCCGCAGGCACGGACGCCATAACTTGCGAAGGCACTCGGCCTATCGCAGCCGCTGCCTGGCCAAGAAATCGAGAATGAGACTGGCGATCTCGTCATTCTTCTCGTCCAGGGCGAAATGGCCGGCGTCGAGCTGATGGATTTCGGCGTCCGGTAGATCGCGTTTGAACGCCTCTCCGCCGGGCGCGATGAAGGAAGGATCGTTGCGCCCCCAGACCACCAGAGTCGGCGGCCGGTGCGCGCGCAACCAGGCCTGCCACGCCGGATATGCAGCGACATTTGTGCGGTAGTCATAGAGCAGCGCTGCCTGGATCTCGCGTTGGCCTGGCCGCGACAGGTGAGCGTATTCGTCGGTCCAGGTATCGGGGTTGTAGCGCTCGGGATGCGAGGTCCCGAGCGTATGACGCTGCTCGGTTGCCTTAAGCGATACGAATGCATCGAACACTCCGGGATGCGCTTTCGGAGCGGCCCAATACTGCGCGATACCGGCCCATTTGGCGCCCAGCCCCTCCTGATAGGCATTGGCATTCTGGATGATGAGAGCCTGGATCCGTTGTGGATGCGCCAAAAGCATGCGGAAACCAACCGGTCCGCCGTAATCGTGCAGGAAGAAGGTGCATCTATCGATCTTGAGCAGATCGAGAAGAGCGTCTGCCGTCTCGGCCATGTGGTCGAACGTGTATGTGTATGAGGACGGCGGCGGGGCGTCGCTCTGACCGAAGCCCGGGAAGTCAGGCGCCACCAAATGATAACGCGTGGCCAACAGCGGAATGAGCGTATCGAACTCCCGCGACGATGACGGAAATCCGTGCAGCAGCACGATCGTCGGCGAATCCTTCGGGCCGGCTTCCCGGTAGAAGACGCCGACGCCGTCAACGGCCGCACGATGATAGGTCGTCGTCGCCGAAATCGATTCCATCGCAGCCTCACATCTTCACTTCGCTGATCTGAATAGCCGGCTGGATGTTGGTGTAGTTGGGAATGTCGGCCATGATCGCCTGCGCGTGCGGGGCGAAAGCGGCCTGGAAGGCCTCGGCCGAGTCGAAATAGAGGTGGCCCATCGCGGCATAGGTCGCGGGCGCGCCGGGCACGCCGCCGGCAATACCCTCGTCAACCGCCATGCGCTTGCAAGCAGCGCCAAGCTTACGCTGCACCATCGGCATGTGCTGCGCGAGATAATAATCCATGTCGAACTTGCAGCCCGACGTGTTGGGATAGAGTACGCTCACCTTGATCAATTTCTCCTCCTCTTGAGTTTCCGGAAGCCGGCACCTGCACTTTATCGCTCGGCACCGCGTTGTTTCGTGCCGCCGGGTGACACCCGGCCACAGGGGAAACGGCGGACGCCGTTAATTTTGCCGGTTTCTAACTGCGGCACCCACGTATAGGCACGCGCTGACGTCTAACCTGTTCCCGGGCAGCAACCTCGCGGCACATCAGAAAAACGTGAAGGGTGTTCCCCGGAGCGCGCGAACAGCCATCCGAACAGTCTTGCGCGGCGATCGTTGACCCTCTGTAAGACGATGGAGAAGAAGAATGAAAGCCACGAAGACAGCTTTAGCCGTTGCGCTCCTGTTCACGGCAACCACAGCCTCGATGGCGCAATCCCATCTGCGAAACTATACCCACCTGGCGTCAAGCCAAGCGGGAAGCAGTCAGGCTGGACCAGGGTCAGGCGTCGAGTCGCAGCGCTAGCCTTTCGCAAGGAACAAAGAATGAAGCCCGGCCGCCGCCGGGCTTCATTGCGTTTAAGGCCTCGCAATGAAAGACGATTGAGCCGAACCGCTACGACGCAGCCGTCGCTGGCGCAGCGTGCGGCTTCTCCGGCGCGACGCCGAGCTTCTTCTGCAGGCTCGTCGAACTGGTCGTGTACTGAAACACCAGCCGCTTGTCCGGATAGACGTAGCGATGCGCCTTCTGCGCCATCAGCGCGCCTTCGTGGAATCCCGACAGAATGAGCTTGAGCTTGCCGGGATACCAGTTGATGTCGCCGATGGCGAAAATGCCGGGCACGCTGGTTTCAAAGCTCGCGGTCTCGACCGGAATGAATTCGTTGTCCTTGAGCCCGAAGCCCCAATTCGCCACCGGACCAAGTTTCATCGTGAGGCCGAAGAACGGCAGCAAGGCGTCGCAGGCGATTTCGAAAGTCGAGCCGTCGTTCGATTTGCCGACGGCTTTTTGCAGCTGACCGTCGTTGCCGACGAGCGAGGCGACCTGCCCGGTGACGAAATCGATTTTGCCTTCGCCGACCAGCGCTAGCATTTTGTTGACGCTGTCGGGCGCGGCGCGGAATTCGGCGCGCCGGTGTAGCAGCGTCAGGTGCTTGGCGAGCGGCGCCAGATTGAGCGTCCAGTCGAGCGCGCTGTCGCCGCCGCCGACGATCAGAATGCGCTTGTCGCGGAACGCCTCCATCTTGCGCACCGAATAGAACACCGACTTGCCTTCAAAGGCCTCGATGCCCGGGATCGGCGGACGCTTGGGCTGAAACGAACCGCCGCCGGCGGCGATGACGACGATCTTGGCCTCGAAGACCTTGCCCTGATCCGTCTTCACCCGAAACAACGGATCGCCGATCTTCTCGACGCTCTCCACCATCTCGTTGAGATGGAATTGCGGATTGAACGGCTTGATCTGCTCCATGAGCGAGTCGACGAGGCCCTGTGCGCTGGTCATCGGCACACCGGGAATGTCGTAGATCGGCTTCTCCGGATAGAGCTCGGCGCACTGGCCGCCGATCTTGTCGAGAATATCGATGAGGTGACATTTCATATCGAGCAAGCCGAGCTCGAACACCGCGAACAGGCCGATAGGCCCGGCGCCAATGATGACAACATCGGTTTTGATAGCTTCGCTCATATCGTATCCAAGTTCCGCGTCAGAAATTTTTTGGGGAAGGCGATTGTCTAGCGCGTCAGACCGTGCCGCGCCAGACCCCGCAAAGAGCGGAAATGACAGGAGATCCGGGGCCGGTATGGGCGGTTCCGCTCGGGCCGCCGGTTCAGGCTTGGCCCCTCAGGCTTGGCCCCTCAGGCTTGGCGGCTCGGCGTGGTCACCACCAGTCCGTCAAGCTCGTCCGCCACTTTGATCTGGCAGGACAGGCGCGAATTCGGCTTCACCTCGAAGGCGAAGTCGAGCATGTCGGCCTCCATCGGCGACGGCTTGCCGACCTTCTCCCACCACGCCTGGTCGACATAGAGATGGCATGTCGAGCAGGCGCAGGCGCCGCCGCATTCGGCCTCGATTTCGGGCACGCCGTTTTTGATCGCCGTCTCCATGACGGTCGAGCCAACTTCGCCGTCTACGGTGCGGGCCGTGCCCTCGGAATCAATGAAGGTGATTTTCGCCATGACGCAACAAAGTGAGGTTTGGGGGCTGATCTTAAGGCTGGAGCAAAGTTCGCGGGCGGGCCTGTTCTATCCGCTCGCGCCGGACGGCGCCAGTACGGGCGGACGAGCGGCGAAGGAAGATTTTGCCGCCGCGGCCGACGGCTTAGAAACAAAAATACTGCGCAAGAGCGAAAGTTGGGAGGCTCAGCGCGGGCGCGCCAATTCGGCCAGGAGCCCGGTCAGGCGCGAGCCGATGGCGGCGCTGGCTTCGAGGCTCGCCGACTTGAGTTCGGTCACCGCCTCATCCATCGCCGCAGCCGAACCCTCGCCGTTTGCAGAGTTTTCCACAAGCTCTGCGGCACGCGCAACCCGCCATGCCCCGATGCCGCGGGCCGAGCCTTTCAGCGTATGGGCGGCCGCCGCGGCCAAGGCCGGTTCGGCGCCGACAATACGGCCCAGCATGATGGTCGTCTGCCGCACGAAAAGTTCGAGGACTTCGCGTTCCAGCCGCCGGTCGCCGAGCGTCATGCGCTCAAGATGGGTCTCGTCGATAACGGTCGGCTTGCGATCGTGATCGCAGGCCGCGGCCAAAACGCTCGATACGCTCACAAACGCCCTCCCCACCGACATTACTGAAGCGCGCAGCCTGCCCGAAGACCGTAAGAATTTCGCCGCAAGATTTGCGCATTCACCGGATGTTTCACGGCAATGGTAAGGAAAGACTTACGTCGTGCGGCGAGGCGCTCATCGCACGCAACTCACGTGGCAAGTTTGTTGCAAGTTGATCCCTGGTTGATCCCTGGGGATCACGAGTTTTCAGCCCCAAGTCGGCCGCAATGCTGACCGCAAATTGGCGGTATTATTTGGCGGAAAACCTCGGGAACATGGTCAACAAGACGTTAACGATGATTAAAGGACCGTTACCAAACCGGTTTTATTCGATCTGCCAGAACGATAGGATGCGCGGTGGCAGTGGGACTTGAGGGTTTGCCTTGGGGGAGGCCCTCAGCCGGTGTGTAATTTGAGGATCACGCGCTCGTGGCGCGGCCTGCGCGGTTTGGGGAATCTCGCACGATCTCCGGAGCCTTGCGCGAGCCGACCAAGTCAGGCGTAACACGCGAGGCGACGACCGAAATGGCGAACTATCCGAAGAAGATGAAGGATCCGACGGAAGCGGCGCTGTCGGCGATCCAGGAAGCTCTCAATATCCGGAACGAAGACGAGCCGGCGGAGCCCAACACGAAGGCCAACGTGCAGGTCAAGGCGCAGTCTGAAGCTGCCGCCAGGCCCGAGGGCATGAGCGACTTGTTTACCGGCGACGTGCGATCGCGCGGCCAAAACACGCAAGCCACTGCACAAGCCGTTTTTGAGGAGCCCCTCGACACCGGCGCATCGGATACCGGCGCCATCGGCACGCGCGATCTTGCCGCGCCGCAGTCCAATCGTGTCGCCAATGACGACCAGCAATCGATCGGCCAGGTGCTGCAGGCGCTGCAGCGGCGTCCGGCGCGCTCGTCTTATTTCTTCGCCACCGTCTTTTCCGCGGCTTGGATTGTCGGCTGCCTCGCGCTGTCCTGGGCCTATCTGTCGAGCTTGAATTCAGCCGTCGGTCCCGGCCATTCGCCAATGGCTTTGATGGTCGGCCTCGGCGCCGCGGCTTTGCTGCCGGTCATCTTCGTTTTCGGCATCGCCCATATGGCGTGGCGCGCTCAGGAGCTTCGCCTCATCGCGCAATCGATGGCGCGGGTCGCGATGCGGCTTGGCGAGCCCGAGGGCATGGCGCGGGATTCGATCGTCACCGTCGGCCAGGCGATCCGCCGCGAAGTCGCGGCCATGGGCGACGGCGTGGAGCGGGCGCTCGCGCGCGCCAGCGAGCTCGAAGCCATGGTGCAAAGCGAAGTCGCGGCGCTCGAACGCACCTATAGCGACAATGAAGTGCGCGTCCGCGCGCTACTGCAGGAACTCGCCAGCCAGCGCGATACGCTGGTCGGACAGGCCGAGCAGGTGCGCTCGGCGATCAACAATGTGCAGATCGACCTGACCCAGGATTTGTCCACGATCAGCGAGCTCGTCGGCCAGCAGGTCAACGAAGCGGCGATGCGGATCACCCATTCGCTGGCGGAGCGCGGTGAGAGCATCACCACCCAGCTCAGCCAGATCGGCGACAATATGGTCACGCAGCTGAGCGAGCGCGGCGGCGACCTGCTCGATCGCCTCGAAGCGGCGAGCGAAGAGACGTCGCGCGCGATCGCGGCCGCCAGCGACCGCCTGACCGCGAACCTGAATTTCAAGACCAATCACATCGGCGACGAGTTCGCCGAAATCGCGAGCGGCATCGAAGACATGATGGTCGAGCGCCTCGACCGCGTCACCGAAGGCTTCTCCGAGAAGTCGCTCGCGGTCGTCGATCTGATGATCGGACGCTCCCAGGAATTGACCGACGCCATCATCGACACGTCGAGCCAGCTGGCCGAGACGATCGCGACGCGCGCCGACGAAGTCAATTCGACGCTGAAATCGTCCGGCGAGTCGCTGTTGCTCGACCTCGATCTGCGCGGCGGCGAAGTGGCGGCGAGAATGAAAGACGCCGCCGACGGCATCGCCGAGTCGTTGATCGCCGGCAGCACGACCATGACCGACTCGATGCGCGAGAGCGCCGAGCATGTCGCCGGCGTCATGGCGACGCGCAGCGACACCGTCAAGGAAATGCTCGCGACGCGCCTCGCCGCGTTCGAGGAAATGTTCAGCCATACTGGCGTCGAGCTCGGCGAACGGATCTCGCGCGATTCCTCGACGCTGGGCAATCTGATCACCCGGCATCTCGCCGAATTCGATCGCACCGTGAAGACCTACGGTGCCGAGCTTGTCGAGCGGCTCGGCGCGCGCACCCAGGACGTCTCGGAATCGATGCGCAGCTATGTCGACAATTTCGACAACCGCGTCACCTCGAAGGCGAACGAAGTCACCAATGTGCTCGATCAGCGCCTGACGCGCTTCCAGGAAGCCATCGACGGCCGCTCGCAGACCCTGACCGACGCCCTGTCCACCCGCATCGTCGAAATCTCCAAAACCCTCAGCGAGAACGGCAAAGAGGTCATCGTCGCGCTCGATAAGCGCATCGGCGACGTCACTACGATCATCGACGCGCGCGCGGTCAAGCTCACCGATACGATCGGCGACCGCATCGCCGGCATCGACACTGCGCTTGGCAAGGGTGCGCTTGAAGTCGCCAGCACGCTCGATTCCCGCGTCGACCATCTGGAACAACTGCTCGGCGGGCGCGCCGAGACCGTTGTGAGCCAGATGGAGGCGCGCAGCCGCGTTGTCGCCGAACAGCTCGGCTCGCGCTTCGAGCAGATCGCGGAATCGATCAAGACCAATTCCACAGACGCCGAACGCGCCCTCACCCAGCTTGCCGCCAATACCACCGACGCGCTCGGCAAAAGCGTGACGGCGAGTGCGGCTGCTGCGGAGGCGCTCAACCGCAGCGCCGCCGAGGCCACGGTTTCGCTCAACCGCAGCGCCGGCACGCTCAGCAATGTGATCACCAAGAGCGCGGCGGTCGCCAATGATGCGATCGGCAAGTCGACGGCCGGCGCCGCCGATCTCCTCGCCAAGAGCACGCAAAGCGCGACCGACTCGATCACGCGCGGCGCAACCGAGGCCGAGCGCAAGCTGATCGGCATGAGCACCGAAGTTTCGCGCAACGTCGTCGGCAAGGCGAACGAGATCAACACCGCTCTCGGCCAGCGCGTCGACGAGATGACGCGCATTCTCGACGAGAAGTCGAACACCCTGATCGCCGCTTTGACCGCCAAGGGCCAGGGCTTCGCCGGGGAAGTCGGGCGCATCACCGATCAGACGGTCAAGGCGATCGAGGCCAAGGGCTTCGTCTTCACCCAGACCATGCTGGACAAGAGCGAAGAGATCGCCCGTGTCATCAACGATGCCACCTTGAGCGCGACCGCCGTGGTCACGCGCACGCTCGGACAGATGCAGGAAGGCACCCACGGCGTCACCGAAGGCGCCAAGCTGACGCTGACGCGAACGATCGAAGACATGCATCAGGCGACCAAGACCGCGATCGAACAGTCCAAGCAGACGGCGGCCGCCACGATCGCCGAGATGACGGAGACGCACACCATGCTGCGCTCCGACTCCACTGCCCTGTTCGAGCGGCTGCGCGAAGCCAATATCCTGCTGCAGGAAGTGCTCTCTGGCGCGCAAGAGAACATGAGCTCGATCGAGCACACCATGGCGTCGCGCATTTCCGATTTCGTCGCGGCCATGAACGACCTGACCACCAAGAGCGGCGCCACCACCGGCAAGATCGAGCAGCATCTCGGTGCCTTCAACAATGTGACGACGCGCGTGCTATCCGACCTCGGCGACCTCGCCGATCAGTTCTCTTCGCACGGCCGCACGCTGACCGAGGCGGTCGAGCTGCTCGATACCAGCAACCGCCGCGCCGAGGAGACGATCACCACCCGGCAGGCGACCATCGATACGCTGGTCTCGACGCTGGATACGCGAACCGAGGATTTCGGCCAGCGGCTCGAGCGCTTTTCGGGCTTGCTCGACGAGTCGCTCGATACCGCCACGACCCGCGCGCGCGAGATCGCCGGCGTCATCGCCCAGACCAGCAACGAAAGCCTGCAGACGCTGCAGCAGCAATACGAGGCGGTGCGCAACAACTCCGACGTCGAACGCAAGCGCACCAGCGAAACGCTCAACGCCGTCTACGACGAGGCGCTCGCCGAAGTGCAGAGCATGTTCAGCCAATCCACCGAGCGCTTCACCGAGGTCATGCAGGGCATGAAGCAGATGGCCTCGGAAATGCAGCGCGAGCTCGAGACCACGCGCAACGAAATGCGCCGCGGCATTCTCGAATTGCCGCAGGAGACCGCCGAGAGCGCGGCGCAGATGCGGCGCGTCATCGTCGATCAGATCGAGGCGCTCGCCGAGCTCAACCGCATCGTCGCCCGTCACGGCCGTTCGCTCGACGCGGTGGAGCCGGCGCGGCGCGAGGCCGAGCAGATTTATGCCGCAGGCGGCGGACGCAGCGCGCAAGCAAGGCCGATTCGTCCCGACGTGTCGCCGCAGCAAATGGCGCCGCAGCCTACTCCGCCGCGCGACATTACCGGCGCGCCGCGCCGGGCCGGCCCGCCCAATCTCAGCCCGGTGCCGGGCGGCAAGGACGACGGCAAGAACGGCAGCGGCTGGCTATCCGACCTGTTGAGCCGCGCCTCGCGGGAAGAGAATGCGCAGCCGATGCCGCCGTCGCGCGAAGCGCCGCGCGACGCCGTCGAGTCGATCGATTCACTCTCGCTCGATATCGCGCGGATGATCGATCACGACGCCGCCGCGGAATTGTGGGAGCGCTACAAGCGCGGCGAGCGCGGCGTGTTCAACCGGCGTCTCTATACGCCGCAAGGCGGCAAGGCGTTCGACGAGATCCGCGCCAAATATCGCGCCGACCCGGAATTCCGCCAGACCGTGGAACATTACATCCACGAATTCGAGCGGCTCCTCGACGACGTTTCGCGCGGCGACCGCGGCCCGGCGGTGGCGCGGAACTACCTCACCTCGGATACCGGCAAGGTCTACACCATGCTGGCGCACGCGGCGGGCCGGTTCGACTGATCTCGCGCACATGATCCAGGCGGCACGGCGTTTTGCGCACACCGCGCCGCGAATGCCCTTGCTTGTGACGTAATCGCGGCGCTACCGTTCGGCCATGGATCGCGTTGTGGACGCCCCTCTGCTGACCGCGGAACTGCCGACCGCCGCGGATGTCGATGCGGCCGCTTTGCGGCTCGCCGGCGTCGCCCTCCATACCCCGCTTTTGACTTCGGTGACGCTCGACGGCATGACCGGCGGCCGCGTCTTTCTCAAAGCGGAAACCTTGCAGCGCACCGGCTCCTTCAAGTTTCGCGGTGCCTATAACAAGCTCGCCTCGCTGCCACAGGATAAGCGCACCGGCGGCGTGGTGGCGTTTTCCTCCGGCAATCACGCGCAAGGCGTCGCCGCGGCGGCGCGGCTTCTCGGCATGCCCTGCGTCATCGTCATGCCGCATGATGCCCCCCGCGCCAAGCGCGAGCGCACCATCGCGCACGGCGCCGAAGTCGTGCTCTACGATCGCGCCCGCGACGATCGCGAGGCCATCGCCAAAGACATCGCCGAGCGGCGCGGCGCCGTGCTGGTGCCGCCCTATGACGACGCCCTGATCATTGCCGGGCAAGGCACCGCCGGCCGCGAGATCGTCGAAGATCTCGGCGCGCTTGGGCTCATGCCCGACATCGTCGTGGTCACCGCCTCCGGCGGCGGCCTCGCCGCGGGCATCGCGCTTGCCGTCAAGACGCGGGTACCGAAGGCCGCGATGTACACCGCCGAGCCGCAAGGTTTTGACGATCACGCCCGTTCGTTCAAGAGCGGCCAGCGCGAAGAGAATGCCGCCCTCACCGGCACCATTTGCGACGCGCTGATGGCGCGCACGCCGGGCAAGCTGACTTTCGCCATCAACCGCTCGCTGATCGGCGCCGGCGTTGTCGTCAGCGACGACGAGGTTGCCGCCGCCGTGGCTTTTGCCTTCACCGAATTGAAGCTTGTCGTCGAGCCCGGCGGCGCCGTGGCGCTCGCGGCGGTGATGACGGGCAAGATCGACGTCAAAAACAAAGTTGCCGTGGCCGTGTTGTCGGGCGGCAATGTCGATCCGGAATTGTTCTCGCGACTTGTTGCCTAGGGCGAAGTTGTTTCAGATTGATCGTTTGTCGCCCTAGGATTTTGATCGCGCACGATCTTTTCGGAAAACCGGCCTCCGCTTTTCCGGATCATGCTTTAGCCGAACAAGGCGATGACTTCATCCTCGCTCAAAGCGTCGCTCACGGTCAGCGAGCCGTAGCGCAGCGGGCGCTGATTGGCCGGCATCGTCTCGCGCGCAATCCGCAACTGCGGCCGCAAGATTTCGCTCGGCGGCGCGACGTCCAGCATGGGCGCGGCGAGCGCCGATATGGTTTCGGCGGTCGGCGTCTCGGTCACAGCAGGTAGCGGCACCGAGTCTAAAACTGGACCCAAAACCGGATCCACGACGGGCGCGGACTCCGCAACGTCGACCAGCTCCGTCGCCATAAGCTCGGCGCCCAGAAGCTGCGCATGCATTTGCGGGGATGGACCGGCCGGTGCGGCGCCGGGGCTGTTGCCGCCGCTGTCGTCTGCACCGAACACGAAATCCGGCCCTTCTATGTGCCAGCGCGTTGTATTGTCCTGCACCACCCTGCTCTGCGCTGCCGTCATCTGCGGCCGCGCCGTCGCCGAAGCGGCAAGAACGCTTGGCGCCTGCTGCGGCACGCGCGCCGCTTCGCCCGTGGCATCGGCCTGGTTCACGCTTTGCGCAATCGCGCTTTCCGCCGCCAATTCCTTGACCGATTCATCGAGTCGGACCGTCAGCGACGCCGCAATCGCCGCGACGGCTTCCGAATAATCCTCATCGCTTTGAGCCTGCGGCTGCGAAACGCCATCTGTTGCCGCCGGGGCGGTCTGCGCACTCACCGCCGCTGCATCGTCATCGCGCTCCCCGACGGCGGGTCGCGCAGGCTCGATGACGGTGGCGGCCAAAGCAAGGTCGCGGACTTGCTCGCGGACTTGCGCCGCCTGCGGCGCTGCGCCGCCGGCAATGGCCGCCTCGATCCGCGCGATTGCCGCCATGATCAGATCGGTGTCGGCGCTGCGATTGCGGTTGGCGAATTCTTTGAGGAACCAGCGGCCACGCTCGGTCGCGGTCACCGCCGCGTACACAGCGTCGTACTCCGCCTCGTTGGGCGGCGCGGCAGCTTTGTCCGACTGCGCGAGTGTTTGACTGGACATCACGATGACCTGTTGAATCACCACCATACCAGGCCGGCACCATGCAATCGCATTGGCGCCGTTCAGGCCGAGATATTCACAGGTTCTTCACAGTGCGGCCGGGCCGGTTCCAGCCGCGGTTGCCGGCCGTAGCAGCGATTTTGCGCCATTTATCCCCAAAGCCGCGACTCGGATGGGTAGGCGCGGCTGCCGACATAGCGCAATCCGTCCGGCCGGTCCTTGGCAAGAAGCAATGGCCCGTCGAGATCGACGACGCTTGACCGCTGCGCCACCAGCATGGCCGGCGCCATGGCGAGCGACGTCGCCACCATGCAGCCGACCATCAGGGCAAAGCCGCGCTTTTCGGCCTCTGCGGCGAGCGCCAAGGCCTCGGTGAGGCCGCCAGCCTTGTCGAGCTTGACGTTGATCGCATCGTATTTTCCGCCAAGCGCTGCAAGCGAGGCGCGATCATGTACGCTTTCATCGGCACAGACCGGAATCGGCCGCTTGATGCGCGCGAGCGCATCGTCGCGGCCTTCCGGCAGCGGCTGCTCGATCAGGGTCACGCCGGCCTGCGCACACGCGGCAAGGTTTTGCACAAGAATATCTTCGGTCCAGCCTTCATTGGCATCGACGATGAGCTCGGCCTGCGGCGCGGCGCGCCGCACCGCCGCGATCCGTTCGCGGTCGTCGCCGGAGCCGAGTTTCACCTTGAGCAGCGGCCGGTCCGCGGCGCGCGCGGCTGCTTCTGCCATCGCTTCCGGCGTGCCGAGCGAAATCGTATAGGCCGTCACCAGCGGCTTGGGTTCGGCAAGTCCGGCCAATTCGTAGGCGCGCCGACCGCCGCGCTTGGCTTCGAGATCCCAAAACGCGCAGTCGAGCGCATTGCGGGCGGCGCCGGGGGGCATTTCGCTCTGCAAAGCGGTGCGATCGAGACCACGCGCCAAAGCGGGGCGCATCGCTTCGATGGCGGCGACAACTCCCTCCGGCGATTCGTGATAGCGCGAGTAAGGAACGCACTCACCACGGCCGCGATGGGTGCCGTCGCTGAGATCGACCGTCACCACGACCGCTTCGGTCTTGCTGCCGCGGCTGATGGTGAAGGCAGTGGCGAGCGGCCAGCGCTCGATCTGCACCGAGAGGTCCATCGCGCAAGTATGGCGGCTGGCGGCCAATGCTCAAGAGTACAAAGCCTGGCGAAGTAAAAAAGGCTAAGCCGCGATCCCGGCGCGCTCGCGAACCGGCGCCGGCTCGTCTTCTTCGTCCGGAAGCGGCGGCAGTGTCTGGGAGCGGTCGGCCCAGCGGATGATTTCGAAGGTTCCGTCCGGATGCTCGGCGAGCGCGGTGCAGCTTTCCACCCAGTCGCCGCAATTCATGTAACGGATGCCGAAATTGTCGTGGATAACGGCATGGTGGATGTGGCCGCAGATAACGCCGTCGACTTTGTAGCGGTGCGCTTCTTCGGCCAAGGTCTGCTCGAAAGCGCCGATATAGTTCACCGCGTTCTTGACCTTGTGCTTGGCCCATTGCGACAGCGACCAGTAGCGGAAGCCGAGCCGGCGGCGGATCGCGTTGAAATAGCGGTTGATGAATATGGCGAGGTCATAGGCGGTGTCGCCAAGAAGCGCGAGCCAGCGCGCATGCTTGACCACCATATCGAACACGTCGCCGTGCACGACGAGATAGCGGCGGCCGTCGGCGGCCTGGTGAATGGCGGTCTCCATGACGTCGATGCCGCCGAAATGCGTGCCGTAATAGTCGCGCAGGAATTCGTCGTGATTGCCGGGCAGATAGACCATCCGCGCGCCCTTGCGGGCCTTGCGCAGCAATTTCTGCACGACGTCGTTATGGTCCTGCGGCCAGAACCAGCCGGAGCGCAGTTGCCAGCCATCGACAATGTCGCCGACCAGATAGATGGTCTCGGCGTCATGATAGCGCAGGAAGCTGATCAGCTGATCCGCCTGGCAACCGCGTGCGCCGAGATGCACATCGGAAATAAACAGAGTACGGAACTTTGTTGTGCCGTGCTCGACAGTCACCGAACGGTTTCTCGCGTCTTTGTTGCCCTTCGAATCTGCTTCTAGATGCGTTGCATTGCAGAACCATGACAATGCAGAACACCAATGGTTAACGCGAATATGGTGGTTAAGTGCGCCTATCCGGCGCACGTGATTCACCAACACGCGGTTACAAAGTGGGTCACAAGCCTGTCACGGCGCGGCACTAAACGTCCGTCGATGACAGGGACGATTCTCGCGACAGCGACTTTCTGCGTCGTTGTCAGCTTCATTCACATCGCAAGCATTGCGATCGCGGTTCGGCGGTTCCGAACCTCTCCGCTCCGCGCGCCGCGGCAATATCCGGCCGTGAGCTTGCTGCGGCCGCTATGCGGCATCGACAATTATGCCGAAGAGACGCTGCGTTCGACCTTCGAACTCGATTATGCGCATTGCGAAATCCTGTTCTGCGTCGCTTCCGGCAAGGACCCGGTGCTGCCGCTGGTGCGCAGGCTGATCGCCGAACACGGCGGCGACCGCGCAAGACTTTTGATCGGCGACGATCGCATCAGCACCAATCCCAAGCTCAACAACCTGCTCAAGGGCTGGCGCGCGGCGGCGCATGACTGGATCATCATTGCCGACAGCAACGTGCTGATGCCGCGCGATTACATTCAGCGGCTGTTCGCAAGCTGGCGCGAGGATACGGGTCTGGTCGCCTCGCCGCCGATCGGCGCGCGGCCGCACGGATTTTGGGCCGAAATCGAATGCGCATTTCTCAACACCTATCAGGCGCGCTGGCAATATCTGGTCGATAGTTTCGGTCGCGGCTTCGCCCAAGGCAAAACCATGCTGTGGCGCCGCGCCGATCTCGAACAGGCCGGCGGCATCGAAGCGCTCGCCAAGGAAGTCGCCGAAGACGCCGCCGCCACCAAGATCGTGCGTCAGGCCGGCCACAAGGTCCGGCTCATCGACCGGCCTTTGGCGCAACCGCTCGGCCACCGCACCGCTTCGGAAGTGTGGAATCGCCAATTGCGCTGGGCGCGGCTGCGCCGCGCGAGCTTCTTCCTCTACTTCGCGCCAGAGATTTTTTCTGGCGGCGTATTGCCGACGATCGGTGTGGCCTACCTGGCGCACGAATTCGGCTGGCCGGTGGCGCTTTGCACCGTCGCCTTCGGCGCGTTCTGGTATGGCAGCGAGATGCTGCTTGCCGCGGCGGCGGACTGGCACGCGCCGCTGCTTTATCCACTCTATGGGTTGAGCCGCGATCTGTTGCTGCCGGTGCTGTTCGTTGCCGCGCTGAAAGGCAACGACTTCGTCTGGCGCGGCAACGAGATGCAGGTCGAACGCATCCAGGCCCAGCGGCGCCGGGTGCTGGCGCGGGTGCGGCCGGGCGTCGAGAAAGTCGCGGCCGGCAGCCGCCGCCGGCTGCGCTCGCTTCGCGAGCGGCTTTCGGAGCGCTAAAGCCTCAAAGCGGCGTCAGCTTCACGCGCGGCGCGGTCGGCGATCGCGTCAAGCGCCGCGCGATCTTCTGGAAAATCCGTGTCGATCCAGAAATGCTCGGCAAGACGCAGCGCGGCGCCTAAGGCCGGCCCGGCGGTGAGACCGCGGCTCATCAAATCTGTCGCCTTCAGCGGAAACACCGGCGCCGTCCAGCGTTGCGGCAGCGTCGCAAGCTCATGCCAGGCGTGATCGGCGGCGCCGGCGCGCGAGCGCGACCACGCCACCAGGACGCAATCGGTAAAAGACTCCGGCCCGAGACGATAAAGCAGCGCGCGCGCTGCGGCGGACGGTGCCACGTTCCACCAGCCATCGATCGCCGTGAGCCGCCCGGCTTCGGCATTCGATAACCGCAGCCGCTCGGTGAGCCGCTCCGCATCTTCCTTGACCAAAACGCCGAGCGCACCAAGCCGCCGCACCGCGTCGGCCGCAATGCCGGTCGCGGCTTCGGTCTTCACCGTGTTTTCGTAGCTCGCCAAAAGCGGCACGCCGCCCAAGACGGCGCCGAGCAGTCCCGCCTCCGCCATGATCGCGAGCGCCGGCGTCGCGTGCGGCGCCAGCAGCAGCTTGAGCAGTTCCATCCGCACCCGCTCGCGCGACAGCGTCTCGAGCCCTCCCCGCGCGGCGATGCTGGCGTGCAGTCCGGCTGCGTCCGGAGCGCCGGAGCCGTACCAGGCGTGAAACCGGAAGAACCGCAGAATGCGCAAATAGTCTTCG
>DATHPQ010000162.1:0-17097 GCA_035483735.1 Xanthobacteraceae bacterium | reverse complement strand
TTACCGGATCCCGCCTGCATGAGATCACCGCAAAGCCCGTCGCCAGCATCAGCTTCGTCTTCGGCCGCTTCGAGCAACGCTATACCGCGATCAACAAGATCCTTTCGGCGATTGCCGAGCAAAGCGGCGCGACACTGATCGATCCAATTCCCTATCTGTGTCCGCAAATGCATTGCCCGGTGTTCGATGCCGACGGCCGGCCGCTCTATCTCGACGCCGCCCACCTGACGCGCAGCTATGCGATCCGCGCGGCGACCTATATCGACGCCACGCTCGATCCGTCGATCGCCCGCAAAGAAGACCGCACGCAATGATCCACCTGGAAAATTGCTCGCAATTCTAATCCCGCCGCACCGCGGTCCAGTGCCGCCTCGTCCCGTCCAGATACCCCGCCTCACGGAACCAATCGATCGCGTCGGCAAGCGCCTCGCCATAGGGCCGCGCACGAAAGCCGAGTTCGCGTTCGGCTTTGGCCGAGGTGAAGAACATGTGATGCTTGGCCATCCGCAATCCGTCGACCGTCGCAAATGGTTCGCGCCCGGTGAAGCGCGCCATCGTTTGGGCGGCGTAAGCGACCGGAATGGCGGCGACGCGGGGAATGCGCAGCCGCGGCGCACGCCGGCCGACCAAACGCGCGATGTCGCCGAGCATGTCGGCAAGCAGCACATTCGCGCCGCCAAGAATGTAGCGCTCGCCCACAGTCCCGCGTCGCAGCGCGGCGAGATGGCCGTCGGCGACGTCGTCGACATGAACAAGATTGAGCCCGGTGTCGACGAAGCCCGGCATGCGGCCGCGCGCCGCCTCGACGATGATGCGGCCGGTGGGCGTCGGGCGCACGTCGCGGGGGCCGATCGGTGTCGAGGGATTGACGATGACGGCCGGCAACCGGTCGCGAGCCACCATCGCCTCGACCAGTCTTTCAGCGGCGATCTTGCTGCGCTTGTAGGTGCCGACACCCTCTGCTTCCGAGAGCGGGATGGTTTCGTCTCCCGATGCGCCGGCGTACGGCCAGCCGAATGTGGCGACGCTAGAGGTATAGACCACGCGCTCGACGCCGGCGCGCAGCGCCTCCTGCATCACATTGCGCGTGCCGTCGACATTGGCGGCATAGATCGCGCCCGGATCGCGCGCCCAGAGGCGGTAGTCGGCCGCGACATGAAAGACGTAACGGATGCCGTTCATCGCTCGCCGCACGGAGTCTATGTCGCGCAGGTCGCCGGCAACGAACTCCAAATCGAGCCCGTCGAGGTGAAAACGGGGACTGGCTTGCCGCACCAGCGCGCGTACCGGGAAGCCGGCTTGGAGCAAAGTTCTCGCCACCGCAGATCCGACAAAGCCGCTGGCTCCGGTGATCAAGACTGGTGTCGCGGCGCTCACGCGTTTTTGCTTTCCGATTGCACCTGAACTCAGAATCGAGCATCTTGACCATGCAAAGACCGTGTTCAAGTCCTGCTCAAGTTTACGCTAAGGTTATGCCGGGATCGGCGTCTTGGCATTAATAACAATTGAGCAGCGCTCGGCATATGTCCGAGTGCAAGATGGAGGTGCGGCCAGGGAGGGATGTCTGCCTAAATTTCTGCGGGGGCGTGATTCAGTGTGGATCACTAACGCGGGGCAATGGCTTCATGACATCCCAAGATTTATGCGCCGGCCAAGATCTACGCGCCGGCCAAGCTTTATTCGCAGGCCAAGCTCGATGCACCGGGACAACTCTCACCAAACAATTGTTGAATGACGGCGACGGCCCCGGCTTGGTCGCCAATCTCCCGCTCGAACAGCACCGCCGCATCGTTATTGCGTTTGTCGGCATGGGCTTTGAAGCCAAGATCGCCGCCGGTCCGGGCGTGCTGGTCGTCTGCCGCGACTCCAGACGCGACTTGGCGAACGTCATCGAAAGTGCCGTCCGCCAAGGCTACCGCGGCGTCATCAGCTTCGGCGTGGCCGGCGGGCTCGCTGCCAATCTTCGCACCGGAGATTGGGTCGTCGCATCTGCCGTGCTCGATGCGCACGTCCCTCATGCGACCGACGCGGCGTGGTCGAGCAGCCTCGTCGCGACCATTCCTGGCGCAACCTACGCTCCAATCCTCGGCGTGGACGCTCCAGTGGCCGAGCCGGCAATGAAACGAAAACTGCACAAAACGACCGGTGCCTGCGCCGTCGATATGGAATCGCATGTGATGGGGCGCCTGGCGGCCGCGCACGGCCTTGCGTTCGCCGCGGTGCGCGTCATCATCGATCCGGCCGAACGGGCAATCCCTTCCGCCGCGCTTCTCGGCATGAGGCCGGACGGTGGCGCCAATGTCTGGGCGGTATTGCGCGATCTGGTCGCGCGGCCGTCGCAGCTCTTGTTGCTCGTCCGCATCGCCGTCGACGCATTCGCCGCCCGCGCCGAACTGCTCCGTGTCCGCCGCTTGCTCGGTCCGCACTTCAGGCTCGCGGATATCGCCTGAGTGAAAACTATCCTGGCAATGTGCGGAATGTCGCCTGTTGGGCCCAGCGACCGCCGCGGAGAGTCCACTTTGGCGGCAAAGCGCACGTTGACCAACCATCACCCATCAAATTCGATTGATGGGTACGCGTCCTAGCCATGATCCAATTCAATTGAATCGGATCATGGTCTAGGATCTTAGATTGCGTATGATCTTATCCGAAAACCGGTATCCACTTTTCGGGATCATGCTCTAATACAGGCCGCCGGTGCCGGTGCTGCGCACGGCGCGATCGGCGTCGGGCGACACGGCTGGCAGCGGACCGCCATTCGCGGTTTCCGCGCCGACGACCGAGTAATTGTCCGGCGGCGCGGTGCCCGGCTTGAACGCTTCGAGGATGACCTTGTCGTCGCCCGGCCCGGCGCGCATGCCGGTCTTCGGATTGACGCGAATGAGCTTGATGCCGGGCGGCACGCGGAATGGAATCGGCGGCTTGTCGACGAGCGCAAGCTTGAGGAAATCCCTGACGATCGGCGCGGCGAGATGGCCGCCGGTGGCAAGGCGGGCGATATGGCGTGGCTTGTCGAAGCCCATATAGACGCCGCAGACGATGTCCGGCGAGAAGCCGATGAACCAGACGTCCTTCTCGTCATTGGTGGTACCGGTCTTGCCGGCGATCGGCTTGCCGACGTCGCGGACCACGGTCGCGGTGCCGCGCTGCACGACGCCTTCCATCATTGAGGTGATCTGATAGGCGGTCATCGGATCGATCACCTGCTCGCGGCGGTCGATCAATGTCGGCTCGGCCTGATTGTCCCATTTGGCGGCATCGCAGCCGACGCATTCGCGCTCGTCGTGCTTGTAGATGGTGTGGCCGTAGCGATCCTGTATGCGGTCGATCAGCGTCGGCTTCACCCGGCGTCCGCCGTTGTCGAACATCGAATAGGCGGTGACCATGCGCAGCACGGTCGTCTCGCCGGCGCCGAGCGCGTAAGACAGATACGGCGGCAATTCGTCATAGACGCCGAACCGCTTGGCGTATTCGGCGATCAGCGGCATGCCGATGTCCTGGGCGAGTCGCACCGTCATCACGTTGCGCGACTGCTCGAGGCCGAAGCGCAGGGTCGAAGGACCAAAGAACTTGCCGCCGTAATTTTCCGGCCGCCAGATGCCGCCGCCCTGCCCCATATCGATCTCTATCGGCGCGTCCATGACGATGGTGGACGGCGTATAGCCGTTGTCGAGAGCCGCGGCATAGACGATCGGCTTAAACGAGGAGCCCGGCTGCCGCAGCGCCTGCGTGGCGCGATTGAACTGGCTCTGGTCGAAAGAGAAGCCGCCGACCATGGCGAGCACACGGCCGGTATGCGGATCCATCACCACCATGGCGCCGGAAATTTCCGGCACCTGGCGGAGCCGGTACTGGCCCTGCTGCTCCATCGGATCGACATAGATCACGTCGCCCGGCGTGAGCACCTGGCCGACTTTCTGGATCGGCCTGCCGGCACCGGGGCCGGTCGCCGATTTCGCCCATTTGACGCCGTCGAGCGGAATGAGGCCGATCTCGCGGTCCTTGCCCACAGCGCCGGAGGGATCGCGCGCCGGCTGCAGCCCGATGCGCGCCGATTGATCGTCGACCTGAAGCACCACGGCCATTCGCCATGGGGTGATGTCATCGAGCGATTTCACGTCGGCGAGTTTCACGCCCCAGTCGCCGCTGACATCGATTGTAGTGACGGCTCCACGGTAGCCTTTGCTCTCGTCGAAATTAACGAGCCCATTGACCATGGTCTGGCGTGCGACGAGCTGCAGCTTGGGATCGAGCGTGGTGCGCACCGATAAGCCGCCCTCGTAGAGCTTCTTCTCACCGTAATTGTCGTAGAGGTAGCGCCGCACTTCCTCGGCGAAATATTCCGCGGCGAAAATATGCGCGCCGGCCGGCCGCACCGTGACTTCGAGCGGCGCTTTCTTGGCCTGATCGGCGTCCTGCTGCGTGATATAGCCGTCCTCGGCCATGCGATCGATCACGTAGTTGCGGCGATCGACCGCTGCATCGTGCCGGCGGAACGGATTGTAATTGTTCGGCCCCTTGGGCAGCGCCGCGAGATAAGCGGCCTGCGCGATGGTCAGTTCATGCACCGACTTGTCGAAATAGAGCAGCGAAGCCGCGGCCACGCCGTAAGCGCCGAAGCCGAGATAAATTTCGTTGAGATAGAGTTCGAGGATCTTCTGCTTCGAGTAGGTGCGCTCGATGCGCAGCGCCAGCAGCGCCTCCTTGATCTTGCGGTCGAACGACACTTCGTTGGTCAGGAGAAAGTTCTTGGCGACCTGCTGGGTGATCGTGGAGGCGCCTTGCGGATGGCCGCCGTGGCCGTAGTTCTCGACGTAGAGCATGCCGGCGCGCAGGATGCCTTGGATGTCGACGCCGGGATGCTGATAGAAATTCTTGTCTTCAGCGGCGACGAAGGCATTGGTGACGAGTTTCGGGATCGCCTGGATCGGCAGATAGAGCCTGCGCTCTTTGGCATATTCGGCAAGCAGCGAGCCGTCGGCCGCGTGCACGCGAGTCATGACCGGCGGCTCGTAATCCTGAAGCTGCGAATAATCGGGCAGGTCTTTGGAGTAGTGCCACAACAGGCCAGCCGAGCCGGCGACCCCGGCGATGAACAGGACCGTTCCACCCGCAAACAGGAAGCCCAGAAAGCGCAGGAATAATTTCACCGCGACCCCGATTTCGCAGAACGTTGCATCAAAGTAGTTGCATCAAAAGTGTCCAGCCCGGCTCCAACCGGAGCACCGCCCGAAACCCATTTGACCGGCCCGACTCACGCTTTAACGCGTGTCAGCGCAGTGTGCCAGCATTGCCCCGGACCCGCCAGAGTCCCCGCCAATCCTCGCGTTGGTCGCTTGGTTTTTTGTTCAAACTGAGGCCGCTGGGGCACATTGGCCACACATTGGGATACCGCACGGCTACCGCCTGGAACCCGACCCGGCCCGGCTCGGGCTGCGACGCTCGCGCCCGCGGTCAATTTGCGCGGGCACCGGCGACATGGGCGGAAAAATAGCTGTCGATGGCGTGCGCCATGCTGTCGGCGGTATGGTCGCGCCAAGTATCGGACAGGAGCGACTGCAAATCCTGCTTGTTCGATACATAGCCGAGCTCGACCAGAACCGAAGGCACGTCCGGCGCGCGCAACACGCGGAAACCGGCCGATTTGACCGGATTCTTATGCAGCCGTGTCGCGTCCTTCATGTCGCCGACGAGCTTATGTGCGAACTGGACCGAGAAGGTCTTGGTTTCGCGCTGCGCCAGATCGATCAGGATGCCGGCGACATCGTCGGGCTCGGATTTCAGGTCGACACCGGCAATGACGTCGGCGCGGTTTTCCTCTTCGGCAAGCCGCGCGGCCTCCGGATCGGTCGCGGTTTCCGATAGCGTATAGACGGTCGCACCCTGGGCATCGCCTTCCTTGTGCGGCAGGGAATCAGCGTGGATCGAGACGAACAAAGCGGCCCCGGCATTGCGCGCGATGCGGACGCGGTCGGCCAGCGCCACGAATGTGTCGTCGTCGCGCGTCAGCAGCACGCGGTATTTGCCGGTCTTTTCGATGCGATCGCGCAGGCGTTGGGCGACATCGAGCACGATGTCCTTTTCCGCTTCCCCGCTCGGCGCCTTGGTCCCAGTATCGATGCCGCCGTGACCCGGGTCGAGCACGACCAAGGGCCGCGGATCGGTGGAGTTCGGCTGCGGCGTGCCGGCCGGAGGAGCTTCGGCGCGGACCAGCTTTTCGTCCTGGGCGATTTTTTTCACGAAGCTATCGCGGTCGGTCGCGGCAAGGTCGAGCACGAGCCGGGCCGGCGCGCCGTCGGCGGCATCGACCACGAAGGCCTTGTCGACGCGGACCGGCCTGGTGACATCGAGCACCACACGGGAACCGCCGGCCATCACCAAACCGTAACGGAACGTCTTGATCAGCCCTCGCCCGCTGTCCCCGGTGTTCGGCGGCATCTGAAACCGGACCTGGGGAATATCGACGACCACGCGGTAAGGATCGGCCAGCGTGAAGACGTGCAGGTCGATCTTGCGGTCGAGATCCATCACGAAGCGGGTCTGCGACTCATCGCCGCCAACCCGCGCATCGGTTGCCACCGGAAACGAGTCGGAGGCCGGCAGGCTCGCTGTCCCGTCCGCCGCGCAGGCAGCCCCGGCGAAAAACAGACCGAGAAGCGCCCAGGCCGCGGCTCGGACAGCCATCGGTTTCCACCCCATTCTGCCCCTCTACTCCATTAGGCGCGCGTGGTTAACCCAAACTTACCCGGCCAGCCGGAACCGGAGTGAAATACCGCGGCAATTCACCACCGTGCCGCCAAATCCCACAGATGACTTGCCAATTCCCCTTCGGGGGCCTTAGAAAGAGAGTGCTGACGGTGAAAGGTTCCGGTTGTGTCGCGTTAGGGCATCCGGTTACGTCCGCCTCAAGATTGGCTCCCGGAGGAAGATGACCGGAGCATGGCGGGCGGCGGGTTTGGAACCGCTCCGGCGCTGTTGCTGCAACGGCCACTGGCCATCATATGACCAATGGTTGCATACGGCCGCGGCGCCACGAAGGCGGAACGAACAGGCGACGCCGATACCCTCGATTATTGAGGACAGCCGGAATCTTGAGCGTGGCGCGCGAACCCAGGAGCCGAATTGCTCCTGGCGTGGCGTTACGCCGTTAGCGTCTAGAGGAATTGCGGCAGCGCCCGACGCTGTCGCCTCATCGCGGTTTGGAGTTCATGTCCCAGACTTTTGTCTGCGAAGCGCAAGTCCAGGTCCAGCCAACGTGGCGCGGTAGCTTTCACACGCTCGCCGGCACATTGGCCTTCACGTGGACCTTGCCCGCTTCGCGGGACTTCCAATCCGTCCCATTCACCGACAATTGGGCCCGTGCCCCCCTCCCGCGCCAAGTCAGATGCCAAGTCAGATTTCGCATCAGACATAACGGCAACGTGGAGCGAGCAGGCATGCCGGCCCCTGTGAGATTTGCCAATGGCGAACAAAATGCTGATCGACGCGACCCATCCCGAGGAGACCCGGGTGGTCGTTCTGCGCGGCAATCGCGTCGAAGAATTCGACTTTGAATCCGCGCAACGCAAGCAGCTTCGGGGCAATATCTATCTGGCGAAAGTGACGCGCGTTGAGCCGTCGCTGCAGGCCGCCTTCGTCGATTACGGCGGCAATCGCCATGGATTTCTGGCATTCAGCGAAATCCATCCCGACTATTATCAGATCCCGGTCGCCGACCGCGAAGCACTGATCGCCGAGGAAGAGCGCGCGCAACGCGCGGCCGACGACGAAGTCGACCGGCGTTCGCGGCGGCATCGTCAGCATCCGGCGGCGCGCCGCAATGAAGCGATGCGCAGCGAGCGGGTCGCCGGCGACCGGGCTGCATCGGAAGATCTGGCTGCATCGGAACATGCCGACCTCGCCCAACCCGGCGACGAAGAGGCGGCGGATGCCGAGACCGTTGAAGTCGAGGCTCTGAGCGACAGCGCTGCCGATGACGCGGAGCCTGCTCCGCTCGACCACGACGCACCGGATCATTCGGCCGTCGACTCGCAGCCGATCGAAACTCTCGCCGAACAACATGCGGAAGAGCACGCGGACGCGGACGATGAGGCCGACGAGCCGCTTGAGGCTCTCTCCGACTCCGAAACGACCGGCGAAGAGCGTGAACATGACGACGCCGAAGAGCGCCGCGTCGCGGAAGCTTCCGGCGACGAGGCGGCGAGCGCCGCAACGCGCGAAAACGGCGAAGGTTCGACTGTCGTCGAGGTGCATGAGGAGAACGGCGAGGATGCCGCCGAGGAAGTCGTCGAATCGGTCGGCGGCTCCGACGCGCTCGAGGAAGTTCCCGACCGCGCCCCGCGCTATCGCCGGCAATACAAGATTCAAGAGGTGATCAAGCGCCGGCAGGTCATGCTGGTGCAGGTGGTCAAGGAAGAACGCGGCACCAAGGGCGCGGCGCTGACGACCTATCTGTCGCTCGCCGGCCGCTATTCGGTGCTGATGCCAAATACCGCGCGCGGCGGCGGCATCAGCCGCAAGATCACCAGTGCCGAGGATCGCGCCCGCCTCAAAGAGGCGGCCGCCGAGCTCGAAGTGCCGGAGGGCATGGGCGTGATCCTGCGCACCGCAGGCGCGAGCCGCACCAAGATCGATATCAAGCGCGACTTCGAATATCTCCTGCGCATGTGGGAGACGGTTCGCGATCTGACGCTAAAATCCACCGCGCCCAAGCTCGTTTACGAGGAAGGCTCGCTGGTCAAGCGCTCGATCCGCGATCTCTACACCAAGGACATCGACGACGTCGTCGTCGCCGGTCCCGATGCCTATCACGAGGCCAAGGATTTCATGCGCATGCTCATGCCGAGCCATGCGAAGAACGTGAAACCCTATGCCGACACGCAGCCGTTGTTGTCGCGCTACGGCGTCGAGAACCAGCTCGACGCGATGTTCTCGCCGGTCGTGCAGCTGCGCTCCGGCGGCTATATCGTGCTCAATCAGACCGAAGCGCTGGTCGCCATCGACGTCAATTCGGGCCGCGCCACGCGCGAGCACCACATCGAGGACACCGCGCTCAAGACCAATCTCGAGGCATCCGACGAAATTTCGCGCCAGCTTCGGCTGCGCGATCTCGCCGGCCTGATCGTGATCGACTTCATCGACATGGACGAGAAGCGCAACAACCGCGCGGTCGAACGGCGGTTGAAGGAATGCCTCAAGCACGACCGCGCCCGCATCCAGGTCGGCCGCATTTCGCATTTCGGCCTTCTGGAAATGTCGCGCCAACGCATCCGCACCAGCGTGCTGGAAAGCTCGACGGAGAAGTGCCCCTATTGCGGCGGCAGCGGTCATGTCCGCTCGGTGTCGTCGCTGGCGCTGCAGGTGTTGCGCGCGCTCGAAGAGCAACTCATGAAGGGCGCCACCCACAATCTCATCGCCCGCACTCGGCCCGATGTCGCGCTCTATGTGCTCAACCAGAAGCGCGCGCATCTGCGCAGCCTGGAAGAGCGCTTCGCCATCACCATCACCGTCTCGGCCGATGAATCGGTGGCGGCGCCGCAGGCCTTTGTCATCGATCGCGGCGAGCAGGTGCACACGCCGGAAGCGGCCAAGGCGCTGGCCGAGCGGACACAAGCCGACGCCGCGCCGCTTGAAGACGAGGACGATCTCGAAGACTTCGTCGCAGCGGAGGACGAAAGCGCCGACGAGGCAGCCTCTCCCACCACCGTGCCCGAGCAAGGCGAAGGCGGCGCACGCCGCAAGCGCCGTCGGCGCCGCCGCGGCGGCCGCAACGGCGGCGGCGAGCAAGAAGGCTATCAGCCGCACGAAGAGGGTTCGGAACACGGCCACGCTGACGCAGCCGATCACGACCATGCCGAGGCCGCTGGTTCAAGCGACGATTTTGCCGCCGACGGCGATCGCGAAACGGCAGAGGACGACGAGCCGGCCGAGCCGGCTGGCGAGTTCGCCCAGCAAAGCCGA
Source organism: Xanthobacteraceae bacterium (assembly GCA_035483735.1). Taxonomy (GTDB): domain Bacteria; phylum Pseudomonadota; class Alphaproteobacteria; order Rhizobiales; family Xanthobacteraceae; genus BOG-931. The sequence goes on along the minus strand of DATHPQ010000162.1, from coordinate 7,137 downwards.
TCCGAGAACGGCGACCCGAATCGCGAAGGCGGCGAACGGCGGCGGCGGCGCGGACGCCGCGGCGGACGCCGCAACCGTCATCGCAACGGCGGCGAACGGCAAGACAATCGGCAAGAAAGCCCGCACGAGAACCAGCAAGAGAACCATCACGGCCAGCCGGACGGTTCGGAAGAGACTTTCGCTTCGGCCGAAGAATTGAGTGTGCCGACCTCGGCCGAGCCCGACCTCAGCAATGCCGTCGCCGATCTTGATGCTTCTCCGCCGCCGCCGCGGAAGCCGCGGGTCAGCGCCGAAGCGCCCGCCGCGTCACCACCGGCCGCCGAAGCGGAGCCGGTGCGCCGGCGTTCGACCGTGCGCGAGCGAGCGCCGGTTTCGAGTGGCGACGAAACGGCCGCGGTTTCCACCCCGTCGGTGCCGTCGGCTTCGGCCGCACCGGAGCCCGCCGCCACGGACAACACCGGCGAAGCGGCAGGCGATCAGCCGCGCCGCACCGGTTGGTGGTCGCGCCGCTTCGCCGGCAGTTGATAAGCAATGCGGAGCGGCTGGGTCGACGCTGACGCCGAGGCCATCGTCGCGCGCTACGCGAAGTCGGGCATCGAGCGCGAGCTGGCGCTGCGCGTCTATACGACGCGGCTCCTCGGCCGTGATCGTAAGCTCGTGCTGCATGGCGGCGGCAATACTTCGCTGAAAACGCGCCTGAGCGATCTTTTCGGCGCGGAGGTCGAGGTGCTGCGCATCAAGTCGTCCGGCGCGGACATGGCGACGGTCGAGCCCGACAATATGGTCGCGGTGCGGCTCGAACCGATGCGCAAGCTGCGCGCGCTAAAGACCATCGAAGACGAAGAACTTGTCGGCCTTGAACGCGCCAATCTGCTCGATCCGGCCGCGGCGAATCCGTCGGTCGAGATGATGCTGCATGCGTTCTTGCCGCATAAATTCATCGACCATACGCACGCGACCGCGGTGCTGAGCGTCATCGATCAGCCCGACGGCGAGAAGAAGTGCGCCGAGATTTTTGGCACCCGCCTCGCCTTCGTGCCTTACCTGATGCCGGGCTTTGGCCTTGCCAAAACCTCGATCGAAGTCTTCGAGAAGAGCAAGCCAAGCGACGGCCTGATCCTGAGCAAGCACGGCATCGTCACGTTTGGCGACACGGCGCGCGAGGCCTACGAGCGCATGATCGAGATGGTCTCGCTTGCTGAAGACTATATCGACCGCAACGCCAAATCGGTTGTCGTCGCCACGCTCTGGCGTGAAATTGCGCCACTCACAGCGGTGGCACCAATCCTACGCGGGGCGTGTAGTGAGAGGGATGAAACGGCCGAAGGCGCATGGCGGCGGCAGGTTCTCGAATTCCGCACCAGCGACAGACTACTGACCTTCTTCGGCCTAGCCGACCTTGAACGTATCAGCCAGGCAGGCGTCGCGACGCCCGACCATACGATTCGAACCAAGAATTGGCCCCTGCTGTTGCCGCATCCCGAGGCCCGCGAGCTCGATGAGTTTGGTCGCAGGACCCGCAATGCCGCAAACGCCTTCGCGGCGCGATACCGCGACTATTTCGAGCGTCACAACAAAAGGGTCGGCGGTATCAAGCACGCGCTCGATCCCCTGCCCCGGGTCGCTATCGTGCGCGGACTTGGCCTCTTCGGCCTTGGTCCCACCAAGCACGACGCCGCGATCGCAGCCGACATCGCCGAAAGTTGGTTGCAAGCGGTCAGCGGCGCCGAAGCGACCGGCAAATTCGAGTCGATCAGTGAAGCCGACATGTTCGATTGCGAATATTGGCCGTTGGAACAGGCAAAGCTCGGCAGGCGTGTCGCTCCGCCGCTCCAAGGCCAGATCGTCGCCGTCACCGGCGCGGCCGGCGCCATCGGTGCGGCAACGGCAAAGATCTTCGCCGCCGCGGGCGCGGAAGTAGCTTTGCTCGACGTCAATTTGTCGGCCGCGCAGGAACAGGCCAAGGCCGTCGGCGCAACGGCGCTTCCCGTTGCCTGCGATGTCACCGATGCAGGCTCGGTCAAAACCGCTTTCGACGCCATCGTGAAAAACTTCGGCGGCCTCGATATCGTCGTCTCCAATGCCGGCGGCGCCTGGCAGGGCCGCATCGGCGAAGTCGACGAAGAGATTCTGCGCAAGAGTTTTGAGCTGAACTTCTACGGCCACCAGCGCGTGGCGCAAGCCGCCGTCAAGATCATGCAAGCGCAAGGCACCGGCGGCTGCCTCCTCTTCAACGTCTCGAAACAGGCCGTCAATCCCGGTCCGAATTTCGGGCCCTATGGTTTGCCCAAGGCGGCGCTGCTCGCTCTGGTGCGGCAATACGCGCTCGATTATGGCGCGGAAGGCATTCGCGCCAACGGCGTCAACGCCGACCGCATCCGCTCAGGCCTGCTCACCGCCGATATGATCGCCGCGCGCTCCAAGGCGCGCGGTCTTACCGAAAAAGATTACATGAGCGGCAACCTGCTCGGCCGCGAAGTCACCGCCGACGATGTCGCGCAGGCCTTCTTGCATCAGGCGCTGGCGCTGAAGACGACTGCCGACATCACCACGGTCGACGGCGGCAATATCGCCGCCGCGCTGCGGTGAGCCGCGGCGGTAATACTCATAAATCGCGGCTGACGAACCGACTTCCGCTTTCCCCCGGAAGGAGGCCATTCATTCGCGCAATTTGGGATGTCCGCTAAGTGTCAAAAGCCGTTAATCGTCAACGCGCCTTCGCAAGGTACTGCGCAATTAGCATGAGCCCGATCAAAAGTGATAATTGAGCCCAAGCCGCACGAGATTGGCTTTGAGGTCGATGGTGTGGGCGAACGGATAGGGAGGAATCAGAACACCGCCGGCGGCAATGCCGCCTCCCGATACCGTGCCAAAATCGACGAAGAGGTATTCGGCCTTAACACTCCATTGCCGCGACAAGCTCGCTTCGACGCCACCGCCCACCGTGTAGCCGGTCTTCGAACCGGAGAGCGTCGCCGTCTCCGCGCCGCCGAAAGCGGTCTCGGAGAACGAGAAATTGCCGTGCAGGTCGGTAAACGCAAAACCGCCGGTCGCATAGAACAACCAGGTCCCGGCCGCATAACCGAGGCGGCCGCGCACGGTGGCCAGCCAATCGGTGTTCGCATTTGAGGTCAGCGTGAAGGTGCCAGCCCCACCGTGATACAGCACGGGGCCGGTGCTCGCGCCGCCGCTCAAGTGAAAGGATTCAATGTCACCTTCCAGACCGAACAGCAAATTGCTCGGCTGCCAGTTGTAGCCGGCCTCGAAGCCCCCGGTGAACGCGCCCGGCTTGATGCTCTGCATCCCGGCAGCATTAATGGCCGGGATGTCGGCGTTTATCTCTCCAGCCGGAACCGTCGCTGTTGAACTGGTCGGATCGAAACTGCCCCATGCCCAGCCCGCGGTGCCGCCGATGTAGAATCCGGTCCAGCTGTAGATCGGCGCGGGCGTTGCCGGCGGGGCCTTGACCGCCATGTCAGCAGCCAGAGCGGGCGTTCCAATCAATGCTGCCATCGCGCCGACGACGACCACCAGTGCTACAGTGATGCGCAGCCGCATCGATTATCTCCCAGGCCCAATCTCATCAGCTAAGGAATCAATACTAACAGTTGCGTTGCACTTTTCCATCCCGCTTCGTTCGATTGTGGAAAGTGTGTGTCTGTAATGCCACGGGCTCGTGGAGCTCCAACTTGCACCGTCTCTGCCGGGTGGCCGCGCCATGTCGCCTTGGGTCAGAAGGCGATACTTTGCTCGATCGCGCCGATGTCCGCCCTGCTTTCGAAAGAGGATATCGGCCGACGCAATTACGGGCGCGCGGCTAATCGCTCGACAAAATCACGTTCTTCAAAATCGGATAGATCTGCGTCTCCCAACGCTTGCCGGAGAACACGCCGTAATGGCCGACGCCGGCCTGCATGTGGTGGCGCTTCAGATAAGGCCGCAGCTTGCTGCAGAGATCGTGCGCGGCGACGGTCTGGCCGACGGCGCAGATGTCGTCGCGCTCGCCTTCTACCGTCAGCAGCATGGTCTTGCGGATCGCCGTCGGATCGACCTTCTGGCCGTGCCATTCGAGCTTGCCGAGCGGCAGCGCGTAGTCCTGAAAGATCAGCCGCACCGTTTCCAAATAGAATTCCGCGGTAAGATCGAGCACGGCGAAATATTCGTCGTAGAACGCCTTGGTGACGGCGGCCTTTTCCAATTCGCCATTGGCGAGGTTTTCGTAAAGCTCCTTATGCGCCTTCACGTGCCGCTCGATATTCATGCTCATGAAGGCGACGAGCTGCACGAAGCCCGGATAGACGCGGCGGAAGGCGCCGGGATAGCGCAACGGCACCGAGGCGGTCAGCGTGCGCTCGAACCAGTCGATCGGTTTCTTCCGGGCGAGTTCGTTGACCGTCGTCGGGTTGACCCGGGTATCGATGGGTCCCGCCATCAGCGTCATCGACCGCGGCTGCGCCGGATTATTGGCTTGCGCCATCACCGCGGCGGCGGCGAGCACGGCGACGCAAGGCTGGCACACCGCGGCCACATGCGCACCCGGCCCCATGGTTTCGAGGAATTTGATGATGTGGTCGGTATATTCGTCGACGCCGAAGCGGCCCGCGGTCAGCGGCACATCGCGGGCATTGTGCCAGTCGGTGATATAGACGTCGTGGTCGGGCAGCATGGTCTTCACCGTCGCCCGCAACAAAGTGGCGAAATGCCCCGACAGCGGCGCCACCAGAAGGATGCGCGGCTGCACCGTGGCGACGTCCTTCTTGAAATGCAGGAGTGTGCCGAATGGCGTGGTCAGCGCCGCCTCCTCGCGCACTTCGACTTCGCGATTGCCGACCGTCACCGAGCCGATGCCGAAGGGCGGCCGCGTATGGGTCAGGCCGGCGCGGGAGATCAGCTCGTAGACCGCGGTGAGGTTGCGCATCGCCGCATGGCCGTTGAGCAGCGGCGGGCCGCCAGCATTGGCGGCCAAGCTGGCCCAGGCCCGGACGGGCGTCATTATGTCGGATTGTAACTGGTAAGCGAGATACAGCATCCCGAGGTACGGCTCGATGTCCACGGGCGCCGCGTGTACCTTCGACGGTACAGCTCGACCCCCAACTCTGGAAAGCTAGTGCATTTTTTGTTGCACTGCGACAAGAATGTGAACATCCTGCACAATCGCACTTGCCGGGGTGCTTCGACGGCGCAGACGTTGCTATGGAGGCGACGTTTGTCTAGATCTTAAGTGTTTGATTAGGCTGCAAATTCAAAAGAGAACGACGGGATGTCCAAGGCTACTCTCACCATTGCCAGCAAGAATTACGGGTCCTGGTCGCTGCGCGGCTGGTTGCTGTGCAAAATGGCAGGCATCGACTTCGAGGAGAAATTTGCCTCGACCGACGATCCCTCGACCCGCGCCGAGCTGCTGCTGCTGTCGCCCTCGTTCCTGGTGCCATGCCTGGTTCATGACGGGCTGAAAATCTGGGACACGCTCGCCATCGTCGAATATCTCGACGAGATCGCGCCCGATGCCGGCCTGCTGCCGGCCGACCGGGGAAAGCGCGCCCATTGCCGTTCGATCTGCGGCGAAATGCATTCCGGCTTCAGCAATCTGCGCTCGGCACTGCCGATGAACATCAAGGCGCATTTCCCGGGCTTCAAGTCCTGGGCCGGCGCGCGCGGCGACATCGAACGCATCGGCGCGATCTGGCGCGAATGCTTGAGCGAGTACAAAGGCCCTTATCTGTTCGGCCAGGCGCCGTGTGCGGCGGATGCCATGTATGCGCCGGTCTGCTCGCGGTTTGCGACCTATGACGTCGCCATCGATGCGTCGTCGCAGGACTACTGCAACACCATGATGTCGCATCCGTTCATGCAGGAATGGATCGGGGCAGCGAAGGTCGAGCCGGACGAGCTCGAAGAGCTCGACGTCGAGTTCTGATTTTCTTTCGTCAATCCCAGTCGATCGTGCCGGAATAGGCGAAGTTGACGACGCGGCCGTCGGGACGGGCCAGCGCAGCGATGGCGCGCATTTCCATCTCGCTCAGCTTGAAATCGAAGATCGAGGCATTCTCAGTCAGGCGATCGAGCTTGCTGGTGCGCGGAATGACGACGATGTTCTGCTGCACCAGATAACGCAGGCAAACCTGCGCCGCGGTCTTCTCGTGCGCGGCGCCGATCTTGGCCAGCACTTTGTCGTTCTTGGCATTGCCGCGCGCGATCGGGCTATAGGCAACCATCGCCATGAAATTCGCCCGGCAGGCCGCAAGCACTTTGGACTGGCCGAGATAAGGGTGACACTCGACCTGGTCGCAGACCAAAGGCTCGGTCGAGATCCGCACCGCCTCCTCGATCATCGCCACCGTGAAATTGGAAACCCCGATATGGCGCGCGAGCCCGTCGCGCTTGACCTTGCATAGCGCGCCGAGCGTTTCCTCGAGCGGGATCTGCGGATTGGGCCAGTGCAGCAGCAACAGGTCGACCTCGCTCTGGCGCAGCCGCACCAGCGAGTCGCGGGCGGCGCGCTCCAGCGCCCGCGGCGCAAAATGCGACGGCCAGACTTTCGTGGTCAGAAACACTTCGCTGCGCTTGACGTCGGAGGCATTGAGACCCTCCCCGACCTCGCGCTCGTTGTCGTAGATTTCCGCGGTGTCGATGTGGCGATAGCCGAGCCGCAAGGCCTGTTCGACCACCCGCGCACAGGACCGGCCGCGCAGTTCCCAGGTGCCGAGCCCGACCAGCGGAATCTTGGCGCCGTTGACGCTGATGCTGGGGATAGGTGCAATTGAATTCACGAGTAGCTTTGAGCTTGAGCTCAATCCCATTTTGGCGCTTGCGGCGGGCTCACAATACGTGAGTCCGGGCGCCTGAGTTTGCCGATCTCGGCCATCTCGGCATCGCCCAGCTTGAAATCGAGGCTGCCGAGGTTTTCCGCGAGCCGCTCGCGTTTTGAGGTGCGCGGGATCGGAATGATGCGTTCCTGTTCGAGAAAGCGTAAGGCCACTTGCGACGCGGTCTTGCCGTGGGCGCGGCCGATCTTCTGCAAGGTCTCATCGCCCGGCACTTTGCCGCGCGCCAGCGGACAATAGCCCACCACAGCCATGCCGTGGCGCCGCGCCGCGGCAACGATCTTGCTCTGATCGAGATAAGGATGGGTTTCGA
>DATHPQ010000161.1:0-46280 GCA_035483735.1 Xanthobacteraceae bacterium | reverse complement strand
GACCCTGCCGAACTCGCGTTGATGCGGCGTATTGCCCTTTATCCGAGAATCGTCGAGGCTGCGTCACTGGCGCATGAGCCGCACCGAATTGCCTTTTATTTGTATGAGTTAGCGTCAGAGTTTCATGCACTTTGGACGCAGGGCAACGCAGTGCCACATTTACGCTTCATTATCCAAGATGATCCACTAATGACGAAGGCACGCCTTGTCCTAGTACAAGGCGCTGCCGGCGTTTTGTCTTCTGGCCTCGATCTGCTGGGGGTTTCAGCGCCAGATGAGATGCGGTAGGTCGCAGCGCCAATGACGTCAGCGCGCGGCGGTCGAGGGGGCGACTGACCGGGTAACGCGTGAGCGCCTGAATCGGGGCGATTGCTTATGGCCGACAATATTTTCCGAACGACACGCCGCGGTCCTGCTCCGCAGGGCGGCCAGCAGGGCGACGATCCGCTCGCCGAACTGGCGCGTCTGATCGGCCGGACCAATCCGCAGGGTCGCGCCACGCGCCAGGATGAGGCGCCGCCGCGCGACGCTCCCGAGGCAACTCCTGAATGGCCGGCCGACGCCCGCTACGCCGAGCCGCAGCAAACACCTTATGCTGAACCGCAGCCGCGCTATGCCGAGCCGCAAACGCGCTACGACCAAGCTCAAGATCAGCCGAGCGATCAGTACGGCGCTCAGTACCCGGCGCAGCCCTCGGGCCAGTACGACAATCAAGACCATCAACAATATGACGACCGTCAATATGACGATCGCCGCGACGCGCCGCCGCAGCCGGCAGATACTTATCCGCCCTATCGTTCGGCGCCGCCGTCCTACAATGCCGAATACGAACAGCCCGATCCTTATGCGGTACAGCCACAGCGCTACGATGCGCAGGGCCATGACGCACAGGCCTATGACGATCAGCCAAGCTATCAAGATCACCCGCGCTATGACGACGCGCACGATCCGATCCAAGATCTGCCGGCATTCCTGCCGCGCGGGCGCGACGCGCGGCGCGATAATCGGCGCGACGATCGTTATGATGATTATGCCGAAGAGGGGCACAGCGAGGACGATCAGTCCTATGAGCTCGAGGACTATGAGGAAGACGACGCGCCTCCGCGCAAGCGCCGGGGCTTTGCCATCTTCGCAGCGCTGCTGGGTCTGATGGTGCTCGGCACCGCCGGCGCCTTCAGCTATCGCGCGATGTTCGGCGGCTCGATGCTGCCGGCGCTGCCCCCGATCATCAAAGCCGACGGCACGCCGAACAAGATCGTCCCCGCCGGCAGTGCCGCGAATGCGTCCGGCCAGGCGGCGAACAATTCGCCGGACAGACTGGTGTCGCGCGAGGAGAGGCCAGTCGATGTGCCGGTGCCGGCGAGTACGCCGCGGGTGGTTTCGACCATTCCGGTTTTTCCTGATCCCAATGCCGGATTGCAGTCGTCCATGACGGGTCAGGCCCAGTCCGGGCAGAACATGCCCGGCTCGATCGCGTCCGCATCCGGCGGCGCCGCCGGCGTTCCGATGCAACTCGGCCCGGCTGGCGCCGCGCCAGTCTATGGCGGGTCCGCCGCGCCGCCCGCGCAAGCCACACCGGACCAAAGCGGGCAGGCGCAGATGGCCGCGCCGGTGGCCGGCACCAGCGGCTCGAAGAAGATCCGCACCGTCGCCATTCATGCCGGACAACCGGACAGCGCCGATGCGGCAGCCCCGGCCGCGCGGCCGGTCGCGCCCAGGCCAGGAGGCGCGCCGCAAGGCGGCCAAGCGGGACAAGGCGGCCAAGCGGGACAAGGCGGCAATGGGCCGCTGTCGATCGTGCCCTCGCAAGGCGGCCAAGGAAGCCAAGCCAGCGCCGACACTTCGCGGACCCGGACCGCGCTCGCGCATCCTGCCGCGCCAGCAGCAGCGGCAGAGCCCGCGCCTGCCGCAGCTGGCGGCGGCTATTCGGTGCAAGTGTCGTCGCAACGGAGCGAGGCTGAAGCGCAGTCGGCCTATCACGGGCTGCAGGCCAAATATCCTGCCCAGCTCGGCAGCCGCACGGCAACCGTCCGCCAGGTCGATCTTGGCGACAAGGGCATCTACTACCGCACCCTGGTCGGCCCCTATGGCTCGGCCGAAGAGGCGGCACAGATGTGCTCGAGCCTCAAAGCCGCCGGCGGCAGCTGCCTGGTGCAGCGCAATTAAGGCGGGGACTTCACGGCTTTTCAGGCCTGGGAGCGCTTGACCCTCGCGCGCGCCGCAGGCTAGAGCGACAGCTCTTTCGCTCTAGCATTTTGATTGAGCATGATCTTTTCGGAAAACCGGTTCCCACTTTTCCGGATCATGCTCCAAGCGGCCGAACATGCGCGCTTTCATCACCGGTGTCGCGGGCGCCTCGCTGACAGCGGAGGAGCGCCAATTTCTCAAAGAGGCCCAACCGTGGGGCCTCATCGTGTTCGCGCGCAATGTCGGTGATGGGCAATCGCTGCGGCGGCTGGTCGAGGAGGCCCGCGCGGCGTTGGGCCGAGAGGCGCCGGTTCTGATCGACCAGGAAGGCGGACGGGTGCAGCGGCTCAAGCCGCCGCTATGCCCGAATTATCCCCCGGGCGCCGCCTATGGCGCGATTTACGACCGGGATCGCGACGCCGGCCTGCGCGCGGCCAAGCTCGGCGCCCGCCTCATGGCCGTCGATCTCGCGCGTTTCGGCATCGACGTCGATTGCGCGCCGATTGCCGACGTGCCGGTCGCGGGGTCCGATCCCATCATTGGCGACCGGGCCTATGGCACGGAACCGGCCAAAGTGGCGGCCATTGGCGGGGCGATCGCAGCCGGGCTGCTTGAGGGCGGGGTTTTGCCGGTGCTCAAGCACATTCCCGGCCATGGGCGCGCCACGGCCGACAGCCATCAGCGGCTTCCGGTGGTCAATACCGATCGGGCGACCTTAGAAGCCACCGATTTTGCCGCATTTCGCCCGCTTGCCGCCTTGCCGATGGGGATGACTGCGCATGTTGTGTTCACAGCCATCGACCCGGTCGCCCCGGCCACCAGTTCCGCCTCTATAGTGGGGGAAGTGATTCGTAATTCCATTGGCTTCCAAGGGCTTTTGATGAGCGACGACGTTTCCATGGGCGCGCTGTCGGGGTCGCTTGGTGAGCGCACGAAGGCAGCGATTGCAGCGGGTTGCGACATGGTCTTGCATTGTAACGGCAAGATGTCGGAGATGACGGCAGTGGCGGGGCAGGCGCCGCTGCTCGCGGGCGCCGCGGCGCGCCGGGCGGACTTGGCGCTCGCGGCGCGCCAGCCCGCGGCGCCGATCGACACCGCCGCAAGCCGGGCCGAGTTTTCCGATCTCACGGCGGGCGCGTGGACTGCTCAAGGGTCTCGCGCGCCCTATTCAGCGTGAATGGTTGCGCATGAACACCGACGAAGCGAGCATTCAGGAATTCGAAGCGCAGTTGCCGGAGCGGGCGACTGACGAGCCGGCGCTCGTCGTCGATGTCGAGGGTTTTGAAGGCCCGCTCGATCTGCTGCTGACCTTGGCGCGGCAGCAGAAGGTGGATCTCGCCAAGATTTCCATTCTGGCGCTCGCCGACCAGTACATCGCCTTCATCGAAGCGGCGCGGAAGATGCGGCTCGAACTCGCCGCCGATTACCTGGTCATGGCGGCGTGGCTCGCCTACCTGAAATCGCGGCTGCTGCTGCCCGAGCTGCATGCGCCCGACGGCGTCAGCGCCGAGGACCTGGCGAACGCGCTGGCGCAGCGGCTGCGCCGGCTCGAAGGCATCCGCCATGTCGCCGATCAATTGCTCAACCGGCCGCAGCTCGGCCGCGATGTGTTCGCGCGGGGGCAGCCCGAGCCGATTGCCGAAATCACCAAGCCGGAATGGACGGCGACGCTCTACGATCTGCTCTCGGCCTATGCCAGCCGGCGCCAGACCAAGGCGCGCTCTTTCGTGCGCGTGCGCAAGCGCACGGTGTGGTCGCTTGCGGAAGCGCGCGCGGCGCTGGAGAAGCTGATCGGGCAGTCCTTGGACTGGAGCCCGCTCGACCAATATCTCGTCGCCTATCTGGTCGAGCCGGCGATGGTACCGACCGTGCTGGCGTCGACTTTTGCCGCCGCGCTGGAATTGATCCGTGAGGGCCACCTCGAAGCCCATCAGCAAGGCTCGTTCACGCCGCTCTATCTGCGCAAGAAGCAGGGTGCGGACACCAACGGTCATTTGGCCGGCAACGGCGCAGGCGGAGTGACCAGCGGCGATGGCGGTGGCGGTGGGATGTCTGCGGAATCTGGGAATGCGTAAGAGGGAGCAAAATTCGATGGGGAATGTCGCGGAGATGCGTGTGATCGAAGGCGGTAAGCAGACTCATGAGGAGAGCGCGGCGGTGAGCGCCGAGCAATTGCGCATTCTCGAGGCTTTGCTGTTTGCCGCCGAGGCGCCTCTCGACGAAAAGGTTCTCGCGGCGCGGCTGCCGAACGGCGTCGATGTCAAGGCGCTGCTGACGCAATTGCAGCAGGATTATGCTTCGCGGGGCGTCAATCTGGTGCGCGTCGGCGGCAAGTGGACGATGCGCACCGCGAGCGATCTCGCTTGGCTCTTGACGCACGAATCCGTGGTCACGCGCAAATTGTCGCGCGCCGCCATCGAGACGCTCGCCATCGTCGCCTATCACCAGCCGGTGACGCGCGCCGAGGTGGAGGAGATCCGCGGCGTCTCGACGTCCAAGGGCACGCTCGACGTGCTGCTCGAGACCGGCTGGATCAGGCTGCGCGGCCGCAGGAAGGCGCCGGGCCGGCCGGTGACCTATGGCACCAACGAGGCGTTCCTGTCGCATTTCGGGCTCGAAGCGCTGACCGATCTGCCCGGCCTCGACGAGCTCAAGGGCGCGGGCATTGTCGACGCGACGCTGCCGGCCGAGTTCTCGGTGCCGGTTCCCTCCGACGATCCAGCGCTGCGCGACGACGAGGACCCGCTCGAGCCCGGCGACCTCGACCTTGGCCTGGTGCCGCGCGCGCCGAGCGGCGAGGAATAAACCGCCGTTTCGGCAATCAATTGCCCGGAAACGCGGTGGCGTAGGGTTAACTTCACACGCTTTATGGCTGCGGCGCGGCGGCTTTACCGCCGCGCTTGTTTTTGCGGGGCTCGACGCCTAGTTTCTGGCTAAATCTGCGTATGGCCGCCGCGCTGCGGCGGACGGAGGAATTCAATGGGTTCGCTCAGCATCTGGCACTGGTTGATTGTCGGCGCAGTCCTGCTTCTCGTCTTCGGCGGGCGCGGCAAGATTTCCGACATGATGGGCGATGTCGCCAAAGGCATCAAAGCCTTCAAGAAGGGCATGTCCGACGATGAAGCGGAAGCTACGCCCGCCAAGCCGGACTCGATGAAGACCATCGACCATCAGGCCGCCGCCGATCTCAAGAAATCCGAGAGCAAGGTCTAAGGGAATCTCGCTGCCCTGGCGCTCTCGCGTCGATCGCGGCCGCCGCGGGGAATGATCGGCGGGTGACGCCGCCGGAGTTCATTTCATGTTCGACATCAGTTGGACCGAATTCCTTCTCATCGGCATCGTCGCCTTGGTTTTCATCGGTCCGAAGGAATTGCCCGGGGTGATGCGCACGCTCGGGCAATACACCCGCAAAATCCGCGGCATGGCCGCCGAATTTCAAAACCAGTTTCAAGAAGCGATGCGCGAAGCCGAGGTGGCCGACCTGAAGAAACAGGTCGACGACATGGCTCACGACATCAAGAGCTACGATCCGCTGAAAAGCGCGCGCGAAGACGTCGAGAATATCGGCAAAGATCTGGACAAGGATTTTGCCAAGAAGCCGCTCGAACTGATGACAGGCACCGAGCAAAATACGCCTGCGCCAAATCCTGAGGCAACAAGCCGTGAAGCATCAAGCGTGACCGAGTCGAGCGTTGCCGAGTCGAGCGCGAGCGAGGTCGCCGCGGCCGAGCCGGCGCCGCTACCGGCACCGGAGCTTAAGCCCGAACCAGCCGCGATTGCGACGCCGGGGAGCACAGAGCGCACCGGATGAGCAGCGAAGACGAAGACAAGGCGATCGAGGCCACCAAGGCGCCTTTGATGGATCACCTGATCGAGCTGCGGTCGCGGCTGATCAAGGCGCTTGCGGCATTCTTTCTCGCCGCCATCGTCTGCTTCTTCTTTGCCCGCCACATCTATAACGTGCTGACTTGGCCCTATATCTGGGTCGCCGGACCGGAAAACTCGAAATTCATCTATACCGGCCTGCTCGAATATTTCGTGGTGCAGCTTAAGCTATCGCTGTTCGGCGCCGCTTTCATCGCGTTCCCGGTGATAGCGACGCAGATCTATATGTTCGTCGCGCCCGGTCTCTACCGCAACGAGAAGCAGGCCTTTCTGCCTTACCTGATCGCCACGCCGGTGTTCTTCGTGCTCGGCTCCGCGGTGGTCTATTTCGTGGTCTGGCCGTTGCTGGCGCGGTTCTCGCTCAGCATGCAGCAGATGGGCGGCCCAGGTGAGGCGACCATTCAGCTTTTGCCGAAGGTCGAAGATTATCTCTCGCTGATGATGAAGCTGATCCTGGCCTTCGGCATCGCCTTCCAGCTGCCGGTGATTCTGACACTGCTCGGACGGGTCGGCATCGTCACCTCCGATATGCTGCGGTCGAAACGGCGCTATTTCATCGTCATCGCCTTTGTCATCGCCGCGGTGCTGACGCCGCCCGACGTGCTCAGCCAAATGTCGCTTGCACTGCCCTTGATCGCGCTCTACGAGGGCTCGGTCTGGTCGGTGCGCATGGTCGAAAAGCGCATGGCGGCCGAACGCGCCGCCGCCGCGGCCAAGCCCGCGGAGTAGGTTCCGCGTATTGTTAGCTGTTGATTCGTCATGCCCGGGCTTGACCCGGGCATCCACGTCTTAAACGTCGAGGCGGCAAAGACGGGATGGCCGGAACAAGTCCGGCCATGACGCGGGAAAAAGTTCATGCACGACATCCGCGCCATTCGCGACAACCCTGACGCTTTCGACGCCGCGCTGAAGCGCCGCGGACTGGCGCCGGAATCAAAGCGCCTGATCGCGCTCGACGAGAAGCGCCGCGCCAAGATTCTCGAGCTCGAAACCGCCCAGGCCCGCCGCAACGCCGCGTCGAAGGAAATCGGCGAAGCCAAGCGCAGCAAGAACGAAGAGAAGGCGGCGGGCTTGTTCGCCGAAGTCTCGATGCTGAAAGACTCGATCCCAAAAATGGAGGCGGAAGAAAAAGAGGCCTCCAAGGCGCTCGACGAGGCGCTCGCGCAAATTCCCAATCTGCCGCTACCCGAAGTGCCCGACGGCAAGGACGAGCGCGACAATGTCGAGCATCACCGCTTCGGCGCCAAGCGCGAATACGCATTCACGCCGAAGCAGCATTTCGAGCTCGGCGAAGCGCTCGGCCAGATGGATTTCGAGACGGCGGCGAAGCTTTCTGGCGCGCGGTTTGTGGTTTTGAAGAAAGGATTGGCGCGGCTTGAGCGAGCGCTCGGGCAGTTCTTTCTCGATATACATACGAGTGAGCCGCACAATTACACCGAAGTCGCGCCGCCGTTGTTGGTTCGCGACGACGTAATGTTTGGCACAGCCCAATTGCCAAAATTCCAAAATGACCAGTTCGTTGCTACCACGACGGAGATGTACACTGAGGCGCTTCGTCAAACGACGGAGGAGTTTGACCGAGGCGAGCTAGGTGACAAGCGTTTTGACCATCGAATGGGGGAAATCCTAAACCGTCTGTGGCTCATCCCCACCGCCGAAGTTTCTCTGACCAATCTCGTCCGCGAATCCATCATCGACGAAGCGCAATTGCCGATGCGGCTTACTGCCTGCACGCCGTGCTTTCGCGCCGAGGCCGGCGCTGCCGGCAAGGATACGCGCGGCATGATCCGCCAGCATCAGTTCACCAAGGTCGAACTTGTCTCCATCACCACACCCGAGCAATCCAAGGACGAGCACGAGCGCATGCTCGCTTGCGCCGAGGAAGTGTTGCGCCGGCTCGAACTGCACTATCGCGTGATGACGCTGTGCACCGGCGACATGGGCTTCGCGTCACAAAAGACCTACGACATCGAAGTATGGCTCCCTGGGCAAAACATGTATCGCGAGATCTCGTCGTGCTCGGTGTGCGGCGAATTCCAGGCGCGGCGCATGAATGCGCGCTATCGCACCAAGGAAGGCCGCCAGGTGCGCCACGTCCACACGCTCAACGGTTCCGGCGTCGCCGTCGGCCGAGCGTTGATCGCGGTGCTGGAAAATTATCAGAATGCCGACGGCTCGATCACGGTGCCCGACGCATTGCTGCCCTATATGGGCGGAATGAAGAAAATAGAAGCGAACTGATATGCGAATTCTGGTCACCAACGACGACGGCATCCATTCCGAAGGCCTCGATATCTGCGCCGAGATCGCGCGCACGCTGTCCGATGACGTCTGGGTGGTGGCGCCGGAGCACGATCAATCGGGCGTGGCGCATTCACTGTCGCTGAACGATCCCTTGCGGCTGCGCCAGATCGGCGACCGCCGCTATGCCGTGCGCGGCACGCCGACCGATTGCGTTATCATGGGCGTGCGCCACGTGCTCGACGGCAAGCAGGTCGATCTCGTGCTCTCGGGCGTCAATCGCGGCCGGAATGTCGGCGAGGACGTGATCTATTCCGGCACCGTCGCCGGCGCCATGGAAGGCGCGCTGCTCGGCATTCCGTCAATCGCGCTGTCGCAGTCCTACAAATCGCGCAGCGGCAAGCCGCCGTATTGGGAAACCAGCTTGCGCCATGCGCCCGATATCATCAAGCGTGTCCTCGGCAACGGCCTGCGCCGGGATGTTCTGGTCAACCTGAATTTTCCTGATTGCGCGCCGGAAGACGTCAAGGGCATCGTGCTGGCGCCACTCGGCCGCCGGCGGCAGGAACGGCTGCACATCGAGAAGCGTCTCGATGGCCGGCACAATCCTTATTACTGGATCGCCTATTCGCAGCAGATGAAGATCGATCCCGAGCATGGCACCGATGTCGCGGTGCTCGAAGATCGCCGCATCGCGGTGACGCCGCTCAAGATCGACATCACCGACGATCCGACCATGGCGCGGCTTGCCGAATTGTTCGAAAAGGCGAGTTCGCTGCCCTAGATTTCTCGTTCGAGCATGATCTTGAATTAAGGCCCGGAGGCCGCCGCGATCGCTTCGGCGAGCGCCTCGACCTGAAACGGCTTCTGTAAGGTGGGTGAGCCGCGATAGGGCTCCGGCACGCCGCGTTCGCCATAGCCGCTTGCGAACACGAAGGGTAGGCCGCGCTTGATCAAGACTTCGACCACGGGCGTGATCGAGCGGCCGTTGAGATTGACGTCGAGCAAAGCGATGTCGAAGTCCGCTTTCTTGGCGAGCGCGAGCGCTTCGTCGATGGCGCCGGCTTCGCCGGCAACGGTATGACCCAGATCATCCAGCATGCCCTCGAGCAGCATGCGGATCATCATCTCGTCCTCGACGACGAGAACGCGCTTACCCGGTGATGACATTCAAACCCCGACTAGTCACGCAAACCCCGACATTCACGCAAACCCGAACGATGACACAAGCCACGATATTCACGGCGAAATTATAATAGCTTTCGCAGCTTGCCGACTCCATTTAAAGCTAATTCTGCCGTCGTGGACAGGTCCCCGTTCGAGCCCGTTAACGCCGGGCGGCGCTGTTTGTTCCTTTTGGCCTTGCGGCATTTGCGCGCAAATAATTTGGTGCGAGGGCATTGTGGCGGAAGTTCCGGCTGCCGACGTAGAGCGCATGGAGTTTCAGCTGGCGTTGCGGCGGCGCGGCATCAGCGATAAGGCGGTGCTGCGCGCAATGGACGAAGTTCCGCGCGAATATTTTGTCGACGCGGCCTTCACCGAGAACGCCTATGCCGACCAGGCGCTGCCGATCGCCTGCGGCCAGACCATCAGCCAGCCCTACGTCGTCGCCTACATGACCGAACAGCTCGATGTCGAACCGCGGCATCGCGTGCTCGAGGTCGGCACCGGCTCGGGCTATCAGGCCGCGATCCTGTCGCGGATGGCGCGCGAGGTGACCAGCATCGAGCGCTACCGCACGCTCGCCGACACCGCGCGCGATCGGCTGCGCACGCTCGGCTATACCAATGTCACCATTTTAGTTGGCGACGGCGCCGCCGGCATGACGCATACCGCGCCGTTCGATCGCATCATGGTGACGGCCGCGGCCGAAGATATTCCGCAGCCGCTGGTGGCGCTGCTTGCCGACGGCGGCAAAATGATGCTGCCGATCGGCCCGCCTAACGGCGCGCAGCGCCTCGTCAAGCTCACCAAATTGCCGAACGGCGAATTGACGCGTGACGATCTCGTCGCCGTTCGCTTTGTGCCGCTTCTTCCGGGCAAAGCACGCGAACTGTAACTCCAAAGACACACGCGGGAATTTCGTGAAATTCGCCGCGCCACTTAAACCCCTGTTTACCCCAACGATGTTTAGTCGCTTTCCTGTGTATTGCGTTCGAGTGAGTAACCATGTCCGCATCGCGTCGGTCGGCCAGCTGGCCGCAGCTGGTTGCCATTTCGTTAATCGGCATCGGAGTTGCGAGCTGTAGCGTCGATTCCGGCCGCTTCAACGAAGGATTCGGCTCCAGCAATCCACCGGCCGCGCACGGCGACGTCACAGGTTCCATCCAATCAAGCCACGTCGAGAGCCGTCCGTTGCCGCAAGTCGCGAGCGCCGATCAAGGCACGTCCGGCGGCGGCCACGGCATGGGTTCCTATGCGAGCTCCTATCGGGCGCCTAATGGCGAAGTGACCGGCTCGATCGCGCCGCCTCCGCCGCCCCCGCCACCGGCGTGGACCTGGGAAGGCGGCACGCCGATCACGGTCGAGCCCGGCGAGACCATCGAAATCATCGCGCACCGGCACGGCGTGCCGGCGTCGGCGATCATGCAGGCCAACAACATCACGAGCCCGGCGATGGTGCATCCCGGCATGCATCTCGTGATCCCGCGCTATCACACGACCCCTGGGGCGAATTCCAATCTGGCCGCGGAGCCGCGCTACACATCGAGCGTGGCGTCGGTGGCCGCGCCGGTCGGCCCGCCGCGCACGGCGCTCGCTGCGCCGTCGAGCGTGCATGTCGTCGCGCCCGGCGAGACGCTCAACAGCATCGCACGGATGTACAACAAGCCGGTGATGGTGCTGGCCAAGGTCAACAACATTCCGCCGACAACCCTGGTGCGCGTCGGCGACCGCATCGTTATTCCCGACATGCGCGGGCCGCAGCGCCCGACAAATGTGGCGTCAGCGGCGCCGATGTCGCCGGCACCACCCGCGATGTCCGCGCCGATGTCGGCGCCGCCGCGCACGCAGCCGGCGATCACGCAATCCGGCGGGCCGAATCTTGCAAGCCGAGATGCGCCGCTGAGTGCCCGCGTTGCCGCGCCGACCGCAACCGCGCCGGTCTCCGACACCACGGCGAAGACCGCCGATGCCGGCGAAGGGCCGGGCTTCCGCTGGCCGGTGCGCGGCCGCGTCATCCAGGCCTTCGGCCCGAAGCCGAACGGCTTGCAGAACGACGGCATCAATCTCGCGGTCCCGGAAGGCACGCCGGTCAAAGCGTCCGAGGACGGCGTCGTCGCTTATGCTGGCAACGAGCTCAAAGGCTACGGCAATCTGGTGCTGGTGCGTCACGCCAACGGCTTTGTCACCGCCTACGCGCATGCCAGCGACATCCTGGTCAAGCGCGGCGACAGCGTGAAGCGCGGGCAGGTGATCGCGCATTCCGGCCAGACCGGCAATGTCACCTCGCCGCAATTGCACTTCGAGATCCGCAAAGGCGCGACGCCGGTCGATCCGGCGCAATATTTGAGCGGCGCTTAACTTCCGACTTTCACGCCGAGCCTGCCCGCCAGATCCTGCACATATTGCCAGGCGACACGGCCCGAGCGGGCGCCGCGCGTCGTCGCCCATTCGAGCGCCTCGCGGCGCAACTCGTCGGGCGCGATCGGAATGCGGTGACGCTCGACATAGCCTTCCACCATCGCGAGATATTCATCCTGGCTGCAGCGGTGGAAACCGAGCCACAGGCCGAAGCGGTCGGAGAGCGAGACTTTTTCTTCGACCGCCTCGCCGGGATTGATCGCAGTCGAGCGTTCGTTCTCGACCATTTCGCGCGCCAGCAAATGGCGGCGGTTGGACGTGGCGTAGAAGATCACGTTTTCCGGCCGGCCTTCGATGCCGCCTTCGAGCATGGTCTTGAGCGACTTGTACGACGTGTCTTCGGCGTCGAACGAGAGATCGTCGCAGAACACGATGAAGCGCTCGCGCGCATTGCGCATCAGCGCCATCAGTTCCGGCAGCGATTCGATATCCTCGCGATGGATCTCGATGAGTTTCAGGCCGGCTTGCGGATAAGCGGCGCCGACCGAAGCATGGGCGGCCTTGACCAGCGAGGATTTGCCCATGCCGCGCGCGCCCCATAACAGCGCATTGTTCGCCGGCAGGCCGCGCGCGAAGCGCTCGGTATTTTCGACCAATAGATCGCGCACCCGTTCGATGCCTTTAAGGAGCGACATGTCGACACGGTTGACGCGGCGAACCGGCGCCAGCTGCTGTTTTTCCGGATGCCAGACGAAAGCCTCGGTGACCGAGAAGTCGAGCGCGGGCTTGGGCGCGGGCGCGAGCCGCTCCAGGGCGCCGGCAATCCGCGCCAGGAGATGGGCGGGGTCGGCGAGATCGCCGCTGCCGTTGCCGGCAAGGCTGGGCCCGGGTTTAGCGGTTTTGACGGGCGGTTTGGCCGCCTTTTTGCGCGATTGCGAGGGAGATTTGGCCATTTTAATACCGGTTTACCGCGCTTCCCTTAGCGGGGCCGGGAGATGCCCGCAAGCGTTCCGCGCCGCGGGGGCGTGCGCGCCCCCGGCGTTGCAATTGGGGGCGCGGCCGCTATAGTCCGCGCGATTTTGCGCGCAAAAGCGGCCCTTCAATCCGGGCGGCGCGCTCTACTGCCGCCCCTCGGAGGAGCTATGTTCATTACGCCAGCGTTCGCGCAAGGCGCCGCCGCCACCGACTTCCTGTCATTCCAGAGCCCGATCTGGATGGTGATCATGGTCGTCGGCATCATGTATTTCCTGGTGTTCCGCCCGCAGCAGCAGAAGCTGAAGCAGCATCAGGCCATGGTGAAGGCGCTGCGCCGCGGCGACACCGTGATCACCAATGGCGGGCTTGTCGCCAAAGTGACCAAAGTGGTCGACGACGATCAAATCGAAGTCGAAATCTCCGACGGCGTGCGCGTGCGGCAGATGCGCTCCATGGTCACGGAAGTGCGCGCCAAGGGCGAGCCGGTGAAGGACGACAGCGCCGCATAACCGCGCCATTTCCTTGCTAGCGGAAACGGCGGGCAAGGGGTGCAAACGCAAGGCGCAAATGTAAGTTGGCGCGAGCCTAACTTAAGGAATATCTGGGTCCATGTTGTTCTTCACGCGGGGGAAGGCTGCGGCAATCTTGCTCACGGCGTTGGTCGTGTGCCTGTTCGCCGTGCCCAATTTCTTCCCCGAGCGCATGGTCAAGACCTGGCCGAGTTGGGCGCAGCGCCATGTGGTGCTCGGCCTCGACCTGCAAGGCGGCTCGAGCCTCTTGCTGCAAGTCGACACCAATGCCGTGCGCAAAGAGCAATTGCAGGCAGCCTATGACGATGTCTTGCGCGTGCTGCGCGAGGCGCGCATTCCGTTCACCGGCCGCGCCATTCGCGGCAACGGCGTCGAAGTCCACATCACCCGCGACACCGATATCGACAATGCCTTGAGCAAATTGCGCGGACTGTCGCAGCCGATGGCCGGCATTCTCGCCACTACTGGACAGCGCACCCTCGATGTCAGCAATAACGGCAACACGATCACGCTAACGCCGAGCGAGCCGGCAGTGGTCGAGCGCGTGCGCCAAGCCGTCGATCAGTCGATCGAGATCGTGCAGCGGCGCGTCAACGGGCTCGGCCTTGTCGAGCCGACCATTCAGCGCGAAGGCGCCGACCGCATTCTGGTGCAGGTGCCGGGCCTGCAGGATCCCTCGGAACTCCTGAAAGTCATCGGCCAGACGGCGAAGCTCGATTTCCGCATGGTCGACATGTCGATGACGCCCGAGCAGGCGCAGGATGCGCATCCTCAGGATTCGGAAGTTCTGCCGGGCGAACAGGGCGAGCCATATCTGGTTGAAAAGCGCGTGCTGGTCTCGGGCGCCGATCTCACCGACGCGCAGCCGAGCTTCGACCAGCAGACCGGTCAGCCGGTTGTCACGTTTCGCTTTAATTCCTCCGGCGCGCGGAAATTTGCCGACGTTACATCCGCAAATGTCGGCAAGCCGTTCGCCATCGTGCTCGACAACAAAGTCATTTCGGCTCCGGTCATTCAAACGCCGATCACCGGAGGCTCCGGACAAATTACCGGCAATTTCACTGTGCAATCGGCCAACGAACTTGCGGTTCTGCTGCGCGCGGGCGCGCTGCCGGCGCCGCTCACGGTTGTCGAGGAGCGGACCGTGGGACCGGGGCTCGGCCAGGATTCAATCAATGCCGGCGAGCGCGCGGCCTATGTCGGCGCGGCCTTGGTCATCGTTTTCATGCTGGCGACGTATGGCTTGTTCGGCCTGTTCGCCAATATCGCCGTTGCCATCAATGTCGCCATGATCTTCGGCGTGCTGTCGCTTCTGGGGGCGACGCTGACGCTGCCCGGCATCGCCGGCATCGTGCTCACGGTCGGCATCGCGGTGGATTCCAATGTGCTGATCTACGAGCGCATCCGCGAAGAGGCGCGGGCAGGGCGCACCGCGATCAATGCCATCGACGCCGGCTTCTCGCGCGCGCTCGCGACAATTCTCGATTCCAACATCACCACCTTCATCGCCGCGGCGGTGCTGTTCTATATCGGCACCGGGCCGGTGCGCGGCTTCGCCGTGACGCTCGGCGTCGGCATTCTCACGACCCTGTTTACTGCGTTTACGCTGACGCGCCTTATCGTGGCTTATTGGGTCCGCCTGTACCGGCCGCGCGTCGTGCCGATCTAGCGATTTGAAAGAAATCTCGTGCGCCTGCTTCGCATCGTTCCGGACAATACCAAATTCGACTTCATGCGCTTCCGGCGCATCAGCTTTCCCGTTTCGGCGCTGCTGTCGATTGCGGCGATCGCGCTCTTCTTCTTTCACGGCTTGAATTTCGGTATCGACTTCGTCGGCGGCACGCTGATGGAGGTGCAGAACAAGGCCGGGCCGGCCGATCTCGCCAAAATGCGCGCGACCATCGGCGGGCTTAAGCTCGGCGATTTCCAATTGCAGCAATTCGGCAGTCCCGACAACGTTCTCATTCGTATTTCCGAACAGCCGGGCGGCGACCAGGCGCAGCAGGACGCCGTGCAGAAGGTCCATGATGCTTTGGGCGACGCGGTCGATTACCGGCGTGTCGAGGTGGTCGGGCCGAGCGTCTCCACCGAGCTTTTGTCCTACGGCACGATCGGGCTGGTACTCGCGATCTTTGCCATCCTGATCTATCTGTGGTTCCGCTTCGAATGGCAGTTCGCGCTCGGCGCCATGATCGCCAACGTGCACGATCTGGTGCTCACGGTCGGCTTCATGTCGCTGACGCATATCGACTTCGATCTCACCAGCATCGCCGCGCTGCTGACCATTCTCGGCTATTCGCTCAACGATACGGTGGTGATCTACGACCGCATCCGCGAAATGCTGCGCCGCTATAAGCGCATGCCGATGCCGGATCTGCTGAATGCCTCGGTCAATGCGACGCTGTCGCGCTCGATCATCACCCACGTCACGGTGGCGATGTCGCTGCTCGCGCTGCTGTTGTTCGGCGGCCAGGCCATTCACAGCTTCACCGCCACCATGATGTTCGGCGTGGTGCTGGTCGGCACCTATACTTCGGTGTTCATTGCGTCGCCGATCCTGATCTATCTCGGCGTCGGCGCCAACCGCACCGGCGGTCAGGAGCCGGAAGAGACCGAAGCGCCGCCCACCGCGCCGGCGACGCCGGCGCGCGCACAAGCGCCGCAGCGCGCGCGAACGCGGCGGTAGAATTTTGATTTTGCGCCTGTCCTTATCGGAAAACCGGTGCCCACTTTTCCGGGACGTGCGCTAGTGGAAGCGGTCGGCCGCCACCTTCCGCGCCAGACCCCGATCGAAGCCCATGGCGGTGGCGGCTTCCGTTTCGCCGACATGTCGCATCGCGGCTCGCTGTTGTGCCTGCCGGACGGCATGTGGGCCTGGCCGGTGACGACGCCGGCCGATATCACCGACGCGACGCTTGCGCCGGTCTTGGCCCGCGCCGGCGAGCTTGATTTCTTCATTCTCGGCGTCGGCGCAGTGCCGTGGACCTTGCCGGCACCGCTGCGGGCGAAATTCCGCGACGTACATGTCTCGGTCGACACCATGGCGACGGGACCTGCGGTGCGCACCTACAATGTGATGCAGATGGAAGGCCGCCGCGTCGGCGCGGGCCTGATCGCCGTTGAATGATGGTAAAGCTCGATCATGCAGGACGCCTTTGCCTATTGCGCCGAGCTGGTTCGTCAGGCCGACCGCGACCGCTTTCTAGCTTCGCTGTTTGCGCCTGCGCAACATCGCGGCGCGCTGCACGCGCTCTATGCTTTCAATCTCGAAGTGATGCGCGTGCGCGACGCGGCGCGGGAGCCTTTGCCAGGTGAAATCCGCCTGCAATGGTGGACCGATGTGCTGAGCGGCGAGCGGGACGGAGAGGCGGGCGCCAATCCGGTCGCCGCGGCGCTCCTCGCCACGATCGCGCAGCATCGGCTCGCGACTGGCCCTTTACTCGATCTGATCGAGGCGCGCCGCTTTGATCTTTACGACGAGCCGATGATCGATATTGCCGCTCTCGAAACCTATGCAAAGCAAACGTCGTCGTCGCTGTTTGCCATGGCGGCGCAAATTCTTGGCGGCGACGTTGCGGAAGCCGTGACCGAGCCCGCCGGCATCGCCGAAACGGTCACGCAGCTGCTGCAGTCGCTACCCATTCACGCCGCGCGCAATCAGCTCTATGTGCCGCTTGAAATTCTCGAGCGGCATGAGGTCACGCCGAACCAAGTCTTTGCCGGTCAATCGACGCCAGGATTGAAGGACGCGCTTGGCGAATTACGCGCGCTTGCCCGCAATCATCTTGCCGCGGTCCGTGTACCGCTATTGCCGCGCCAGGCACTGCCGGCATTTCTTCCGCTGGCGCTGGTGCGTCCGTCGCTCGATCGTCTGGAGCGCGGCGACCCGTTTACGCCCGCCGTCTTGTCGCCATGGCGGCGGCAATGGCTGATCTGGCGGGCGTCGCGCAATCCGGCACGGATCGCGGGCTAGAGCGAAGCGGTTTCGCTCTAGCATTTTGACTGAGCATGATCTTTTCGGAAAAGCGGTTTCCGCTTTTCCGGATCATGCTCTAGGGGTGCAGGATCAGTTTCTGCGCCCGCCAGTTCAACAGCTCAGCGGCCCAGATCACGTTCTCCGACGGGCAGGCGAGTTCGTGAATCCAGCCGAATTGCTTGAGCTGCTTGCCGCTTTGGCCGAGCATGCCCAGCACCTTGCCATCGAGCGACAGCTTGTAGATGCGGCCGGGCCACGCGTCGGCGCTATAAAGCACCTGGTTCGGCCCGGGCGTGATGCAGATCGCCCAGGGTGAGCCCGGCGCCATCGTGCCGCCGGCGATTTGCGCCTCGCTTGGAATAGTGCCGATGGCGGGCTTTGCGCCGGGCGGCACCGGCACGTCGATCACCATCTGGCGTTTGAAATTGCCGTCACTGTCGAACACCTGGATACGATGATTGCCGCGGTCGGCGACATAGACATTGCCGTTATTGTCGGTTGCGATCGAATGCGGCGTGTTGAACTGGCCGGGACCGTCGCCGCGGTCGCCCCAGGATTTGATCCAGTTGCCGTCCTTGTCGACCTTGGCGACGCGCGAATTGATGTAGCCGTCGCTGATGAAGGTGTCGTCGGCCGAGTCGAAAGCGATATCGGTCACTTGCCGGAAGCGGCCTGGTTCGGCGGGCAGTGGGGGCTTCGGATGCTTCAACGGCCCGGTGTCCTCGTCGGAAGCTTCCTGCTTGCGCCCGAACACCATGGCGACGCGTCCCTCGGGCGTGAATTTGATCACCATGTCCGAGCCTTTGTCGGTGACCCAGATGTTGTCGTGGCGATCGACTTTCACCGCATGCGCGAAGGACCAGGCGTAGAGATTGTGGCCGATCTCGCGCAGAAATTTGCCGTCGGGACCGAATTCGAGAAGCTCTGCGGCTGCTGCGGCATAGGCCGGGCCGGTGGTATTGCCGCGCGTCAAGACGAAGATGTGTCCCTTGGAATTGAGCGCGATACCGCTGACTTCGCCGAAATACATATTGTCCGGCAGCTTGAGCGGATCCGGCACGGACTCGAAATTGATGAAGGGCGGCGTCTGCTGCTGGGCAAAGGTCGGCGGGCCGGCAAGCAGCGCCGCGAATCCAAGTCCGACGAGCGATAGCCCGATTGGCCAGCTCCGCATGTGATGTCCTCCTTGTTACACTCTTGTCGCGCCATTGGCTTGTCGCGCCATTGGTTTGTCGCATCATGGCACGCCGCGTTATGACCGCGGTCATTTCAATCATAGATCAATGCAATCGAGGGGAGAACGGCCGGGATTGCAGGGAAGGGGTCGCGCTGATTCATCGCAACGCGCTTTTGCCGTTTCGCGCCGCCTCGTCTTGTAGCCGCGAAGCTTGTGGACTATCAGCTACGGTCGCAAAAAGACGACAGGCGCAAGAAGAGGGCAGGGAACACATGTTTCGTCGATTGCGTGCAGTGGCGATTGTCGCCGGGCTTTTGGTTGCGGGCTTCTGTTCCAGTCCTCTCTTTGCGCAAGATTATCCGACGCGTCCGGTGACGATCGTGGTCGCCCAGCCGCCGGGCGGCGGCACCGACATCATCGCGCGCATTATCGCCAATCAGCTTTCGATCCAGATGGGCCAGCCCTTCGTCGTCGAGAATAAGGCGGGCGCGGGCACGGTGGTCGGCACTGCCTTCGCCGCCAGCGCCGCGCCGGACGGCTATACGCTCTTGACCGGGCTCACCGCCAATATGGCGGTCAATCCGAGCCTCTTCACCAAACTGGCCTACGATCCGATCCGCGATTTCACGCCAGTCGGCATGCTGGCGACATTCCCTTTCGCGGTCGTGGTCAGCAATAATTTCCCGGCGCATTCGATCAAGGAATTGATCGAGATGGCCAAGGCCAAGCCGGGCGACATCAATTTCGCCTCGGGCGGCAACGGCACCGGACAGCATCTCTCGACCGAACTGTTCGAGCTCGAAGCCGGCATCAAGATGACTCACGTTCCTTATCGCGGCGCGACGCCGGCCTATGCCGACGTGATGTCGGGTCAGACTCCGGTCTTCTTCGACAATCTCGCGAGCGCCTTGGGGCAGATCCAAGGCGGCAGCGTGCGCGCGCTCGCGGTGACGGGCAAGGAGCGCTCGCCGCTTCTGCCGAACGTGCCGACGGTCGCGGAATCCGGCCTGCCGGAATACGATTACGAAGTGTGGTTCGGGCTTTGGGCGCCGAAAAACACGCCGAGACCGATCGTCGAAAAGCTCTATGCCGAGATCCAGAAAGCGCTCGACAATCCCGACGTGAAGAAGCGGATCACCGAGGACACCGGCACGCCGATGAAGATGCCGCTTGCCGACATCGAGCCGTTCGTCAAATCCGAAATCGCCAAATGGGCCGATGTGATCAAACGCGGCGGCGTCGCGGTTCAGGATTAGATTGCAACGAGCTAGCTCAGAACGCGAAGCGGTCGCGCAGATTGCGCCGCTCCGAGACGATGCGGCCGACAATGGCACGCTCGGCATCGCTCTTGAGCAAGGGATCGATCAAATCGAGCTGGTTCATCGCCACCAGTTCGAGAATTTCGCTGCGCACTTCGCCTTGCGCATTGCGCGGCAGGGCATCGACGACCTGCAAATGCTCGGGCCTTGTCTGCCCAAGAAAATCGAGCAGCTCGCCGTCCCCCACGCTGCCTTCGACAAAGGCATAGAGGCCGGTGCCGGTGCGGCGATCGGGGAAGGGCACGATGGCGACGTCGCGCACTAATGGATTGCTGCGCAGCCGCGCCGCGATTTCGGGCGCATCGCGCACGAAGCGCAAGCCGCGGCCTTCGCGGTCGGTGAAATTCAAGCCGCGGGTGATGGCGTAATAGACCTTCTTTCCCGTCGCCATCCAGATCCGGGTGATGAGGCTTTTCCTCGCCAGCACGCGGCGCTCCGCGGCGGTGAGCGCGTCGGGCGCATAGCGGCGCTTGTGTTTCAGGAGATGGCGCAAATCTTCATAGCAGGCGATGCGGAACAAATGGCTGCGGCGGCGAAAGCAAGCGGCGAGCTGAAAATCGGTAAGATAAGCGCGGCTCTGTTGCGCGCCGTTCTTGTCTTCGTTCTTGTCTTGGCTCTTATCTTGGTTCCGGTCTTGCGCATAGAGCCAGTTCTGCTCCTTGGCGAGATCGTTATGGGCGATACCGGCGCGATGCAGCGCGCGCAGCACAGTTTTGGCCGAACGGAAATAGCCGGCGTCGCCATGCGGCTTGGCGATATGCAACGGCACGCCGTCGATCCAGCCGCGCACCAGCGCGCGGCGTCCGGCGAAGAGGAGCGGCGGCGCGACGCTAAGCGGCTTGGCGCGGGCGAGCGCCTTCTTCTCGCGGCGGAACAGTTCATAGGCGAGCGGCCGGCTCCACCACGGCACCTCGTCGAGGCGGCGCAGCACGGCATCGATATCGCCATCATCAGTGCGGAAGCGGCCGCGCTCGATGGTGGAAAACACGTCACGCTTGAGGATGGTGCCGCTGTGCCAGCGGTCGCCGAGTTCGGTGTCGTTCATGCGCGAGCTTTTAGAGCATGAGGCGGCAAAGAGGAAACTGGCCTATTCGGCCGCCGCCGGCAGGGCGCCGGCGAGCCAGGTTTCGAGGTCCTTGAGCGCGCGGGCGCACAGCGCGCGCTTCTTGGCCACGGCCTTGGCAGGGCCGCGCAGCCGCTTGCCGTCGGTGCCGTGCGTCGGCGGCGAAGCGAGCGGCGGGAACAGGCCGAAATTGACGTTCATCGGCTGGAACGAGCCGGGCCCGGCATCGATGGTCTCAATATGGCCGCCGGTGATGTGGCCGAGGAGCGCGCCGTGCGCGGTCGACGGCGGCGGCGCGAACGGCCGTTCGCCGCACCGCTCGGCGGCGGCAAAGCGGCCGGCGAGAAGGCCGATGGCGGCGGACTCGACATAGCCCTCGCAGCCGGTGATCTGTCCGGCAAAGCGCAGCCGCGGCTCGGCGTTGAGCCGCAACGTCTCATCGAGCAGCTTTGGCGAATTGAGGAAGGTGTTGCGGTGCAGCCCGCCGAGCCGCGCAAATTCGGCGCGCTCAAGGCCGGGAATAGTGCGGAACACGCGGGCCTGTTCGCCGTGGCGGAGCTTGGTCTGGAAACCGACCATGTTGAACAGCGAGCCGAGCTTGTTGTCCTGGCGCAATTGCACCACGGCATAAGGCTTGCGCTCCGGCTGCCGTGGATCGGTGAGGCCGAACGGCTTCATCGGCCCGTGGCGCAGTGTCTCGCGCCCGCGCTCGGCCATGATCTCGATCGGCAGGCAGCCGTCGAAATAGGGTGTCGCGATTTCGAATTCTTGGAATGCCGTCTTGTCGCCCGCCAACAGCGCATCAACGAATGCCTCATACTGCTCGCGCGTCAGCGGACAGTTGATGTAGTCGGCGCCGGAGCCGCCGGGGCCCGGCTTGTCGTAGCGCGATTGAAACCAGACCACGTCGAAATCAATCGAGTCGCGATGCACGATCGGCGCGATCGCATCGAAGAAGGCAAGCGCATCCTGGCCGCTCCGCTCGCGGATGAATTCGGCGAGCGCCGGCGAGGTGAGCGGGCCGGTGGCGACGATCACGCTGTCCCATTCGGCGGGCGGCGCGCCCACTTCCGCGCGATCGATGTCAACAAGCGGTTCCGCTTCGAGCGCCGCCGTGATCTCCGCGGCAAAGCCGTCGCGGTCGACCGCGAGCGCACTGCCGGCGGGCAGCTTGTGGGCATCGGCGGCGTGCATGATCAGCGAGCCGCAGCGGCGCATTTCGGCATGCAGCACGCCGATGGCGCTTCCCTCGGCATCGTCGGAGCGGAACGAGTTCGAACAGACGAGCTCGGCAAATTGTCCGGTTTTATGAACCGGCGTGGCGTGAAGCGGCCGCATTTCATGCAGCACCACGGGCACGCCGCGGCGCGCCAATTGCCAGGCCGCTTCCGCGCCCGAAAGTCCGCCGCCGATGACGTGAACTGGGCTGCGCGCTGCTGGGACACGGCGGATCGACCGCAAATCTTGCCGCAAATCCTGCTTCATGCCGCCCTAATTAGGCGTCCCGATGCGAAGAAACAACAGCGAGGGACGAACACCAACCATTCCGGTGTTTATACCTGTCACTGTAGCGCGGGGACCTCTGCATGCTGGATATCGTCAAGGCGGCGCCGCGCGATACGGTCGCTGCGGGCTTCGATGTTGAAGTTCTCTCAGTTGCCACGGCAAACCCACCTTATCAATTGAACCAGGCCGAAGCCGCGGTGCGCGCGCGGGACCTTTATCCGCACCTGAAAAAGCTGTGGCGGCTCTACGACAATACCTGCATCGAGACGCGCTATAATTGCGAGCCGATCGAATGGTATCTGCGACCGCACAGCTGGGAAGAACGCACCGCGTCGTTTCAGAAGAATGCGCTCGATCTTCTGGAAAAGCTCACCCGCGACACCACAGAAGCGGCCGGCATCGAACTGAGCGCGATCGACATGATCGTGACCAATACTGTGACCGGGCTTGCGGTGCCGAGCCTCGACGCCAGGCTGATCAACCGGCTCGGACTGTCGCCCACCGTCGAACGGCTGCCGATGTTCGG
Organism: Xanthobacteraceae bacterium; assembly: GCA_035483735.1. GTDB lineage: Bacteria > Pseudomonadota > Alphaproteobacteria > Rhizobiales > Xanthobacteraceae > BOG-931. Next base: position 23,373 of record DATHPQ010000161.1, on the reverse strand, counting down.
TCTCGGCTGCGGCGCCGGCGTTGCCGGCTTGGCGCGCGCCACGCGGCTTGCGCAAGCGAGCGACGGTGCACATGTGCTGTTTCTCACCGTCGATCTGTGCAGCCTGTGCATGCGCGTCAACGATCCGAGCCCCTCGATGTTCGTGTCAACATCGCTGTTCGGCGATGGCGCGGCCGGCGTGCTGTTGCGCAACACACGGCACAGCGGGCACGGCGCCGGTGGCAATGCCAATGGCGCCGGTCCGCGAATTCTCGCCGTCGGCGAATGGTGCTGGCGCGGCACCGAGCACATCATGGGCTGGGATATCAAAGACGACGGCTTTGGCATCGTGCTCAGCCCGGAATTGCCGGCGCTGATGAGCGCGGAGCTCAAGCCGGCGGTGGAGAATTTTCTCGCCCGCAACGGTTTCCGCCTTTCCGACCTCGACGGATTTCTGTTTCATCCCGGCGGCCGGCGGCTTCTTGAAACGGCCGAGCAGGTGCTTGGGCTCGCGCCGCAACAGCTCGAACATTCCTGGGAGGTGCTGCGTGGCTACGGCAATATGTCGTCGGCGACCGTGCTGTTCGTACTCGAACGCGCCCTGAAGGCCGGCGCGCGCGGGCGGCATCTGCTTGCGGCTTTTGGGCCGGGCTTTTCCGCTTATTTCGTGGTGGCCGATCTGTGATGCATGCCGGTTGGATCCTGCTCGCTTACGTCACGGTGCAACGCGTGGTGGAGCTGTGGTGGGCGAAACAGAACGAAGCGCGCCTGTTGGCGGCGGGCGGCGTCGAATACGGCCAGTCGCATCTGCGGCTGATGCAACTCTTGCATACCGCCTGGCTCCTCGGGATGTGGGTGCTGGCCTATGATCATGCCGTTGAGCCTGTCTTCCTCGTTCTCTTCATATTTCTTCAGATCGGACGCTTTTGGGTGCTCGCCACACTCGGGCGGCGCTGGACGATCCGCGTGATCGCGGTGGCAGGCGAAAAGCTGGTGGCAAGCGGGCCCTATCGTTTCATCCGTCATCCGAATTACGCGATCGTGATCGGAGAGATTGCGGTTGTGCCTTTGGCGCTGGGCCTGCCGATCTATGCGCTCGCGTTCTCGGTGCTCAACGCTATCGTGCTCTCGATTCGCATTCCGCAGGAAAACGCGGCGCTCGCCGTGAACGCCTTCAACGGCCGCCGCTAAGGGGCTCGAAGACGGCTTAGGACGCGCCTTGGGACGGCCCGGTTGGCGCGATATGGCGGCTCTGCTATAGCCTCGCCGGAAGAACAAGGTTTTTTCAGGCTATCCGCCGATGTCAGTTGATGCCGATACCGTCCGTCGCGTTGCCCATCTCGCCCGCATTGCGGTCGCGGACGATGAGGTGGAGAATCTCAAAGGCGAGCTCAACGCCATTCTCGCCTTCATCGAGCAGCTCTCGGAGGTCGATGTGACAGGCGTCGAGCCGATGACCTCGGTGACCCCCATGGCAATGAAGATGCGGCACGATGAGGTCACCGACGGCAACAAGGCCGACGCGGTTATTGCCAATGCGCCGGCGCACGAGCATCATTTCTTCCTGGTGCCGAAGGTGGTCGAATAATGTGCTTGGCCTGCGAACAGGACGCCATCTGGCTCGCTTATCTCGACAGTCAAGGCTTGTTGAAGCCTGACGATCCGGCGGCAGTGGACGAGCTGTTCTCGGCCTTCCCGGTGCAGCCCCTGCCGGTCAAGCGCGAATGGGACGCGCCGACGCCCGAAGCGCCGGCGGATGCTGTGGCAAAATCGGCCGCGTCCAGGCCTGCCACGACAAAACCGGCACCAACGAATCCGTTCTCTTGCGACGATCCTACTGCTGAATGACCGATCTCACTTCGCTCACGCTGGCGCAGGCGCGCGACGCCTTGCGCGAGAAGAAGTTTTCCGCGGCCGAGCTCGTCGATGCGCATCTCGCCGCGATGGCGAAAGCGCGCGCGCTGAACGCCTTCGTGCTGGAGACGCCGGACCACGCCCGCGCGATGGCGCGCGCCTCCGACGCCAGGCTTGCGAAAGGCGAGGGCGGCGCGCTCGAAGGCCTGCCGCTCGGCATCAAGGATCTGTTTTGCACCGATGGTGTTCGCACCACGGCCTGTTCGCACATCCTGGGCAATTTCGAGCCGCCCTATGAGTCAACGGTCACCGCCAATCTGTGGCGCGACGGCGCGGTACTGCTCGGCAAGCTCAACAACGACGAATTCGCCATGGGCTCGTCGAACGAGACTTCGTATTTCGGTCCCGTGGTGTCGCCGTGGCGGCGGCAAGGCTCCGATGCGAAGCTCGTACCGGGTGGTTCGTCGGGCGGCTCGGCGGCCGCTGTGGCGGCTAGCCTTTGCCTCGGCGCCACCGGCACCGATACCGGCGGCTCGATCCGCCAGCCGGCCGCGTTCTGCGGCATCGTTGGGCTGAAACCCACCTATGGCCGTTGCTCGCGCTGGGGCATCGTCGCCTTCGCGTCTTCGCTCGACCAGGCCGGCCCCTTCGCGCGCACGGTGCGCGATTGTGCGATCCTGTTGCACGCGATGGCCGGTCCCGATCCGAAGGACACGACCTGCGCCGATCTGCTAGTGCCCGACTACGAGAAAGCGGTCGGCGCTTCGGTCAGAGGCATGCGCATCGGCATTCCGAAGGAATACCGCATGCCCGGCATGGCGCCGGAGATCGAGAAGCTGTGGGGAGAGGGCGCGCAATGGCTCAAGGACGCCGGCGCCGAGCTCGTCGACATCTCCCTGCCGATGACCAAATATGCCCTGCCGGCCTATTACATCGTGGCGCCGGCGGAGGCCTCATCCAATCTCGCGCGCTATGACGGTGTCCGCTACGGCCTGCGCGTTCCCGGCCGCGACATCATCGACATGTACGAACAAACCCGCGCCGCGGGCTTCGGCAAGGAAGTGCGCCGCCGCATCATGATCGGGACCTATGTGCTCTCCGCCGGCTATTACGACGCCTATTATCTGCAAGCGCAGAAAGTGCGCACGCTGATCAAGCGCGATTTCGAAAAATGCTTTGCCCGAGGCGTCAATGCCATCCTGACACCGGCGACGCCGTCGGCTGCCTTTGCCATCGGCGAGAAAGGGCAGGCCGATCCGATTGAAATGTATCTCAACGACGTCTTCACCGTGACCGTGAACATGGCGGGCCTGCCGGGCATCGCGGTGCCGGGCGGGCTTGACGCGCAAGGCCTGCCGCTCGGCTTGCAGCTGATCGGCCGGCCGTTCGAAGAAGAAACGCTGTTTACGCTCGGCAATGTCATCGAACAGGCGGCGGGGCGCTTCACGCCGCAGACATGGTGGAGCTAGGGCGCGGACTCATAAATTGAGCTCGATGGACGAAAGTCGGTCGACGTCCGCTTGCCCCCGAAAGCCGCCGCGACAGTCACCGCCTGGCGTGTCCGCTTTGGGCCAGGAGCCGACATTCCTGGGCCGCTTGCCCATCGCGGCGCTAGCCCTCTTTGTCAGCGAGTTGCGCGACACGCCGCTGCTGGCACATTATGGTTGAACTTCTGAGCATTGACCCGTGAGCAAGGACGCCAGACCTCCATGCCGCTGCTTGTTACAAGCGCGTCCGGTGTCAATGGCGACGGGTATGGCGCGCTGCTTGCCTTCGCTGGCGATGGTACGCCGCTCGGCGTGTTCTGTAGTGATCCACGTATCGCCGACCCGCGAGGCCTGGCCGTGCATCAACATGAAGGACTGCTGTACCTCAACAGCGGGCAAAATCGGATCTTGGCGCTTGAGGCAGCTGGCGCCGTCGTCCGCGACACGGGCACGATAGAAGGCCTGAACCCCGGCGGGGGAAATTTCGGCCCAGACGGTCGGTATTACGTTGGCTTACGCACCGCGCGCACAGTCACGGCATTTGCGCGCACTCTCGACGCGCCCAGCGAGCATTTTCTCCCGCCGGGAATCGTGCCTTTTCCGCGTGGGTTTGCTTTCGGTCGCGATGGGCAACTGTATCTGGGCTCCGGGATTGGCCCGACGGGCGAGGGCGACAACACTATTGTCGCATTCGCTCCGAACAACAATACGCAACCCTCGCGACTCGTGACCGACCCGGAACTCAGTCCACTCGACTTAGCCATAGCGCCCAATGGGAACATCGTCGTATCCAGCGAGCATCCATTTGGAGTGTCCAATGCCGTGACGACGGTCCGTGAATATGACGCCGCAGACGGACATCTTGTGCGCATCTTTCGTCCCAAAGGGGTGGCCGAATTTCGCAGGCCGCGCGGTCTTCGCTTTGGTGCGGATGGCAATCTCTATTGCGTCGCCCAGGACGAAGTTATCGCCTTTGATTTTGGTAATGGCGAATGTCTTGGGCTCGTGGTGCAATTTCGCCGGTTGCATGGCCAGGCTTTGGCGTTTTTTCCGTAGCAACGCATCGCTTTTCATTGCCGCCGGGTGTTTCCCGAGGCTTGCGACGCGACGCTTCCGCGAACGACGCTTAGGGTCATAAGCTGCCGCGCGGCTGATCACGTTGGGATGTCGGCTTTGACCCCGAAACCGGACACGCCTGCGCGTTCCACTACAATGACGATGATGACGCCCGAAGACTTCAATCGCACTCTGACCAACAAGGCGCCGCCGACTGGCCTGTCGCCGGCGCTCACCGCACTGTGGTGGGCGGGCAAGAACGATTGGGACGAGGCGCACCGCGTCGTTATGAGCGAAGAGGACGCCGATTGCGCCTGGGTCCATGCTTATCTGCACCGGGTCGAGGGCGATCTCGGTAATGCCGGCTATTGGTACCGGCAAGCCGGGCGTAAACCGGCGGCCGGCGATCTCAAGGCTGAGTGGGCTGCGATTGCCACGACGCTGTTAGCGAAAGAACGCTAACGACGGCAGGCCTTACTGGGTGCCGGCAAGGCCGGCATCCTTCACGACCTGGCCCCAGCGCGCTTGCTCGGCGTCGATGAAGTCTTGCAGCTTGTCCGGCGGCGGGCTCGATTGTGGCACCATGCCGAGCGCGAGCATTTGCCCGCGGACGACATCATCTGCCAGTACCACGCGAAACGCCTCATAAAGCTTGGCAATGATCGGATCGGGCGTATGCGCAGGCGCGACAACCATGCCCCAGCCCGCCGCGTCAAAGCCCGGCACACCGGCCTCGCGCAGCGGTGGGATGTCGGGCGCCGAAGGTATCGGCACGGCGGAGGTCTCGCCCAGCGCCCGCACCTTGCCGGCTGCCACCATCGGCAGCGTCGGCGGCAGATCGGCAAACAGCAGCGAAATATGTCCGGCGATCAGATCGGTGAGGGCGGGCGCCGTGCCTTTATACGGCACGTGAGTCATTTCAACACCGGTGATGGTCTTGAACATTTCGGCGAACAGCTGGTGCGGCGAGCCGACACCGCCGGAACCGTAAGTCAGCGTGCCCGGATGTTCCTTGGCGTATGCGATCAGCTCCGCCACGGTATGGATCGGCAGTTCCGGATTGACGACCAGCACGAACGGATTTTTGGCGACCAGCGCAATCGGGGTAAAATCTTTGTGCGGATCGTAGGGCAGGTTTTTGTAGAGCGTCGGGCTGATCGCCATGGCCCCGGCTCCGGCCATGAGCAGTGTATAGCCGTCAGGTTTCGCTTTGGCGCCGTCGGCGGTGCCGATGGTCGAGCCGGCGCCCGGCCTGTTCTCGACAATGATCGGCTGGCCGAGCCGGTTACCGGCGCCCGGCGCAAGTTCGCGGCACAGAACGTCGATTGCTCCGGCCGGCGGCCATGGCGCGATGAGCGTGATGCGACGCGACGGATAGTCGTCGGCGTGTCCCGTCTGCAGGGTCAGCATGACGCCGGCGAAGCCGATCAGCAGCTTTTTGCTGTATCGCATGCTTTCCCCTAAAAGATTCCGGCGATGTGTTTTCGTGCAGCGTCTTGAGCGGCCGCGCTGCATCGTCCTATCGACAAGCATAATTGCGCGGCTGCCACCGCCGCAACACGCCTTTAGTGCTATGCGCACCCGAATCCGCTCACGCAGGCGGATGCGGCGGATCGCTCGGTTTGCGGCTGAACGCTTCAATCGTCTCGTTGCGCTGCCGCGGCAGCGCCTGCGGATATTCGCGCTGCAAGAAGCCGATCAGTTTCTCGCGGATCTCGGCGCAAAGGTCGGAGGTCGCGGCAATGTTAGGCGCGGTCAAAAGCGCGCGCACTTCGATGGCCTGGGCGCTGGTATTGGTGACCTGGACATTGACGACCTTGCCGTCGATTTTTGATTGCGTGACGAATTCGGCGGTCTTGTCGCGAATGCGCTCGATCGGAGCGGAATAGTCGAGATAGAGCACGACCGCGCCGATATTCGCCGTCGGCTGCCGGGTCCAGTTGTAGAACGGCTGCTGGATGAAATAATTCAGCGGCACGATAAGCCGCCGCAAGTCCCATAGCCGGATCACGACATAGGTCGCGTTGATCTCTTCGATCCAGCCGTATTCGTTCTGCACGGTCACGGCGTCTTCGAGCCGGATCGGCTGGGTCACGGCAAGCTGGACGCCGGCGATCAGATTGCTCAGCACCGGTTGCGCGGCAAGCCCGAAGACGACACCGGCGACGCCGGCCGAGGCGAACAGGCTGACGCCGAATTGCCGCACCGAATCGAAGGTCATCAGCGCGAAGCCGAGCGTCAGAATGATGATGACGGTGTCGAACGCGCGCACCAGGACGCGCACCTGGGTGACGTGCTTGCGCGCCATCAGATTGTCGTCGGCATCCATGCGGAAGCGCAGCAGATAAAAATTGGCGCCGATCTGCAGCACGGTCAGCGCGATCCAGCCGACCAGGCAGATGGTCGCAAGCGTCAGGATTTTGCCGAAGACATCCGCGGTGTCGGCGGCGATCGGCGCCGTCGGCAAGCTGATGGCGAGCGCGACGATGAGGAACGCCAATCGGGTGGGATCCTTGGTCGCGTCAAGAATGGTGCGGAAATAGGCGGGCCGGCCGCGCAACAGACGCCGCAAGCTGACCAGGATCGCGGCATGGAGAAGCCACGCCACGGCCAGCGCGATGACGACGACGATGAGCGAAGCCGCCCAAGCCGGCGCGAAGGAGAAGGCGCCGCGCAAGCCCGTCAATTCGGTCTGTAGATTATGCGTGATGTCCTGCCACATTGCGCGCGATGACCCGTCATATGTCGCAAAATATAACCGAAAACGGCGCGGCCGCGCTAAGGCACAGACCGTGCTCATTTGGCCTCGTGCTAGACACCGCCACAATGAGATGGCATCAAGGCCCGCAGCGAACAGGCGGCCACAACATGAAGCGTTTCCTGCGGGGCTTGAAGACTTTCCTGGTGCGCACGTTCACCTGGTGGAACGGTCAAACCTTCGGCACACAATGGTGGACATGGCTCTACGGCGAGTTCGTCGGCGAGGACGAATTCGGCAACCGCTATTTCCGAACCAAGGGCGGCAAGATCGATCCGACGCTCGGTCTCGAGCGCCGCTGGGTCACCTATAACGGCGTTGCCGAGGCCACGATGGTGCCGCCGACCTGGCATGGCTGGCTACATCACATCACCAACGTGCCGCCGACGCAGGAACAGGTGACGGTGCGGCCGTGGGAAAAGCCGCATCGCCCTAATCTCACCGGGACGCCCTGGGCCTATCGGCCGAGCGGCTCGACCCTGGCGCAGGGCCGCCGCCCCCAGGCCACCGGCGACTACAAGGCCTGGGTGCCGGGAAATCGGTGAGTGCCGTTTTCGGGCCTGAGCGCTGGAACTGTCGCTTCGGCTGATCCCTGGAAATGCCTTATTCGACGTGTTAACCGGGCCGTCTGGGGGAACCAGCCAACCGGACTTGCTTATCGGATCGGGCGCTTACGCGCGTCCGGCGATTTGACGCAAGGAACAGGCGAGCGCAGCGCATCGATGGCCCGAATCGCCGCACTTTTGGTCGCGATCGGCGCGTTCTTGGCCGCGATCCCGATCTTTGCCGCGTCGCCGGCGCAGGCGCAATTTGGCGGTTTCAACAACGATTCGCCGCCGCGGCCGCCCGGCAGCGTGCCTGGGTTCCCGGCGCAGCCGCCGCCCGTGGGCTATCCTGGGCAGTCCTACCCCAATCAGCAGCAATACCCGCCTCAGCAGCAATATTCGCCGCCGCCGCAATACCAGCAGCCTGCGCCGCAACAGCAGGTGTCACGCCCGCCGCAGAGCAACATCCAGGCCCGCCCCTTGGCGCCGCCGCCGGGCGCCACCAGCGCCCCGCCGCCGCAGCAGGCGACCGCTCCGCTGCCGGCACCGGCCAATCCGCCGCCGCCCCAGCCTGCCGACACCTCGCCGCAGTCTGACGACACTGTGGTCACCTATACGCCGACGCAGAAAATCGAGAACCAGCGGGCGATCTTCTCCGGCCTCGATAAGATCACCGGCCGCATCATCTCATTCGACGCGGCGATCGGCGAAACGGTGCAGTTCGGCGCGCTGCAGGTCACGGCACGGGCCTGCAATACGCGTCCGCCGACCGAGCCCACCAATACCGACGCTTTTGTCGAGGTCGACGAGGTGACGCTTCAGGGCGAGATCAAGCGGATCTTCACCGGCTGGATGTTCGCGGCGTCTCCCGGCCTGCATGCGGTCGAGCACCCGATCTATGACGTGTGGCTGACGGATTGCGCGCAACCGGCCGGCGGTTCGGTGGCGCAATCGGCTCCGCCTCTTCCCGCTGCGGGCATGCCGGCGGCGGGCGCGACGCAGGCCAAGGCGCGTCAGGCGGCGCCGAAAGTCCAGCCGCTACCGTCTTCGGCGCCCGCGCCAGTCACTGACGACTAATCGCAACTTGCTCGTCCTCGGTTCACGCCGTCAGCGCTTGGCGAGACTGTTCAGAACCGCGTCACCCGACACCGGCCGGTCGGTCGGCAGCGCGGCAAAATCCGCTTCGCCGACCAGCGCTGCGTCCAGCAGCTTGTGATAAGCCGGCCGCGGCACTTCGACGGCGCCGAAAGTTTTCAGATGCGGGGTGACGAATTGCGTATCGAGGAGCCGGTATTCGCCGGCCTTGAGCCGCGCCACCAGATGCACCAGCGCCACCTTGGACGCATCGCGCACGGTGTGGAACATGCTCTCGCCAAAAAAAGCGCGGCCGAGACTGACGCCATAGAGGCCGCCGACGAGTTGGCCGTCCTCATAGACTTCGACGGTGTGGCAGTCGCCGCGGTCGTAGAGCCCGCGGTAGAGATTGCGGACGCGGCTATTGATCCAGGTCCGCGTGCGGCCGGGCGCGGGTTCCGCGCAGCCGGCAATAACCGCGTCGAAATCGCGATCGACGATGACGGCAAAGCGGTCGGAGCGGACGGTGCGCGCCAGCCGGTCCGCCACATGAAACCGCTCGAGCGGGATAATGCCGCGGCGTTCCGGCTCGATCCAGTAGAGCGCCGGGTCGTCGGCGCTCTCGGCCATGGGAAAAATGCCGCAGGAATAGGCCTTGAGCAGCACTTCGGGGGTGATGTCGATGAGTGCGGACTCGCGGCTCGCCATGATCCTCAACCAGTCATGCGATTTTTTAACCGCGTCGGCGCTTCCGGTTCAAGCGGGGGCTGGCGAGGGTGCGGCAATTAACCAGTTGCAAAGCATCAGTCGCTACCATTTTCGGAGAGCTTGAACGCTTTTTGGCGGGCCGCGTTACGCGCCTAGGGGCTCAACAAAGAACGCCGCCGCAACCGCGTTCGCATCGGATGAATGGGCTTTGCCGCCATGACGTCCAGTAAATCAGGAATCGCGTCGGTCCACGTGCTGTTTGTCGAGGACGAGTTCCTCATCAGCGAATGGGTGGCACAGGCGCTATCGGAACAGGGTTTCTGCGTGCAGGCGGTCAGCACCGCGGCTGAGGCGCTGCAGGCGCTGCGCCGCGACCCGGTCGACGTTCTTTTCACCGACATCAACCTGCCGGGCGACATGGACGGCACGGCTTTGGCGCGGCGGGCGCGGGAAATGCAGCCGCATCTGCCCGTCGTCTATGCCTCGGCGCGCAGCGACTCGATCAAACCCGCCGACCGGGTTCCAGGCTCGTCCTTCGTGCCGAAGCCCTATGAGCCGACCGCGGTCGGGCGCTTGCTGACCGCGGCGGCGTTGAAGGCTTCGGCCGAGGAACGCGTACCGGCGTAAATAAATTTACTGTGTTAGATCGCCGCGCGCCAAATACTGCTCGAGCCAGTGGATGTGATAGTCGCCGTCGATGATGTCCTTGTCGCGCACCAGCGCGCGGAACAGCGGCAGCGTGGTATCGATCCCGTCAACGACGAATTCGTCGAGCGCGCGCTTCAATCGCATCAGGCATTCGCTGCGCGTCTTGCCATGCACGATCAGCTTGCCGACCAGTGAATCGTAATAGGGCGGGATCGTGTAGCCGTGATACACGGCGGAATCGATCCGCACGCCAAGCCCACCCGGCGGATGATAGTGAATGATCTTGCCAGGAGAGGGACGGAACGACACCGGGTTCTCGGCATTGATGCGGCACTCGATGGCGTGGCCGTTGAATTTCACGTCGCTCTGCGCCAGCTCGAGACCGCTGCCGGCGGCGACGCGGATTTGCTCGAGGATCAGATCGATGTCGGTGATCATCTCGGTCACCGGATGCTCGACCTGAATGCGGGTATTCATTTCGATAAAATAGAACTGGCCGTTTTCGTACAGGAACTCGACGGTGCCGACGCCGAGATATTTGATCTTGCGCATGGCGGCGGCGACGACCTCGCCGATCTCGTTGCGCATTTGAACGTTCAAGGCCGGCGAGGGGCTTTCCTCCCAGACTTTTTGATGCCGCCGCTGCAAGGAGCAGTCGCGCTCGCCGAGATGGATGGCGCGGCCATTGCCGTCGCCGAGTACCTGAATTTCGATGTGGCGCGGCCGTTCCAGATATTTCTCGACATAGATGGTGTCGTCGCCGAAGGCGGCGCGGGCCTCGGCGCGGGCTGCGGCGAGCGCAGGGCCCGCCTCGGCCTCGCTTTTCACGACGCGCATGCCGCGGCCGCCGCCGCCGGCGGCCGCCTTGAAGATCACCGGATAGCCGATCTCGCGCGCCATATCCTGCGCCTGCGTATCGGACGTGAGCCCGCCGTCGGAGCCGGGCACGACGGGAATCCCGAGCTCCTTGGCGGCGCGCTTGGCGGCGATCTTGTCGCCCATCAGGCGGATATGTTCGGGGCGCGGCCCGATGAAATGCAGATTATGCTCGGCGAGGATTTCGGCGAAGCGTGCATTTTCCGACAGGAAGCCGTAGCCCGGATGCACCGCGTCGGCGCCGGTGATCTCGCAGGCCGCGAGCAGCGCCGGCACATTAAGGTAGCTGTCCTTGGCCGGCGGCGGACCGATGCAGACGCTCTCGTCGGCCAGCCGCACATGCATCGCCGATTCATCCGCGGTCGAATGCACGGCCACGGTGGCGATGCCGAGCTCCTTGCAGGCGCGCAGCACCCGCAGCGCGATCTCTCCCCGGTTGGCGATCAGAATCTTGTCGAACATCGCGAGCGTCGCCGCACTATTCGATGATCATGAGCGGTTCGCCAAACTCCACCGGCTGACCGCTCTCGACGAGAATCTGCGTCACCGTGCCGGACCGCGGCGCGGGGATCTGATTCATCGTCTTCATGGCCTCGATGATCATGAGCGTCTCGCCGGCCTTCACTTGGCTGCCGACGTCGACGAAAGGCTTCGCGTCCGGCGCCGGTGCCAGATAGGCGGTGCCGACCATCGGCGATGTGATGGCGCCGGGATGCTGCGCCGGATCGGTACTTTCTACGGACGCTGCCGGCGCGGGGCGCGGCGTCTCGACCGCCCATCCGCGTCCCATCGGCGCGCCGCCGTGGCGCGCGACGCGGATCGAGGTGCCGTCGCGCTCGTATTCGATTTCGGTGAGGCCGGTTTCGTCGAGCAGCTTCGCCAGTTCGCGGATCACATCGTGATCGACGGCCGGCGGCGTTTCTTTTGAGTCGGGGGTCCCGGGCTTGCGCGCCACGATCACTCCTTGATCATGCTTTGGCGCCGATCATGCGGGCGAGGCCGGTAATGGCCAGCGCATAGCCATCGACACCGAAGCCGCAGATGACGGCGCGCGCGACCTTCGACACATAGGAGTTGTGGCGAAATTCCTCGCGCGCATGAATGTTGCTGATATGGACCTCGACCACCGGCGCTTCCATGGTCATGAGCGCATCGAGGATCGCGATCGATGTAGTGGTGAATCCCGCCGGATTGAGCAAGAGGCCCGCCGCCTTTTCGGCGCGGGCTTCCTGAATCCAGTCGACGATCTGACCTTCGTGGTTGGATTGCCGGAACACCACCGCAAGACCGTGCTGATGCGCCGTAGCGTGGCACAGCTTCTCCACGTCGGCGAGCGTCGCGCGGCCATAGATATGGGGCTCGCGGGTGCCGAGCAGATTGAGATTGGGTCCGTTGAGGACGTAGATGGTCTTCGACATTTGCGAGGGCTGAACCGGCTATCGGCGCGGGTCAAAAGGGTTCCATGGGCCCGCGCCCGGTGCGTTTATAGGGAAGGCTCTCGCAAAGGGGAAGCCGGGAGGCAAAGCAGAGCGCCGAGCCGGCGGGATTCCTCCCTAAACCGGCCGGCATTTCGGGCGGTTAGGCCTGCCTATTTCTTGTCGGCGGCTTTGTCCGGAGCCTTGTCGGGGCTGAGCTTTGCCTTCAGTTCGTCGAGGCCGACCGCGCCGACGACGACTTCATCGCCGATCACATAGCTCGGCGTGCCGTTAACCCCGAGCGCGTCGGCAAGCTTCATGTCCTCGTCGATGGTGGTCTTCACCTCGGGACTGTCCATGTCCTTCTCGATGCGGGCCATGTCGAATCCGACGTCCTTGGCCACCGCGAGCGCCCGCGCCTTGTCGGCGGCGCCGCGGCCGCCGAGCAGCTTCTGGTGGAATTCGATATATTTCTTGCCGGTCGGATCCTGCATGCGGGCCGCGACCGCAACATGTGCGGCTTCGACCGAGCCGTCGCCGAGCACCGGGAATTCCTTGAGCACGAAACGCAGATTGGGATTGGCGCTGAGCAGGCTCATCATGTCGGGCAGAGCGCGCTTGCAGTACGCGCAATTGTAATCGAAGAACTCGACCATCGTGACGTTGCCCTGCGGATTGCCGAGCACGACCTGGTGCGCCGAGTTGAAGATCGTCGCGTTGTTGTCCTTGATCGTCGTACGCGCCTTGTCGGCGTCGGCGTCCTTCTGCCGCTTGTCGAGCGCGTCGAGCGCGTCCTGAACGATCTCAGGATGCGCGGCGATGTAGCTTTTGACGAGAATGCCGATCGCCTGCTGCTGGTCGGCGCTCAATATCTGGGTCGAGACCGATTGCGGGGCCGAATTGGCCGCCGCGGGCGCTGCTGCCGCCGGCACGGGGGTCGACGCCGGCGTCGAAGAGGTTTCCGCCACTGCCGGCAGGGCCGCGAAGGCCGCCGCGGCCAAGCTTGCAAAAAGCACCGGAGTGCGGCGTGCCGAAATCAGATTTTTCATTGGGGCTGTCCTGTCGTTTGGGGCGGTTCGTTTGATGTATTCACTTGAAACTTGAAGAGCGGGTTGTCGTGCTGGTTCTTGTTATAGGCGACGATGTCGTCCGCGCGCACCCAGCCCGGCGATCCGACCGGGAAGCGCAGTTTCGCGCGGTCGGCGAGTTCGCGCGCGGTCTTGTTGTCGCCGCGGGCGAAGGCGGCCTGCGCGGAGGCGAGATCGGCATCGGCGAGGTCATTCTTGCGGCCGTAAGCCATCGCCAGCGTCGTATAAGCGTCGGCCGCCTCCGGCTCCTTGAGCAGCGCCGTGCGCAGGACCGGGATCGCCTCTTCGGCCATTTTGGGATCGTTGGTGGCGACCATGGCTTGCGACAGCAGGATCTGTATCAGCGCCGGGTCCGGTGCGATTTGCACGGCGTGGCGTAACGGCGCGATCGCCTCGGCCGGGTGCCCGCCTTCGAGCAGCGCCTGGCCTTTGAGCTCATAGAAATAGGGATTGTTGGGCATCGCCGCGATCAGGCTGTCGATCTGCGTGATGGCGCTCTGCAGGGTGCCGAAGCGATAGGTCGAGATGGCGCGCGCGTAGCGCGCGGGGAGGCTGGTATCGCTCAGGGGATAATGCGCCAGCACAACATTGGGCCGTTCGGAAAAGCCGTAGAGCTTGGCCCGCATCATGTCGTGGCGAAATTGCAGTTCCGGCGGATCCTTCTTGTCCCAATACTGGTTGTGCACCAGCGTTGCCAAAGCGTCCATGCGCTCCTGCGGCATCGGGTGGTTCTGTGCGTAGGGATTGGCGCCGTGCGCCGAGAATAGCGAATCGTCGGCGAATTTCTTGAACGTGTCGTACATGCCCTTCGCGGACTGGCCGGTCATGGTGAGAAAGCGGACGCCCGCACGGTCGGCGGATTCCTCTTGCGCCCGCTGATAGGACAACAGCGAACTCATGGCCAAGGCTTGCGGTGCGGTGAATACGGCGCCGCCGACATTGCCCAGACCGTTGTTGTCATGGCCGGCCACCATGGCGGCCGCGCCCAAAAGCATGCCGACGATCATGGCGGTTTGCGCATTGGCGAGTTCCTGGCGCATCTTTGACAGATGGCCGCCGACGATGTGTCCGGTTTCGTGGGCGAAGACGCCAATCATCTGGTTCGGCGTGGTCGATTCCTTGAGCGCGCCCATATTGACGAAGATGCGGTGCGCATCCATCACGAAGGCATTGAACGAATTGTCCTCGATGATGACGACCTGGATGCTTTGATTGCTCAGCCCGGCGACCTTGAGAATCGGCGCGGTATAATCGCGCATCAGCTGTTCGGTCTCGGCGTCGCGGATCATCGGGATGCCGGCCGAGGATCCGGTCTGCGCGTGCACCGGTACGTTCGCCGGCATGGCAGATAGCACGAACGCCGCCGCCGTGACGACGGCAACGACGCGCGAAGCTGGTCTCACCGGCTGCACCTTGCTAGGAGATCGAGCAACAGTCATGTGAGGCGAACAGTCCCTGCACTCGGCCTGCAAGCTATGGATCGACGAAGTTTCGGTCAACACGCGGCCGGCACGCCGCAGGTTGCAGGCCGTCACCCTAGAAACCCACTGAATGCGGCATCAGCGGGGCGAAGTTCCGGGCTGTCCGACCCTGGTTACGCGCGAATTTGTGATCGCAATTATGATGGGAATCGTAGGGTCCCGTTGATGCTCGAAAAGGCCAAAGACCCGCTCTTGAGGAACCTGGTTCAGCCGTCCGGCCGGAGCGGCGTGCCGCCGTTCATGGTGATGGATGTCGTGGCGGCTGCGGCGCGGCTCGAGGCGCAAGGCCGCCGGATCATCCATATGGAGGTCGGCCAGCCGGCGGTGGGGGCGCCATCGCCGGCGCTCGCCGCCGTGCGCGCGGCGCTGGCGAACGGTCCGCACGGTTATACCGAGACGCTCGGCATCGCGTCGCTGCGGCGGCGGATCGCGCGCGCTTATGCCGAGTGGCACGGGCTCGATATCGCTCCGGAGCGCATCGTTGTCACCACGGGATCCTCCGCGGGCTTCATGTTGGCCTTTCTCGCAGCCTTTGACGCCGGCGATCGGGTCGCGGTGGCGCTGCCGGGCTATCCGCCGTACCGGCATATTCTCTCGGCCTTAGGCTGCGCGGCAGTCGGTATCGAAACAGCGGAAGAGACGCGCTGGTCGCTCACCGGCGAGAGTCTTTTCGCGACGCATCGCAAGACGCCGCTCAAGGGTCTGATCGTCGCTTCGCCGGCCAATCCGACAGGAACGATGATGACGGGCGAGGCGCTCGCCGAATTGATCCGCTGCGCCGAAGATGCCGGCATTGCCGTCATCTCCGACGAGATCTATCACGGCCTCGATTACGCCTTCGCGGCGCAGAGTGCAGCGCAGTTCTCATCCGACGCCATCATCATCAATTCGTTTTCCAAATATTTCTGCATGACCGGCTGGCGCATCGGCTGGATGGTGGTGCCGCCGGCATTGGTGCGCGCGGTCGAACGCTTGCAGCAAAATTTGGCGATATCAGTGCCGACCTTGTCGCAGATTGCTGCCGAAGCCGCCTTCGACGGCCGCGACGAGCTTGAAAACATCAAGCACAGCTACGAGGACAATCGCCGCATTCTGGTCGAGGGGCTGCCGCCCGCGGGCTTGAGCTCGTTTCTGCCGGTCGACGGCGCGTTTTATCTTTACGCCGACATTTCGCGCTTCGCCGACGACAGTTATGCTTTCGCCGCCCGCATGCTCGCGGAAGCCGGCGTTGCTGCGACCCCCGGCGTCGATTTCGACCCGGTGCACGGCCGGAAATTCCTGCGGCTGTGTTACGCCGGATCGCGCGAGGACATGCACGAGGCGGTGGCGCGGATCGGGCAGTGGCTTGGCGGCAAGCTCGGGAGCAAGACGCGGTGAGTCACTCCGAAAACGCGCTCGTGCTGTTTTCCGGCGGCCAGGATTCGACAGTGTGTCTTGCCTGGGCGCTGGAAAGCTTCGGCCGCGTCGAGACCATCGGGTTCGATTATGGGCAGCGCCACGCCGTCGAGCTCGACGTGCGGCCGAAGCTGCGCGACGGCCTGAAAGCGCTGTCTGAAAAATGGCGCAGCCGACTGGGCGACGATCATCTGGTGAAGCTCGACGCACTTTCGGCGATTTCCGAAACCGCGCTCACGCGCGACGTCGCCATCGAAGTCGCTGAGTCGGGCCTGCCCACGACCTTCGTGCCGGGACGCAATCTGGTCTTCTTCACCTTCGCCGGCGCGCTCGCCTATCGGCGCGGCATCAAACACATCGTCGCCGGCATGTGCGAGACCGACTATTCCGGCTATCCGGACTGCCGCGACGATACGATCAAGGCCATGCAACTGGCGCTGACGCTCGGCATGGATCGCCGCTTCGTCATCCACACGCCGCTGATGTGGATCGACAAGGCGGCCACCTTTGCCATGGCCAACGAGATCGGCGGCCAGAAGCTGATCGATCTGCTTCTCGCCGAGACGCACACCTGCTATCTCGGCGACCGGGAGCACCGCCACGACTGGGGCTTCGGCTGCGGCACCTGTCCGGCCTGCCGGCTGCGCGCCGAGGGTTATGCGAAATGGAAAGGTCAATCGTGAAGCTCGAGCAGCAACGCCGGCGGGAAGGCGCGCTGTTTCTCGTTCTCTTCGCGCTCACCATTCCGGCGGCTAATTGGCTCATCGGCCATGTCGGCACCTCCTGCGTGACGCCGCAGGGACCTTGCGTCGTGCCCGTCGCGCCAGGCCTGGCACCGGGCCTCATGGCGCCGTCGGGCGTGATGCTGGCCGGCGTGGCGCTGGTGTTGCGCGATCTGGTGCAGCGGCGGCTCGGGACGGGGCTCTCCGCTCTGGCCATTCTGCTTGGTAGCGCGCTATCGGCGCTACTTGCGCCGGCCTCGCTGGTGATCGCCTCGGCGACGGCGTTTCTCTTGTCCGAATTTGCCGATCTCGCGGTCTATACGCCTTTGGCGCGCCGCCGCCTGATTGCTGCGGTCATGGCCTCGAGCCTGGTCGGGCTTGTCGTCGATTCAATCGTATTCCTTTGGCTTGCCTTCGGGTCGCTCGATTTCCTCGTCGGGCAAGTCGTCGGCAAATCCTGGATGGTGCTGTTGTCGATCCCGTTCGTGGCCTGGCTGCGCCGCCGCGACGAGCGGCTCGGTATCATGCCGGCGTGATTTCTCTAGCGAGGCAAACGATGAGCAACGCTGTGTTCGATATTCTGCGCAAAGTCACGACCGCGACCATCACCACGATGCTGCTGAAAAAGGGCATCCGGCGCTGCTGGATGAGCGGAGCGAAGCCTTTGGTTCCGGGCGGCGACCGCCTGGTCGGTCCGGCTTTCACGCTGCGCTTCGTGCCGGTGCGCGAAGATCTGGCGACGCCGGAAAGCTGGGCGAGCCCGATTTCGACCCGCGCCGCGATCGAGGCCATGCCGGAAGGCGCCATCGCCGTCGCCGACGCCATGGGCGTGCAGAGCGCCGGCATATTCGGCGACATTCTTTGCGCGCGCATGCACAAGCGCAATGTCGCGGCGCTGGTGACCGACGGCGTGATGCGCGACCTCACCGGCGTGCTGGCGAGCAAGCTTCCGGTCTGGTGCGCGGGTGTCGCCGCGCCGGCCTCGGTGAACGGACTGACTTTTGTCGGCTGGCAGGAGGCGATCGCCTGCGGCGGCTGCGCGATCTTTCCTAATGACGTCATTGTCGTCGATGACGACGGCGCCGTCGTCATCCCGCAGGCGCTGGTTGAATTTGTCGCCCACGAAGGCGCCGAGCATGAGCTTTATGAAAGCTGGGTGTTTACCGAGGTGGAGAGGGGTGTCGTGCTGCCGGGACTTTATCCGCCCAACGACGAAGCCAAAGCGCGCTACGCCGCGTGGCGAAAGTCGCGCTAGATTTCTTTGTTTGAGCATGGTCTTTTCCGAAAACCGGTTTCCACTTTTCGGGATCATGCTCTAGGACATGTTCTTTATTCTCTCCAAACTGCTCGGCTTTGTGGTCCTGCCGTCGAATCTCGTCGTCGAGATCGGGCTCATTGGCATCGTCCTGCTGCTGACGAATTTCCGGCGGCTGGCGAGCTGGCTGATCGTGACCAGCGTGGTGCTGACCGCCTTGGTCGGCTTTTCGCCGCTCGGTAATCTTCTGATCCTGCCGCTCGAGCAGCGCTTCCCGCCGTGGGATCCTTCGCGCGGCGCGCCCGACGGCATCGTTGTGCTCGGCGGCTCGATCCTTCCCGAAATCGCCGCGCAGCGCGGCGACGAATCCGGCCTCAACGAGGCCGCCGAACGCATCACCGCGACGGTCGAGCTCGCGCGCAAATATCCCAATGCCCGCATCATCTTTACCGGCGGCAATGCCGCGCTGTTCGAGAGCGTAACGTCGGAAGCCGCAATTGCGGTCCGCCTGTTCGTGGCGCTCGGCGTTTCGCCCGATCGCATCACCGCCGAGGAGCAGTCGCGCAACACCGTCGAGAACGCGGTGTTCTCCGAGCTGATCGCACAGCCGAAACCGGGCGAGCGCTGGCTCCTTGTGACATCGGCCTCGCATATGCCGCGCGCCATGGCAGTGTTTCGCGCCGCGGGCTTTCCGGTCGAAGCCTA
The DNA here is from genome assembly GCA_035483735.1 of Xanthobacteraceae bacterium. GTDB lineage: Bacteria > Pseudomonadota > Alphaproteobacteria > Rhizobiales > Xanthobacteraceae > BOG-931. The sequence goes on along the minus strand of DATHPQ010000161.1, from coordinate 4,327 downwards.
TCCGGTCGATTACCGCACCCGCGGTCTTGGCGATGCGATGCGGCCGTTCCCATCCGTCGCTTTCGGCATGGCACAGACCGATCTCGCCATGCACGAATGGGCCGGCCTGATCGCCTATCGGCTGACCGGCAGGACGGAAGAATTCTTCCCCGCGCCTTGACTGTTGCGCTGCGGAAAAAGAAGACTTTCTAAACCTCAGCTTTTGGAGAAGCGCTAACCACCGCGCCGCAAATCCGGCCCGTGGCTTTGAGCGCGCGTGGCCGGCGCCGGTTTTTTACCTGTCCTTCATGTCTCGTGTGGGATCGTTCGCCACCGTGCTTTGTCCGATGGGGAAGGACATTCTTATGTCGACGACCGACATGCCTGCCGATTTCACCGATCACCCGGCAGAAGAACTCGTCGAGGCCCAGTCGGCTTCGAGTGCATGGGCCGAGACCGCGCTCACCGTGGTGTTCACCGTCACGGCTGTGTTGTTTGTATCCTTCATCGCCGTGGTCGCCGGCATCGTCTGAGCCGGCGCGTGTCAAACTGATTTCAGTTCGGACCGACGGCGCGGCGCGATTCGGAGACGAATTGGCGCCGCCACATGACGACGAGAATTCCCGCCGTGGTCGCGATCAGCGGCAATGGTCCTAAAAACCAGCCGAGATAACCGAGCGCGAAAAAGAAGGCGCGCTGGCCGCGATTGAAATGACGGCCGGCATCGGTGATGACCGACGCTGCAGATTGCGCATAGGCCTTGGCTTGCGGCTCGTCGCGTTCGGCGGCGGGCGGCGCGGCGCCGACCATGATCCCCACGTAATTATAAAGCCGGTATGACCAGGCGAACTTGAAGAAGGCGTAGATGAAAATGATCATCAGGCCGACGACCTTCAGCTCCCATTGCGTATGCGTCACCGCTTCGCCGAACGGCAGCGCGGCGATGACGGTGAGCATGTCCTCGGTCGAATGCAGCAGCGTCGCCGAGCCGCCGAGCGCGATCAGCGATGTCGAGGCGAAGAACGCCGTGCCGTTTTGCAGTCCGGCGATGATCTGACCGTCCACCATGCGCGCTTCGCGCGCCAGCATGCGCTCCATCCACAGATCGCGGTAACGGTGCATCTGCGCGTTCAGCCCGCTCTTGCCATGGGCCGTCATCTCGATAATGACGGCATAGCCAAGCCAGGCGATAATAAACCAGGCCAGCGCGATCAGATCGAGTTTGGAGAATAGCGGCATGAGGCAGCGGCTTCGGCGTCTAGAGCATGATCCCGAAAAGTGGACACCGGTTTTCGGAAAAGATCATGCTTAAATGAAGTCCCGCCCGACTTGTAACCTGGATTTTGCTCGCGCGAAATCCAGGCTACAAAGACCTCGGGGATTATCAATGGCGCTGCATCTCATCATCGGCAACAAGAACTATTCGTCGTGGTCGTTTCGGCCGTGGATCGGCATGAAGGCGACCAGGATAGCTTTTGAGGAGACCGTGATCTCGCTCGAGGCGAAAGACTTCAAGGCGCGTGTCACGGCGGTGAGCGGGGCGGGCAGGGTGCCGGTGCTGCGCGACGGCGACGTGCGCGTCTGGGAATCGCTGGCGATCCTCGAATATCTTGCCGAGAAATTCCCCGCCGCCGGTTTGTGGCCGGAACACCCGGCCGCGCGTGCGGAAGCTCGCGCCGTGGCGTCGGAAATGCACGCCGGCTTTGCGCCGCTGCGCCGGCAATTGCCGATGAATATGTGGCGACCGGTGAAAGCGCGGGCTTTGGATGCAGAGGCGTCGGCTAATGTCGCACGGATCGAGACAATCTGGAGCGAATGCCAGGCGAAATTCGGCGGGCCGTTTCTGTTCGGCAAATTCGGGGCGGCGGATGCGATGTTCGCGCCGGTCGTGTCGCGCTTTCATACTTATGCCGTCGCGGTCGGCGCCGCGGCGCGGTCTTACATGAATGCGGTCATGGCGCTGCCGGCCTGGAGCGAATGGCGTGACGCCGCGCGGCGCGAGCCGTGGGTGTTGCCGCACGACGAAGTCGATTGGCCCGATGTGTTGAAAGAGTAATCCGCGTCAGCCGGCCAAACGCTGCCGGAGCTCGATCAAGAGCGGCCTTTGATAAGTGAGAATCTTGGTCATGGCGGCTGGCAGCGCAGAATAGGCGATGCGGTCGATCTCCGGAAAGCTTTGGCGGCGGCCGGATTGCGGTGGCCATTCGATCTCGAACGCATTGCTGGCGAACGGCGCCAGGTCGAGATCGGCCTCGAATGCGAAAGCGTGGACGATTTTTCCGCTCTTTTGCTTAACGGGGGCGAGCGCGATCAAGTCGTCGGTGTTGCCACAGTCGGCGGTCAGATTCGTCTCTTCGGTAAATTCGCGCCGCGCCGTCGCGATCAGATCGTCGCCGGGCTCGACCAATCCCTTGGGAATGGTCCAAGCGCCGTCGTCTTTCTTCGCCCAATAGGGCCCGCCCGGATGGCCGAGCAGGACCTCCAATTCGTTAACGCGGCGGAACACTAAAAGGCCGGCGCTGATTTCGACAGTGCGGGACATCTGCGGGTCCGCTATAAGCTGCGGCTACCTACCGCAGGACATATTGTGCAGGTATTGCCAAATAGGCCCCTGTCTGCATGATTTTGTCACGATTACGCCCACAATGCCCGCCGCTCACTGGCGCTCGTTAGAGCACGTTGGGAGCGGGGGCGGACCGATCCAATTGCTGCTGCACGGGAGCTTGTACCAATGCGATATGGATTTATCGCCGCACTTGCCGCTTTTGCGGTGCTTTTTGCGCCTGCCGCCAACGTGACTTCGAAAGCGCGCGCCGAGGACGCGCCGAAGGACGTCAAAGGCCTGTTTTTGATGAGCGATTTTCCGGCGGTGACGGTGCGCCCCGGCGAAACATCGACCGTCAATCTGCGATTACAGAATTACGACATGACGCCCGAGCGTCTGGCGCTGTCGGTCTCAGGCGTTCCGGCCGGCTGGACCGCGACCTTGATGGGCGGCGGTCAGCCGGTTGCCGCGGCAATGCCGCCGACCAATTCCAGCGTCTCGCTCGAACTGCGGCTCGACGTGCCGAAGAATGCGCCGAACGGCACGCAGACGATCACCGTCGCCGCCCAGGGTCAGACTTCGAATTTGACGCTGCCGGTCGCCGTCACGCTCGCCAAGGACCTTCCGGCCAAGCTGACGCTGACGCCGCAGCTTCCGCAATTGCGCGGCACCTCGAAGTCGAGCTTCGAGTATCAGCTCGGCATCAAGAATGACAGCGGCAAGAAACTGACGGTGAGCCTGTCGGCCGTGGCGCCGCAGAATTTCGACGCCACCTTCACCGAGCAATATGGCTCGCAGGAGCTCAATGCGGTGCCGGTCGATGCCGGCCAGACCAAGGACGTGAAGCTCAAAGTGACGCCGCCGAACACAGCCGCGGCCGGCGACTATAAAGTCACGGCGCGCGTGGGGGCGGAAGACGCTTCGGCAACCGCCGATCTCGGCATGACCATCACCGGCCAGCCTCGGCTCGACATTTCCGGCCGCGAGGGCCTGGTGTCGACGCGCGCTTCCGCCGGTCAGGAAACCACAGTGCCGGTCGTCATCACCAATATCGGCACCGCGCCCGCCGAGGATATCCAGCTCTCCGGCTCGGCACCGAGCGGATGGAAGATCACCTTCGATCCGAAGAACGTCGACCGCATTGCGCCGAACGACAATAAAGAAGTGCAGGCGCTGATCACGCCGACCGACAAGGCGATCGCCGGCGATTATGTGACCACGATCCGCGCCGCGGCGCGCGGCGAGTCGGCCTCGACCAATTTCCGCGTCACGGTGACGACCTCGACGATGTGGGGCATCGCCGGCGTCGGCATTATCGGCGTCGCGCTTCTGGTCATGGTCGGCGCGGTCGCCCGCTTCGGCCGCCGGTGAGGGCCAAGTCGTGCAACAAGTCGTGCAAGATAGCTTGAAAGACAGCGCGCAATACAACGTCATCGAGGCCAAGGGCCTTACCAAGGTCTACGGCAGCGCCACCGCCGTCGACCACATCTCGTTCGCGGTCGGCCGCGGCGAGATCTTCGGCCTGCTTGGACCGAACGGCGCCGGCAAGACCACCACCATCCTGATGATGCTCGGGCTCACCGACATCTCGGCCGGCGAGGTGAGCGTGCTCGGCTTCAATCCAGCGCGCGAGCCGCTGTCGGTGAAACGGCGCGTCGGCTATCTGCCCGACACGGTCGGCTTCTACGATAACCTCACCGCCGCCGACAATCTGCGCTACACCGCGCGCCTGATCGGCTTTCTCCGCGCCGAACGGGAAAAGCGCATCGCCGACGCGCTCGAACGCGTCGGTCTCGCCGATGT
>DATHPQ010000160.1:0-47301 GCA_035483735.1 Xanthobacteraceae bacterium | reverse complement strand
GGCGGCTCCGGCAGCCGCGGCGGCAGGCAGCGCGACGGGTGGGCGGCCGCGACCGCGTTGCGGAACAGTGATTCGAGCAGGTCGCGCGATCGGGTAGCCAAGAGGATCCTGCGATAAGAGGCCAAAATGCCCGGCCGGCGGCGAGGGGCGAAACCGGCCTATGGCGAGACCGAACTGCTATCTCTATCTTTCCAATAGCTCAACCGCGGAGACGATCATGGCTGTCGACGAGAAGACCACCACGGAACTCGAGGCTGCCGTCTATCGCCGCCTGGTCGAGCACCTGCGCACGCATCCCGATGTGCAGAACATCGATCTGATGAATCTCGCCGGCTTCTGCCGCAACTGCCTATCCAATTGGATGAAAGATGCCGCGGACGCCAAAGGCGTGCCGATGACCAAGGAGCAAAGCCGCGAAATCGTCTATGGCATGCCTTACGAGGAATGGCGCGCGCTGCATCAGAAGGAAGCTACCTCCACGCAGAAGGCGGCATTCGAAAAAGCAAGCCAAAAGCACTGAGAGGGCTTCGCTGGCGCTCTCGTCCTGTGCAGAGCGTGGATGAAAACGCGCCGTTCTTGACCTTGGGCCGCTAGCTCCCGAAACCTTTCGCAATCAAGCGAGCATGATCTTTCCGAAAATCGGATCGCCAGCTTTCGGGATCAAGCTCCATCGTGAGGAGTTAGCAATGGCCACCGCCGCTGCCGTCAAAGACGAACAGACCGCCCATCGTTTCGCCAAGGATCAGCTCAAGGCGTTCGTCGAACGCGTGGAAAAGCTCGAAGAAGAAAAGAAAGCCATCTCGGACGACATCCGCGACGTCTATGCCGAGGCCAAGGGCAACGGCTTTGACACCAAGGCGCTGCGCGAAGTCGTCCGGTTGCGCAAGCAGGACATCAACGAGCGCAAGGAGCATGAGGCGGTCTTGGAGACCTACCTGCACGCGCTCGGGATGCTCAACTGACGCCTCTTTGCCGTTCCGAGGCCGGGCCGACACAGGCTCGGCCCGGTACGCCCAACCGCTGACGCTCTGCCAGTGCCTGAGTTCTAACCTCAAAAAATTTGCTGATGAATTCCGGTTCGCACCTGTGGCGCGGCCTGGAACGGCGGCGCCTACTGCAACGATGCGGTGCGCGCCGGGTAGTTCACGGTCGACACAAAGACGATCGCCGCGCCAGTGAAGCGATCGTGGTCGAGCCCCGGATTGGGATCAGCGGCAAAGCGCATCATCACGGCGATCGACGGTTTCACCATCAAGTCCGCGAGCATGCGGAAGTCGCCCGCTCCGAGCGCCATTGTGGTCAGGAATTGATGCACGCTCGGCGACAGGACGATGGCGCGCATCCACGGATTCTCGAAACGCGCATCGGACTTCACCACGGTGACCGACGTCGAACTCGCAGTCATGATCACGGATGACGCTTGATTGCCGGCGCGCTTTACAGCGACCGTCGTGTCGTTCGCTGCGCCCTGAACCGGCGCGACTTGAACCGGGACGGTCTGTAAGGAAGCGCTCTGGGCCGGGGCGGCGGCGCGGAGCGCGGCAATGCCCATCGGGGCGGCCGGGGCAGGAGCGGGCAGCGCTACGTTCGCCGACGTATCAGCATAGGAAAGCGCAAGGCTCGAGCCGCCGAGATTGGCGTTCGGATTCGCAAATGGTCCGATCGCGCCAGTCGCCATATCGGGATTGGCCGGCCTGGCGGCGGCATTCGCAGTGGCCAGGGCGCTGCGCTGCAGCTTTGCGGCTGCTGACGGATTGGCAACCACAGTCCCGTCAGCCGGACCCTGCCAATAGCCGCGGTCGGTGATGACTTGGTTTGCCGTCGGCCCATTGCTCTGCGCCGGCTGGGTCGGCAGCGCGGGCTGTAACGGGGCGTATTCGGCGGTCTGTGAGGCAGCGGGTGCCTGTGCGGAAATCTGATTTGGCGCCTGCAATGGCGCGGCATCGGCGGTTCGGATCAGCTTCACTTTGGAGGCGGCGTCGGCGACTTTGACGGCGGCGGCGACGGTGGCTTTTTCGGCAACCTGGGCGCCATGTTCGATGGCGGCGATCACCGGACGTTTCGCCGGGACCGGCACTGCGGCTTGCGGCGCGTCAGCTGAGGCGACAGCCGGGCTCGGCGCCGCGCTGGCTACGGTTTCCTCATCCTCGTCATCCTCGTCCTTCACGCCGAGCCCGAGCAGCTTGGCGAAGGGATTGCTGTGGCGCTCGTTGCTCGCCACCAACACGCCAACATCGACGCCAGCGGCGCGGGCGGCATCAAGCGAATTCGCCGACGGCATGCTGCCGCGCGTTTTGATGTCGGCCAGCGCCAGCACGTAGCCGGGCATCGGCCGGCCGTCGGTCGGAATCTGCACGGTGCGGCCGTCGGGGAACACGCGAGCCAGTTGGTCGCGCGTCATGCGCGGCCACATGCGGATGTCCGCAGTGTCCATATGCACGAACGGCGAGCCGGATGTCGGATAGAAGCCGACGCCGCCGCGCTGCAGCCGCAGACCGATCTCGCGCAGTTGTTCGAGCGGAATGCCCGAAATGTAGAAATCCATGGCATGGCCGAGCATGTGCTGGCTGAAGCGCGCCACTCCGGTGGAGGCGGAGCGATGGCGCAGCATGGCATTGGTCTCCGGCGAACGATAACCGCACACGACCTGGATCGGCTGGCCGGTATTGGCTTCGCGCTGCACCTCCCACACCAAGTCGATGAGGTGCGGGTCCATCTGGGTCTGCTCGCTCTTGCGCCAATCGCGCAAGAACCAGTTCAGCTTCTGCAAGGCCGCGTCGTCATAAACGCCATTGCGCTTGAAGGTGATGGTGATGTCTTCGTTGGTATGCAGATGGTGCATCGTGATGGTGCGCGTATCGCCTTCGGCGACCGCGTTCTGCAGCGCTTTTGCACCAACGAGGAAGAATACGAGAGCGAGACCGCACGAATAACCGGCGCGAGCGGACAAACGACGAGTATTCAGGCGCGCGTTAACAACGTGCACTGGGCATCTCGCAATGACGCGTTCAGCGACATCATCCGCTACGGCACCCCGCCGCACCGGATAACCCTAACGCATTATTAATTTGGGAAGGGTTAACGAGACGTTACTGTCGACCCCACCCCCGACGTCATTAGGGCTAACGTCCTAGTGTGGCAAAATCTGGCCGACGGCCTGCAAGGCGTTAAAGAGTGGTTGCCAGCGTGTGAAGTGGTTAACGGGCGGATCCACGCCGCCGCATCATCAGCCGGCGGTAAAAACCGGTATAACCGATTGATTTAAATTGATCTTCTTAGGGTTAGGTCCGCCGGCGCGAAGACCGGCGGCGGATGTTGTCCACAGCGGCTGCGGCTTGTCGCCCGATCAGCGCGTGACGGTATTTTCGCCCGACCGCGTGACCTTGCGGGTATGCGGGATCGGCTTATGCGGCACCGGAGGTGCTGGTTCGGAGGCAAAGCCGCCGAACAGCCGCGAGAAGAAATTGTCGCCGCCGCCCGGCGAACCACGGCCGCCGAACAGGCCGCGGTTGCCACCGAACAGCGCTGGCTCATCGGGCATCGCCAGAACCTCGCGCTGCGACGGGTCCACTTTGTGCTCAACCGCGACGTCCAAGCTCTTGCGATCCTCGCCCTTGAGAATGGCAAGCAGCGCCTTGTCGCGGCCGTAGACGTCGTCGCGGAATTGCAGCTTGCCGTCCTCGTCGACGAAGGCGGTCTGGTAGGTGAGGTTGACCTGAACATAGGTCGGGAACTGAATGTCGGTTTCTCCGCCGTCCGCGATCATCTTTTTGATGCGGTCTTCGCTATAGCCGTCATTCGGCCGCACCAGCGACAGCAGCACTTCGGCGTAATGCGGGGGATTCTGCACCCGCATGCAGCCGTGGCTGAACGCCCGCTTGTCGTAGGCAAACATGTATTTGTCCGGCGTATCGTGCTGGTAGACCAGGAACTTGTTCGGGAAGTTGAAGCGGATACGGCCCAGCGCGTTCTTGTCGCCGGGTGGCTGCCAGATATGCACGGTACCGTCGCGATTGTGGTCGACCTTGAGCCCCATGCGATCGAGCACCGTCGGATCCTGCGCCAGCGCCGGCAGATATTCGTGATTGACGATTGACGGCGGCACATTCCACGTTGGATTGACGGTGATGTATTTCATGTCGGCCGTCATCAGCGGCGTCGGTTTGTCGGGCTTACCGATCACGATTCGGGTCTGCCAGACTTCCTTGTCGCCGTGCATCACGTGCAGCGTAAAGTCCGGCAGATTCACCACCACATGATTTTCGGCGAAGTGATGCGGCATCCAGCGCCAGCGCTCGAGATTGGCGAGGATGATATCGGCGGCGTGATCGGGCTCTTTGCCGTTGAGCGCGTCGACCGTCGCCGCGGTCAGCGTTCCGGTCGCCGTCAATTGGTGCTGCTGCTGGAATTTTTTCACCGCGTCGGCGAGCGGCTTATCGAAGGTCGTGCCGCCGTCGCCCAGCGCATCGAGCCGCTCGCGCAGCGCCGGGACGCGGTCGTCCTGCATGCCGACTTTTAGCACTGCGCCCGCGCCGATCTTGTTGGCGGCTTTGTCAAGCTTGCCGGCGCGGATCTCGGCGTATTTGGCCTTCAGCGCGACGTACCCGGGGGTCTGCGGCTCGTTGGCGTCAAGCGCCGCCGCGACATCGGAAGCCGCCACAATGCCGGCGAGAACATCGGCCGGATCGGGGACCTTTTCGTTGTATTCAATGTCCGGGCTCACCCGCGACCAGTGCACGCGGCCGACGGCGGCGTGATGCGCATAAGTGAGAACCGAAGTGGTGAGCTGGATTTCGGCATTCGCCAGCGCTGCTGGGTCGCTGATCGCGGCGAAATTCGGCACCGGATAATCGGCCGGATCAAGTCCGTCGGCGTCGACATGGCCGAGATAAGCGATGGCTGCTGTGGCGCGGTCATTGGCTTTGCCGTCAGTGAGCCAAATCGGCGCGTAATTGCGGCCGGAATAGAAAGCATCGATCTGCGCGCGGACCTGCTTGTTGCCGATGATCTGGTCGAACTTGCCGCTGGTGAGATTGTGAAGCTGATCGGCGATCGGCGCATCGGGCGATGCCGCGACGATCGCTGCGGGCGCAGCCGCCGGAGCTTCGGCAGCGGCCGGTGCCGGGGCGGCGGGGGCCGAAGCGGCAGGTGCCGAAGGAACAGGCGCCGCTGCAGCAGGCGCCGGGGCGACAGGAGCAGTTGCAGGGACCGCGGTCGCAGGGCTGGTCGAGCCAGTCGTGGATTGGTCGGGCGTCTGCGCGCTGTCAGACGGAGCGGCCGTACTGGCGGGAGCCAGGATCGTCACCGTGGTGTCTGACGTCGTGGCCGGATCGGCAAGCGCGCCACCTGCGGCTGTCGTGAGCACCAAAAGAACGGCCGTCGAGGTCAGAAGCCGATCGAGACGAATCCCGGACATGCAATTCTCCTTGCGGAACCTGTGCATTTCGATCGCGAAAGCCAGATGTTTTGGAGTAACTGCCTTAGAATTGTGGCATAACCCCGCGGTCTTAGTCGCGATGTCTTAGTCGCAGCACGGCCGCGGGTGTGGCCGCGGCCGAAACGGCGCGCACCTTACGTGAGCCGCGGTACCTTGTCCCGTAAAGACAAGATAATAATCGGTCACGTTTCGCGATTTTTTGCCCCCCTGTCGCTCTGCGGCAACGGGCAGGCACGGGCAAGCAACAAGCGACGGGTAAGACAGGCAGCCGGATAGGGGTCTAGTTGCCGGTATCGCCGCCCGCGTCGGTGCGCTCGCCGCTCATGCCGAGCGCTTCGAGCTTGCGATAGAGGGTCGAGCGGCCAATTTGCAGCCGGCGCGCCACTTCCGACATCTGGCCGCGGTAGTGCGTAATGGCGTAGCGGATCAGTTCCGCCTCGATCTCGTCCAGGGGCCGCACCTCGCCGGTTGCGTCGAGCAAAGGTAGGGTATCGCTGGGTGCGATAGGGGGCCCCAAAGTCGCGCCCAGCGCGGGGCCGAATGGCGGTTCGTCTTCGAAACCGTTGGGAATGAGCACTGGCTCGTACACGTCTACCGGCGCCGCGGTGGGTGCGGCGGTCTCTTCGGGAGCCGCGGCGGCGACTTGCGCGGCAAGCTGCGGAAACTCACCAAGGCCGACTTCATCAGATTCCGCCAGCACGACAGCGCGGAACACGGCGTTTTCAAGCTGGCGGATATTGCCCGGCCAGCGGAACGTCATCAGCACGCGCAAAGCTTCAGGCGTGATCAGACGGATGCGCTTGCCTTCCTCGGCGGCGAAGCGCGCCAGGAAATGCCGGGCGAGCGGCGGAATATCGGCGGGCCGTTCGCGCAGCGGCGGCACCGTGATCGGAAACACATGCAGGCGATAGAACAAGTCTTCACGAAAGCGCCCGGCTTTGACGTCGGCGATCAGATCGCGATTGGTCGCCGAAATCAGCCGCACATCGACTCGCGCCGGCCGGCGTGCCCCGACCGGCTCGACTTCGCCTTCCTGGATGGCGCGCAGCAGCTTCACTTGCGCCGGCAGAGGCAATTCGCCGACCTCGTCGAGGAACAGCGTGCCGCCGGAAGCCTCGACGAATTTGCCGGTATGGCGCTCGGTAGCGCCCGTGAACGCGCCCTTTTCGTGGCCGAACAGAATAGATTCGACCAGATTCTCCGGCATCGCGCCGCAATTGACCGCGACGAACGGTTTGCTGCGCCGCTCGCTCGAGCCGTGGATGGCGCGCGCGATCAGTTCCTTGCCGACGCCGGATTCGCCGCCGATCAAAACCGGGATGCTCGACGCCGCCGCCTTTTCGGCGATGCGGATCACGGCGTGCATCGACGGGGTCTTGGTGATGATGTCGGCAAAGCCGAGCGTGCCGGCGCGGCTTTTCTTCATCCGCTGCAATTCGCCTTCGAGCGCGTGGGCATTGAGCGCGTTGCGCAGGCTGACATGCAGCCGCTCGGCGCCGACCGGTTTGACCACGAAATCGACGGCGCCGGCGCGCATCGCCGAAACCACATTGTCGATGCCGCCATGGGCGGTCTGCACGATCACCGGCACGCTGATCGCGGCCTGGCGCATTTTGGCGAGCACGCCGAGTCCATCGAGATTGGGCATCACCAGATCGAGGATGACGCAATCGATGTCAGCGCCGTCGGGTCCGGTGAGGAGCTCGAGCGCCGCTTCGCCGGAGTCGCGCGTCAGCGCCTGATAGTCGAATTTCTGCAGCGTCGCTTCGAGAAGCCGGCACTGTACCGGATCGTCGTCGACAACAAGAATGGTCATTGGCTTCGTCCGCGGCCCGGTGTGACGGTGCTGTCCCGTTTCGGGGCACTTTGGCGCAGCAGGCTTAATGCGGTGTTAAGTGGCCGTATATTTGCGGCGGGCTATCGGATGGCGAAGCCTATCAGCCCTCAAGCATAATGCGTTTGCCGTCCTCGGCCGACCAATAGCCGGCATATTGGACCTGCATCGTCTCATAGGCGAGGTCGAGGCCGGCAAGCGGCTGCCGGCCGGTCGCGACGCATTCCATGAAATCTTGGATCTCCTGCAGATAGCCGCGGGTCCATTCTTCTTCCAGGCAGACGAATTGCCAGCCCGTTTTGCGATCGACTTTTTCGGTGATGTAGACATCGGCGAGCTTCTGCTCGTCGGTCATGTAGCTCAGCATGTGGTTGTTCGGCGTGATATTGGCGAACAGCGATCCGCCAGAAGTATAGGTCTCGATCAGATTGCGCACGCCGCCCATGATCATGTCGCCGGCGAAGATCGTCGCCTTGGTGCCGTCGCTGAAAGTGACGGTGAGTGTGCCCCAGTCCTCGACATCGACCGGGTTGGCTTTGATATAGGGCCGCTGTTCCGGCGCCAGGCCGGCTGCAACATTGCCGACATCTGCGGTGACGGCCACCGCACGAATGGTCTCGCCGCGGGCGCGCGCTTCCACTTGCTTGAGATAGAGCACCGCCGCCAGCGGATGACAGCCCATGCGGATGAGCGCACCGCCGCCGGTCATCGTCCATTGCGCGGCATACGCGGCATGCGATCCGCTGTGGCTTTCCTCAGCCTTCATGAAGAGAATTTTGTCTTTGGTGGCTTTGAGGATTTCGACCGTCTTCGCCACTGCCGGCGCATAGATCCAATCCTCAGCATACATGAAAAGCATGCCTGAAGATTTGATCGCCGCGCGGGTCTGCTCCATCTCGGCCATCAGGCGCTCGTACATCAGCGCCTTGCGCACATGTTTGCCGATCGGCGCGGGATCGCCGGACCGGCCGAAATAGCCGGCGAACGGCTTTTCGCAAATGACGTGCTTGCCGGCGCGCATCGCTTCGATAATCATCTGCGCATGCAGCGCCGGCGGCGTGCAGATATCGACGACGCCGATCTTCGGATCGGCGAGGAGGGCGCGGTAGTCGCGGTGCGTCTGCGCGATGCCGTGCCTCTTCGCGAAATCCACGACATGATCGCCGCGCGACACCACGGCGGCGACCTCGGCGTCCACGCCATAGACGCGCTTGAACGCATACATGTGCAGTTCGGCGACGAAGCCGGAGCCGATCAGGCCGACTTTGATTTTCGCCATGGCACCAAACAGTAGAAGTTACGGCACCGACCGCAGTGTCAGCCCGGCAACCCCGAGCGCGAGATTGACACCGACCTGGCCCGAAACCGACAGCGGTTGCAGTGCGATCGAGCGATGCGAACCGCCGACGAGAACCTTGGCGCCGGCGCCAAGCCCGAGCGACGCGTCGGCATTGGCGCCGACATAATGGCCGGCGAGCGCACCGTGCTGCCATCCGTTGGTCGGTGCCACCACGGTCCAGACCATGACGCCGCCGCCGCGAACACCGAGATCGAGCCCGAGCCGCCCGATGTGACCGACATAATTTTCCGGTATACCGCCGCTGTCGGGGGAGAAGCTGCACCTCACGCCTTGGCGTGAGCCGATGATGAGGCCGAGGCTCGCCGACGATTTGCAGGTGAGCACGCCGACCTTGGTGCCGCCTGCCGGCTGTGCCTGCGCCGATGTCGTGAGCGCTAATGCCGTGAGCGCCGCAATGACAGCGATGCCAAAAAACAGGTGACGAATTTTCTGCATGAGCAATCCTCCCCCATCCCGATTGTGCGCCCGGCAGCCAAACGAGGTAAGCGGCGCTATGACGAACAGAGCATAGGCCTTGTTCGCCAGCAAGGCTGCCGACCATTATCGCCGCCTTGATTTGATACTGGGCGCGCCTTTCAATGCCGGGGTTTCGCTACTGCGTCTTGCCGGATCAACGCCATGCCCGTTGCCAAGCCCATTCCAGATCATGCTCCGGACCCAAGATCCGTGCTCGCCGCCTTGTGGCGCGACGCCGGATTTGATGACGCTGCACTTGAGGATGTTGAACTGATCGGCGCCGAGCCGGTCCTGCCGTCGTCATTTGCCGTCGGTACGGCGGCGCAGGCGACCATCGCGGCTGCGGCGCTGGCCGCCGCTGAAGTCTGGCGCCTGCGCACCGGCCGCCGCCAGCGCGTGCGTGTCGACATGCGGCGCGCCGCGATCGAGTTTCGTAGTGAGCATTACGTGTCGGTCGACGGTCAGGCGCCGGAAAAACTGTGGGACGACATCAGCGGTCTCTATCGCTGCGGTGACGGGCGTTGGGTGCGGTTGCACTGCGTGTTGCCGCATCATCGCGCCGGACTGATCAAATTGCTCGGCTGTTCCGAGGAGAGAGCCAGCGTTCAGCGCGCGCTCGACGAGTGGCAGGCCGAGGCGATCGAGACCGCGGCAGCCCAGGCCGGTCTTGTCGTGTCTGCGTCACGGTCGCTTGCCGAATGGGATCGTCATCCGCAGGGCCGCGCGGTGGCGGCGCTGCCGCTGTTCAGCATCGAAAAGATCGCCGACGCGCCACGGCTTGAGCTCGGCGCGGCCGCACGTCCGCTGGCCGGTCTGCGCGTGCTCGATCTCACTCGCATTATCGCAGGTCCGGTCTGCGGCCGCACCTTGGCGGTTCACGGTGCCGACGTCTTGCTGATCACGGCCGCGCATTTGCCGTCGATCCGGTCGCTCGTCATCGATACCGGCCGCGGCAAATTGTCGGCGGCGATCGATTTGCGCGAGGAAAGCGGCCGCGCAGCGCTCACCGCGCTGCTGCGCGACGCCGATATTCTTGTTCAAGGCTATCGGCCCGGCGCCATTGCCGGCCGCGGTTTTTCTCCGCGGGACGCCGCCCGCATCCGGCCTGGCATCATTTATGTCTCGCTCTGCGCCTATGGCCAGGAAGGACCATGGGCCGATCGCCGCGGCTTCGATTCGCTGGTTCAGAACACGAGCGGCTTGAACGACGAGGAAGCTTACGCCTTCGGCGCGCGTGAGCCTCAAGCCAAGCCGAGACCGCTGCCGGCGCAAGTTCTCGATCACGGCACCGGCTATTTGATGGCCTTTGCCGCAATGGCCGCGCTCGAGCGCCGCGTGGCGGAGGGCGGCTCCTGGCATGTGCGGCTGTCGCTCGCGCGGACCGGATTGTGGTTGCGCCGGCTCGGCCGGATCGATGGCATGACGTGCCCCGATCCGGGTCTCGCCGATGTCCGCGATTGTCTTGTGGACACTGAGTCCGGTTTCGGCAGGCTCACCGCGGTTCGTCACGCCGCTGACATGAGTGAAACTCAACCCTATTGGGCAAGGCCAAGCGTACCGCTTGGCACTCATGCTGCCATTTGGCCGCGCTAATACTCGAATACCGAATGCCACTTGATGCCACTTGGCGTCCGCTGCCGCCTTGCGGGCGCCTTAGACCTGCGCCACATGAGATGACGCTTTAAGGATCCTCCGTCGCATGCCCCGCTCCCAGAAAATGACCAAACGTGTCGCCCGCCGATCCGGGAAACCCCAGCCTGCCGGCCTCAAGTCGTTGCTCGGCCGCTTGCCCGAGTGGAATCTGAACGACCTTTATTCCGGTCTCGACGATCCGGCGATCAAGCGCGATCTCGACCGCGCCGATACCGACTGCCTGGCCTTCGAGGAAGCCTATAAGGGCAAGCTCGCCGCCATGTCCGCCGCGTCGGACGGCGGCGCGCAGCTTGCCGAGGCGGTGAAGCGCTACGAGGCGATCGACGATCTGATGGGCCGCATCGGCTCCTATGCCGGGCTCGTCCATGCCGGCGATACCATCGATCCAGCGCGCACCAAATTCTACGGCGACGTGCAGGAGCGCATGACGGCCGCCTCCACGCATCTCTTGTTCTTCACCCTGGAGCTCAATCGCATTGACGACGCCGTGCTCGAACGCGCGATGGCCGATCAGGCGCTGGACCATTATCGGCCGTGGCTTGAAGATGTGCGGCGTTACAAGCCCTATCAGCTCGAAGATCGCGTCGAGCAGCTGTTCCACGAAAAATCGGTGACCGGCTATTCCGCCTGGAACCGGCAGTTCGACGCCACCATCGCCAATCTGCGTTTCAAAGTCGGCGGCAAATTGCTCGCGATCGAGCCGACGTTGAATCTGTTGGTCGACCGCGCGGGCGAGAAGCGCAAAGCCGCTGCCGAGGCGATGGCGCACACATTCAAGAACCAAGTGCGCGACTTCGCGCTGATCACCAATACACTCGCCAAGGACAAGGAAATCTCCGACCGCTGGCGCGGCTTTGCCGATATTGCCGACGACCGGCATTTGTCGAACCGGGTCGAACGGGAAGTGGTCGATGCGCTGGTCGCGGCGGTGCGCGACGCCTATCCGCGGCTGTCGCACCGGTATTATGCGCTGAAGGCGAAGTGGTTCGGCAAGAAGCGGCTGCCGCACTGGGATCGCAACGCGCCGCTGCCGCAGGTGCCGACCCGCACCGTCGGCTGGATCGAAGCCAGGGACACCGTGCTGTCGGCCTACGGCGCGTTCTCGCCGAAAATGGCGGCGATCGCCGAGCGTTTCTTCGACGAGCGCTGGATCGACGCACCGGTGCGGCCGGGCAAAGCGCCGGGCGCCTTCGCGCATCCAACGACACCGTCGGCGCATCCCTATGTCCTGCTCAACTATCAGGGCAAGCCCCGCGACGTGATGACGCTCGCGCATGAGCTTGGCCACGGCGTGCATCAGGTGCTCGCTGCGCCCAACGGCGCATTGATGGCGCCGACGCCACTGACGCTTGCCGAGACCGCGAGCGTGTTCGGCGAGATGCTGACCTTCAAGAAGCTCTTGGCGGCGACGCGCGACAAGAAAGAGCGCAAGGCCATGCTCGCCGCCAAAGCCGAAGACATGATCAATACCGTGGTGCGGCAGATCGCGTTCTATACGTTCGAACGCTCGGTTCATACCGAGCGCAAGAGCGGCGAGTTGACGGCGGAGCGCATCGGCGAGCTATGGCTCGACGTGCAGCGCGAGAGCCTCGGTCCGGCGATCGAGCTGAAGCCCGGCTATGAGAATTTCTGGGTCTATATCCCGCATTTCATCCATTCGCCGTTCTACGTCTATGCCTATGCGTTCGGCGATTGCCTGGTGAACTCGCTGTATGCGGTTTACGAGCACGCCACCGAAGGCTTTGCCGAGCGTTATCTCGCCATGCTCTCGGCCGGCGGCACCAAGCACCATTCCGAACTGCTCGCGCCGTTCGGCCTCGATGCCCGCGATCCGACCTTCTGGCAGGGCGGGCTCGGCGTGATCGAGCGGATGATCACGGAACTGGAAAATCTGAGCTGAATTAGTGCCGAACCGCGAAAAGCCCGACGACGAAAAGAACCGCTTCTCGGCGCGCGCGGCGCGCTATGCCCGTGTCGGCGCCAATGTCGGCGGCGTTGCCGCGCGTTATGCGGGGCGGCGGCTCCTTGGCGGCGAGGCCGACCGCGCCGGCGAGGCGAGCGCGTTGTCCGGCGCGCTCGGCCGCCTCAAAGGTCCGCTGATGAAGGTCGCGCAATTGATGGCGACCGTGCCCGATCTATTGCCGCCAGAATATGCCGCCGAATTGCAGAAGCTGCAGAGCGAAGCGCCGCCGATGGGTTGGGCCTTCGTCAAGCGCCGCATGATGGCCGAGCTCGGTGCCGGCTGGGAGAAAAAGTTTGCAAGCTTCGAGCATCAGCCGTCAGCCGCGGCGTCGCTTGGCCAGGTGCACCGCGCACACGCACATGATGGCGCGGCGCTCGCCTGCAAGCTGCAATATCCCGATATGCAGTCCGCCGTCGAAGCCGATTTGCAGCAATTGCAATGGCTGCTCGCGCTACGCCGCCGCTTCAACTCCGCGATCGACACCACCGAGATCGCCAAAGAGATCGGCGCCCGCGTCCGCGAAGAGCTCGATTACCGGCGCGAGGCCATGCACGTTGGGCTCTATCGCAAAATGCTCGACGGCGTCGATTGCGTGCGCGTCCCGCGCTCCTGGCCGGAATTGTCTACTGGCCGGCTGCTCGCGCTCGATTGGCTCGACGGCACCAAAATGCTCGCACACACAAAAGATCCGCTGGCCGTGCGCAATACGCTCGCCACCGCGATGTTCACCGCCTGGTGGTTTCCCTTCAGCCGCTTCGGCGTCATTCACGGCGATCCGCATCTCGGCAATTACACGGTGTTCGCGCGCGGCAAGGAGGCCGCGGGCATCAATTTGCTCGACTATGGCTGCATCCGCATCTTCGCGCCGAAATTCGTCGGCGGCGTCGTCGATCTTTATCACGGCCTGCTCAAAGGCGACGACGATCTCGTCGTGCACGCCTATGAGACTTGGGGCTTCCGCAAGCTCAAGCGCGATCTGATCGACACGCTCAATATCTGGGCGCGCTTCATCTATGCGCCGCTCCTTGACGATCGCGTGCGCACCATCGCCGACGGAGTAAGGCCTTCGGAATACGGCCGGCGCGAAGCCTTTCGTGTGCACCAGGCACTCAAGCAGAAGGGCCCCGTCACCGTGCCGCGCGAATTCGTGTTCATGGATCGCGCCGCGATCGGGCTTGGTGCGGTGTTTCTGCACCTGCGCGCGGAGCTGAACTTCTACAAATTGTTCAATGAAGCGATCGAGAATTTCTCGCTCGATCGCGTCACCAAGCGCCAGTCGGCCGAGCTTGGGGCGGTGGGCCTGCCGTCCGCATAATTGCCTAGCCGCCTTGCAACGCAAGGCGTTGACGGCCGGATATGCAACCGCGATGCTCTCGCCAAAGAAATAAAGCTTTGGGGAGGACGGCATGAACGCGTCACGGCGTAATCTCATTCAGGCGCTGGCCGCAGGCGGTGCGGCGCTGGCGGCGGCGCAGGTGCCGAACGGCGCGCTCGCGGAATCCACCATCACCCAGGCTGCGCCTGCAAGTCCGGCGCCGCCCACGGTTGATCTCGGCGAGGCCAGCAATCAGGAGCGCGAGCTTAAAGTCGTCAATGTCGAGCTTCTGGAAGACGACGCCCGTAAAATCATCTCCCCCGGCCGCTTTGCCGTCATGGGGCCGGCCGGCGACGGCTGGACCTATCGCGAGAACCGGCGCGCCTTCAACGATTTTCCGATCATGCCGCGCCGCCTGCAGGGCGTGAAGGACATCGATCTGCGCACGACGCTGCTCGGCCACGACCTGGCGCTGCCGGTCTTCACCTGCCCGACGGGCCAGCAGGGGACCTTCCACGTCAAGGCCGAACTTCCCAATGCTGCCGGCACCGGAATGGCCGGGTCGCTATTCGTCGCCTCGGGCGCTTCCAGCAGGCCGATGGAAGAGATCGCCAACGCGACGCCGGGTCCAAAGTGGTTTCAGATCTACATGAACCGCGACATGGAGCTGAATCGCTGGCTGGTGCAACGTGCCAAGGCGGCGGGATTTTCCGCGATTGTGCTGACGGCCGACGCGCTCGGGCCGGGCCAGAGCGACGAGTTCATTAAGCTCGGTCGTCCGCGCCCTCCCGGGGCAACCGCGGGCAATCACGATCCTGCCCTCGGCGGCCATGGCGATTTCAGCGATCAGAAACGCGACCTGAGCTTCAGCGATATCACCTTTCTGCGCGAAGCCTCGGGCCTGCCCGTGGTCGTGAAGGGGGTCGTCGAGGTCGACGATATCCGCCAGAGCCTCGGAGCGGGCGCTGCCGCGATCTGGATTTCCAATCACGGTGGCCGCCAGATGGACGGCGGGCCGGCTTCGATCAGCATGTTGCGCGCCGCGGTCGACACCGTCGAGGGTCGCGTGCCGGTCGTACTCGACAGCGGCATCCGCCGCGGCATCGATGTGTTCAGGGCACTTGCGCTCGGCGCTACCGCGGTCGGCATCGGCAGGCCGGCACTATGGGGCCTGATCAACGGCGGCTCGCTCGGGGTTAAAAGCGTTTACGGCCAGCTCGCCTTCGAGCTGCGCTCGACGATGCTGTTGTCCGGCGTCGCCAAAGTTACCGACCTCAAGCGCGAGAACCTCGCGAAGGTTTAGCAACAATCGATATCCGCGCCGTCGAATGCGATCAGCGCGTTCTTCATGAAGGCCGGCGGCAAGTCATCTTCGACGACCTCCGCCAGCGGTTTGAAGATTTTGAAGTGGTGGCGACCGCTTGCGGTCCAGAACACGAGATGCGTCTCGACCGGCGGGCAGCCGGGCACGGCGCAGGCTACTTCCGACACCATGACGGTTTCGTCCTCGGTCAGCGCAAAGCGCGCCCGCGTCCAGGCGCGCACGCGGTCGAGCGTTTCGCCGTTGGCGCTGCTTTTCTTGATGAATCCGAGCATGGCAACCCGTCATGTCCGGGGCTTGTCCCGGGCCGCCTCGTCCTTATACACCTCGCCGGACAAAGACGTGGATGGCTGGAACGAGTCCGGCCATGACCAGCGAAAGGACTGAAAAAGTGGCCGAGACAGTATTAGCGGCGGTGCGGACGGGGCCGAGCAAGACCGAAATTCGCGAATATCCCATGCCGGACGTTCCGGCCGATGCCGCGCTAATGAAGATGGAAGTCGGCGGCATCTGCGGCACCGACGTCAAGCTCTATAAGCATCCACCGTCGAGCGCGCCCGTCATCATGGGGCATGAGAATATCGGCGTCATCGCCAAGGCCGGCCGCGAATTCACCGCCCGCAAGGGTTTCAAGGAGGGCGATCTCGTCTTTGTCGAGCACTACGTCAGTTGCGGCAAATGCGAATGGTGCCATGCCGGCCAATACCGGCATTGTGAGAACACCAATTGGCGCACCAATCCCGACGCCATCCGCTACGGCTACACCTCGGCCGAGAAAGCGCCGCATCTGTGGGGCGGCTTCGCCCAATATGTCTACCTGCCGTGGAACTCCGTGATCCATCATGTACCCAAGGGCGTGTCGGCGGAGCTCGCCGGCTTGGTCACGCCGATGGCGAACGGCGTCGAGTGGTCGCTGTTCGACGGCAATGTCGGCTACAATTCGACCGTGCTGATCCAGGGCCCGGGCCAGCAGGGCCTGTCGCAGACCGTGATCTGCAAACAGGCCGGCGCCTCGCTGATCATTGTCACCGGCACCTCTAAAGACAAAGCCCGCATGGAGGTCGCCAAGAAGCTCGGCGCCGATTACGTCATTGACGTGAACAAGGAAGATCCGCTCCAGCGCATCATGGAGATCACCGGCGGCAAGGGCGTCGACGTCTCGCTCGACTGCACCGCCGGCGCCGGCACCATTCCGATCCTGCTTGGGATCGAAGCGCTCAAGCGCAAGGGCGGCATCATCGTCGCGCAGGGCGAAATGGCGCAGTTCCCGAATTTTCCGCTGGAAAAGTTCACGGTGAAATTCATCACTATGAAAAGCGCCCGCGGCCACAGCTATAAAGCCTGCGAATTGGCGCTGGCGCAGCTTGCGTCAAAGCGCTTTCCGCTCGAACTCGTCACCACTCACCGCTTTGGGCTGAAGGATGTCGATCTCGCCATCCGTTCGGTCGGCAATGAGGGCGTGCCGGACGTGATTCATGCCTCGCTGATGCCCTGGTCGTGACACGCTGCTTTGGCAGGCAAGGCTGTGCTAAATTGAAATCGGCCCTTCACTGTCATCGTGCATTCAGGTCATCCCAACAGGTCTTGCGATGGATTCGATCTTCGTCACCCATAAGACGGCGGACGCAATTCCGATCTGGTTCGTCACCGCGTCGAATTACAAAGACGTGCGCAAGATGATCGGCGCCGAGGCGCGCGCCTTTGCCGACGCCGCGGGGTTTGAGCCGAAAAGCGGCCGCTACCTGCCGCTGCCGGGCAAGGGCGACGACGAGGCGCATCTCGGCGGCGTTCTGTTCGGGCTTGAAGGCGAAGACGAGACCAAAGACCCGTTTCTGCCCGGCCGCCTGGCACAGCATTTGCCCGACGGCGTCTATCGTTTCGCCAACGAGCCGCGCGATGCGCGGCTTGCGGCGCTCGCCGTCGCGCTCGGCTCCTATCGCTTCACCCGCTACCGCAAGGGCGAGGTGCATGCGATCAAGCTCGATCTGCCGCAAAGCGTCGATCGCGAGGAGCTGCAGCACGTGGTCGAGGCCGTGGCCTTGGCGCGCGATCTCATCAATACGCCGGCCAACGATATGGGCCCGGCGCAGCTCGAACAGGCCGCGCGCAAAGTCGCGGCGCGGCATAATGCCAGCATCACCGCCATCATCGGCGATGAGCTTCTCGACAAGAACTTTCCGCTCATTCACGCCGTCGGCCGCGCCGCCGCCGGTGAGCCGCGGCTGATCGACATGTCGTGGGGCGACGTCAGGCATCCGCATGTGACGCTCGTCGGCAAGGGCGTCTGTTTCGATACCGGCGGCCTCGACATCAAGCCGGATGCATCCATGCTCAATATGAAGAAGGACATGGGCGGGGCGGCGACGGCCTTGGCGCTCGCGCACATGATCATGTCGCGTAAGCTCAAACTGCGGCTGCGCGTGCTGATTCCGGCGGTCGAGAACTCGATTGCCGGCGGAAGCTTTCGTCCGCGCGACATTTACACGTCGCGCAAGGGCATTACCGTCGAAATCGGCAATACCGATGCCGAGGGCCGCCTGATCCTCGCCGACGCACTGGCGCTCGCCGACGAGGACAAGCCGGAGCTGATTGCCGATTTCGCCACGCTCACCGGTGCGGCGCGTGTGGCGCTCGGGCCCGACCTGCCGGCCTTCTTCACCGACGACGATGCGCTCGCCGGCGACCTGATGAGCTATGCCGCGGCGGAGAGCGATCCGGTATGGCGGCTGCCGCTGTGGCGGCCTTACGAGTCGATGCTGGAATCGAAAGTCGCCGACACCAACAATGTCGGCGGCAGCCAGGGCGGCGCCATTACCGCGGCTTTGTTCATGCGCCGCTTCGTCGCCGCGAAATCGTGGTTGCATTTCGACCTGTTCGCCTGGAACGGCTCGGCCAAAGCCGGTCGGCCGGAGGGCGGCGAATTGCAAGCGGCGCGCGCTCTCTATGCATTGCTTGTCGCGCGCTACGGCTGACGATGTCTGCCTTCGATCCCCGCATCACCCCGGCGCGCGCCGATCTTGCCGCTGAGCATCTCGAAGGCAAAGTGTCTGCGGCGCGTTTTGCGCAAGGCCGCGTCATGGAAGTGATCGAGCCGCAAGCGCCGCTGCGCCGCGAGCCGCGGCCCGACACGCCCCTCGACACCGAGGCGCTCAAGGGCGAGCGCGTCACTATCTACGACAGCAATGCCGAGGGTTATTCCTGGGGCCAACTTGCGGCCGACGATTATGTCGGCTGGCTGCCGACCAATGCGCTGGCGTTCGCGGGACCAGCGCCTACGCACAAAGTTGTAGCGCTGCGGACGTTTGCCTTTCCCGGCCCGTCGATCAAGCTGCCGCCGGTCGAAGCGCTGCCACTCGGCGCAACGCTTGCGGTCGTGCGCTTTGCCGACCGCATGGCGGTGACAGCGAGCGGCGTCTATGTACCCGCGCCGCATCTCAGGCCGGTCGACGAATTCGAGAAGGATTTCGTCGCGGTGGCGGAGCGCTTTCTCGGCGTACCCTATCTGTGGGGCGGCAAGACTGCGCTCGGGCTCGATTGTTCCGGCCTCGTGCAAATATCGCTCACGGCGTGTGGCATTTCATGTCCGCGCGACAGCGATATGCAAGAAGCTGCGCTTGGCGCGCCGGTCGCAGATTGCGCCAATCTCAAGCGCGGCGATCTCGTATTCTGGAAGGGCCACGTCGCCGTCGTGCGCGATGCGGAGAGCCTTCTTCACGCCAATGCGTTTCACATGGCGGTTGCGATCGAGCCCGTCGCCGAAGCTGTTACGCGCATCCGTGCCGCCGGCGGCGAGGTGAGTGCGGTGCGGCGCATCACTGCGGTAGTTTGAGGCCCAGAGTTTTTGCAATCCCGGCGAGCTGATCGTTCTGCTCTTTGATATTGGCGGCAAATTCCGCCGGGCGCAGCAATGTCATGATCTGGCCGGTAGCGGTGAGCCGTTGGCCGATGATCGGATCGTGCTCCGCGATATCGCGAAAATCGGCGGCGATGCTTTCGCGCTCGCTGTCCGGCATCTCTTTGGGCCCGTAGAGTCCGCCCGCGGTCTCCATGGTCAATTGCGGATAGCCAGCCTCTGCGGCGGTTGGAATGTCCGGCGCGGTCAGTGCGCGCTTGCGGCTGGTCACGAGCAGCACCTTGATACGTCCGGTCTGCAGCATCGACTGCACCGCGGCAAGCGACGTCGACAGCACTTGGATGCGGCTCTCGGCCAGATCGTTCGGCGCCTGCATAATATCGCGATAGGGCACGCGTGCGATCTGCAGGTCCGTGTCCTTGATGAAGCCGAAAATCAGAAAATCCGAATTGCCGGTCGCCGCAGCGGCATTGAGCTTGCCGGGCTGCGCGCGGGCGAGCGCCACGAGCTCGTCCATCGTGTTGACGTTCATCGCGGTGGGCACCGAGATCGCGAGCACAGTGACATAGACGCCGACGATCGGGGCGATGTCGCTCAGCGTATAGGGTGGCTCATCCTGGTCGTAGAGATGAACGAGAAATGCTGCCGCCGGTCCGAAAAACAGCGTGTGATCGTCGTGGGAATCGACGAATACTTTAAGCGCCACCAGGCCGTCGCCGCCTGGGCGGTTTTCCACGACCACCGGTTTGCCCCAGCGCGCGGTCAAGCGATCTGCGAACAAGCGCGCTGTGGTGTCGGTGGCGCTGCCGGGGCCGAACGGCAGGATCAGGCGCACCGTATGTGTCGGATAGGTTTGCTGGGCTTGTGCAGGGCCGAGACACAGAAACGTGGCCACAATTGCCAGAGCGGCCACGATATCACGTCGGCGCATCAGCTTCCTCCCCACACGAGCTGTATATTTTCCGGGAGAGTAACACGTCGCCACGCGTTTGGGGATGTGCCAGCGCGCGCAAGCGGATCCCGCATCAATGCGGCAAAGTCTGATAGCCCGCGATCAAGAGTTCGACCGCGATCAGAATGACGATAATCATCTCCAAGCGGAACGAACGCTTGGTGTCGAGAATGTCGGTCAAGACCTGCGCCGTTTCGGCGATCACCGAAAGCTTGCGAAACAGCGCATCGGCGCGTTCTCTCAGCTCGTATTCATCCTCGAGCCGCGCATAGAGCCGTTCGAGATCGGGCCGGTCCCATAGCACGTCCGGCTTGTCGCTCACAGCGACGCGGCCGGCGACGCGCTGCTGGACCAGAAGCGCGTTGCCGATCTGTTTGAAAATGGTGCGACGCCCGGCATTGGCGCGGCCCTTCTCGGCAAGCTGTCGCGCGAAGGGCTCGACAAGGTCGAAAACCGCGGCGACTTCGCGCTCGTCGCGCGCCAGCACGACGCTCTTCGACAAAGCGTCAGCGATCACGATGAGGCTCCCCGGCGTGATCGCTTTCATAACGATCGGGCCGCCCGGCATGATTTGATCGTCCCTGTCAGGCGTCAGATTGATCGTGACCGATTCCTCCTCCTGCGGCTGCACGGGACGGATCAGGCGCGGCTTCAAGCTCTGCAAGGCCTCGTCTTCCTCCTCGGGCGAAAGCCCGATCATCACCGCGACGCCGTAGCGGAACAGCGTCACGAAGCCGTCTTTGCCGAATTTGTAGGTCAGCGGGATCGTCGCGACCACGTGATCGTGCTTAAGCTGCGACGTATCGATACGGTCGCTCAGCAGGATCGCACGCCCGCGCTTGCGCAAGGCGGCTGCAGCAGCGGCCGCCGTCGCCGTCGTCGTTACCGCCGGCTTTTCGAGCTGCCGGGTGTCAGTCGTCGTGAGCATGGTACCGCCTCTCAAGCACAGATATGTGCTCTCGAGTGAAATTGCTCCGGAATGATCAATTGTCGCTCTAGCATTTTGATTGAACACAATCTTTTCGGAACGCCGATTCCGACCCTCGGATAGAATCCGAGGGCGGGCTTTTTCCGGATCATGCTCTAGGGCGCGGTTTCGAGGCGCCCCGGATGTTGCCCCGCGCGCTGCGGCAAAATGATGATACAGGCGATGATGAACATGCCTATGACAAGTGTTGCGATGGGCCGGCTCAAAGCAAGTCCGCCGTCACTCACCGGCTTATCGAGAAAGTCGCCGACGGTGGCACCGAGCGGCCGTGTCAGGATGAAGGCCGCCCAAAATAGAAAAACGCGTGACATATTCGTCATGAAATAGAGCGCGACAAGCGCTGCCAATCCGGCGGCGAACACAAGCGCGCCGCCGTCATAGCCAAGCCCGGTATCGTCGGCGGTCCAATCACCGAGCGCGGTGCCGAGCGTCTGCGAGAAGGTAATGGCGAGCCAATAGAAGGCTTCGACTTTCGGAGTGTTGACGGTGGCGACGGAGATCGAGCCGAGCGACCAGTACCAGGCGCCGAGCGTCGCGATCACGCAAGCGAGCAGGACCAGCGAGCCGCCGGCATAGCCGATACCGAGCGAACGATCGGCGAAGTCGGCCATCGTCGTGCCGGCGGTCGTGGAGGCGATGATGGTCGCCCAATAGAGCAGCGGATGAAATTTCTTCGCCGCGATCTGGAGAACGACCAAGACGACCAGCAGCGAGAGAAACAGCGCGGTGCCGGCGAGGTAGCCCCAATTGAGCGTCATGGTCACGGTGTCGCCGCCGGTCTCGCCGAGCGTCGTTGCCGCGATCTTGATGATCCAGAAGACGATCGTGACTTCGGGAACTTTGCTTGCGGTCTGTAACTTCATGTCTGTCAATTCGTTTTTCGCCGGCCTGCCAAAATTTTGTGCGCAAAACTGTTGCGCGCTGTTTTTCGCAATTAGGCAATGTCCGGCGAAATGTAAAGCCGAGCGATCGCAGATTGTAGAGATTCAAATCAGTGCTGGCACAGACGGTGCGCTATCGCGCCGCCTCGGCGACGCGCAGAATGTAGATCAGCACTTCGGCAACGGCGCGGTAGAGCTCGACCGGAATCTCCTGATCGATCTTGAGACATGACAGCGCCACCGCAAGCTCCGGCTTGTGCGTGATCGGCACGTCGTTTTGTTCGGCAAGCTCGACGATGCGGCGCGCCAGTTCGCCACGGCCGATCGCCGTGACTCGCGGCGTGCCGGGCTTCTCATATTCGAGTGCGACGGCGAGCGCCGTCTTGCGGTCGCTCACGAGGCTTGGTCCAGAAACATGCCCGGCGCGGGCGCCTTCAGGCGCGACGGCGCGTCGGGCGCAGGGCCGTTGGCCAGACAACGCAATTCGCCGGGCTCGATCGCGGCCTTGCGCAGACTGGCATCGAGGAGCGGTAATCCCGCCGCCAGCAGTTCGGCGCTTTGCGGGCGTTCGGCCTTGAGCATCACCGAGGCGCGCTCGCCGTTGAGCGCAATGCGCACATGCACTGGGCCGATCGCGGCGAGATCGATGGAAAAGGTCGCGTGCCAGGAGGATTGAGGATCGTTGGGACCGGGTCCGGGGCCGTCGCGCTCGATCGTCATGGGCGCGATGGCGGTGCCGAATGCGGTCGCGATTGGAATCTCGGCCATCAGGCGCGGCGCATTGTCGTTGCTGTGCGTTGCCGTGCCGGTCTGATCGCCGGGCAGTGAAGCGATGCGCAGCAGGGTTTGCCGCGCGATAGCGGCGTCTGTTTGTGAAAGAAGATGGACGGCTTGTTCGCGCGGGGACGCAGTAGCCACGAGTGAGGGTGGCGCGGGCGCCTGCGGTACGCTCGGCGCGCCGCGATAAGGCGGCATCGGTGTATTGGCGCGCGCCGGTGCCTGTGGCAGGGCCGGGCTTGGCGACGACGATGCTGTTTCTGGCTCCGGGGTCGCTGCTTGGGAAGGAAGATGCACAGCCGGCTCACGCACGAGAGTTGGCGTTGCAAGCGAGGGCGGCGTGAGCGCTGGGCTTGCGTTGGGCAAGTTCGGCAGGGCGCGATAGGTCGGCATCGGCGCGCTGGTGCGCGCCGGCGTCTGCGGCGTTGCCGGATTTGGTGACGCTGAAGCGATCTTGGCGTCCGTTTGCTGATCCAGCAAGTTCTTTAAGACTTGACGCAAGCCGACGAGGGCGCCTGCGAGATTGGCGCTTGGGGTCGTCGATGCCGGTGCGTCGGTCGTCGGTACGGCGCTGGCGAGGCCCGCGCGCATCAGCGCCGTCTCGACATTGTCGGCGACGACGCTCTGGTCGGACGGGATGACAAAGCGAATCGCCAAAAGAAGTCTTGCCGCATCTAGCACCGGAGCCGGCAGCGGCACCTTCGGCGCTGCGACGGCGGCTTCGAGATCGGCGTAGAGCGTTGCAAGACTTCCCTGTGTGGCGGCGGCGTCGCGCATGATCGCTGTCGCGGTTGACACGGCGGCTGGCGGGAGCGGCGTTGCCGTGCGCGCTACTGCCGCGCTCGGCTGATCCGCGAATTCGGCCGTTTCCGTCCGCGATGAATTGCCAGAGGCCGTTGTCGTCGAAGGCGCTGCAGCTGAATTTGTCGATGCTGCATTCGTGCCGATCGGCGCGGGACTGGCCGCGTCGGATGCTCCCGTCTGCTGTGGGGTCGGCGGACGCGAACCATCGGCAATCGGCGTGATCACGATCTGCGGCTGCTGCGCTGTGCCCTGCACTGCAATGGTAACCGGAGTTCCCGCCGGCAACTGCACATCCGCCGCGACATCGAGCAGGCCCGACGGCGTCTGCAGGCGCAGCGTTGTGTCATTAAGGAGGGAGATCACGGTTCCGCTCAGGAATTGGCCGATCATTTGGCCAAGCGTTTGGCTCAGCTCCAGCTGCACCGGGGCCGTCGGCGCACTCGGCGCGGCGGGAGCAAGTTGCGGCGTGGCAATCGACGTCATCGCAGCCCATCTTACGCACCGCGCGTAAAGGAGCTGTTAACTAAGATTGCGCCGCTGCAGCCGGCCGTTACTGCGGCATTTTGAATGTGCGGGGCGTATCAGGATCCTCCTCATTCGCCCGACATCAGCTTTTCGTTCTCGCGGTCGAGCCGCTTCAGATCGCTCGAGGTGATTTCGAATTTTTCGCGATGGGCATTCCAACGATAGATCGCGTGATAGGTTCTGGTGAAAGGGCGCGGCACTTTCTCGCCGCTGCAACCCGTCTTGTCGGATTGCAATGTCACTGTCTCATGCACGGCAACACGAATCTGGCGATAGCGCCTGGACAAATCGGGCCGCGTCGCGATCGCCGGCAATTGCTGACGCATCGAGGCGCACAGCTTCGCGTCAAAAGTAAAGAGCACGCCTACCAGTTCAAAGCGGTCGTTGCGCACCAACAAAAGCTCGGTGCCGACGAAATCCTCGTTCGAATTAAAGTGATCGCTGTCGATGACGATCAGATCCGATTTGCGTTCCGCACCTTGCGCCAGCGGCAAGACCGGCTTGTCGGTAAATCCCGTCAGCCGATCGGTGCCGACTTCGACCACATCGAGAAGTTTTGGATGTTCCGCCAGGTCGAACAGTGCGAGCAAAGTGAATTCCGCCACGGCACCGTCGGACGAGCCGAGATCGATCATCAGCGCCAGCCGTGATTTGCCGCCGGCATGAACAGGACGTGCTGTCAGCAATTGGATGGCGACCGCGCCGGCGGGGTCGGTCTTGGCGTTGTCGCCTTCGATATGCCGGTAGGGCACGATCGAATGCGCTGTCGGCTCGTCTTTCCGAGATGGGCTATCCAGGTCGGTAACGACCTGCCTCACCAGATCGAAATAGGTGACGGTCGGATGATCCGGGACATGATCGCTGGGGTCGAGTGCGTCGGCTCGGCTCGTGCCGGTGAAACACAAGAGTGTTGCGACAGCCAAGGCTGCTGCTGCTGCCGGCTTTTTCATCTACCGGAAGCCGTCGCCTTCGCGTGGGTCTTCGCCATCGCAGCTGCCTTCCCTGTCGGGCGTGTAGTCCTTGGCGCGTATATAGATGCCGTGGCCGCCGCCCCAAATCATCGGAGTGTCGCTCGGCAATAGCGGGCCGCCGATCCGGGTCACCCCATAAAGGCCGAAGCCGAGGATCAGGAAAATCAGAATCACCGGGTTGAAGTTGAAATAGACGCCGGCAATCATCGCCGCGGCAATGAGCGCGATCACGGCAAATAAAAGCCTTAGCATCTGCGCCTCCTGGCCATGTGCGGGGTGGCCAACCATATTGGTCGCTGCAAGGGACGCCTTGGTTCGGTATCATGACCATCCCGCTGGCCTAGCTCGCGGCGGTCCACTACCATTCGCCGCCAATCATCGAGGATGGAAACGCTGCAATGCCGGGACGGGTCGAGGGGAAAGTCGCGATGGTTGTGGGCGCGGGCTGCATCGGGCCCGGTTGGGGTAACGGCCGCGCCGCCGCGGTGCTCTTCGCGCGCGAAGGCGCCAAAGTCTTCGCCGTGGACAAGGACGCGGATTCGATGAAGGAGACGGTCGAGCGCGTCGGCAATGACGGCGAGGTCTCGACTTATGTCTGCGACGTGCTCGACGACGCGCAGGTCGCGGCGATGACTCAGGCCTGCCGCGACAGATTCGGCGGCAATATCGATATCCTCCTCAACAATGTCGGCGGCTCGGCGGCGGGCGGCGCCGCCGAAATGTCGGAAGAGGTTTTCGACAAGCAGATCGACTACAATCTCAAGAGCGTGTTTCTGTCCTGCCGTCACGTCATTCCGGTCATGGTCGGGCAGGGCGGCGGCGCCATCGTCAACACCTCGTCGAGTTCCGGCATCCGCTTCACCGGCTCGCCGCAGATCGGCTATGCCACGTCCAAGGCCGCGGTGATCCAGTTCTCGCGCGTCACCGCCGTGCAATATGCCGGCGCGGGCATTCGTGTGAACACGGTGGTGCCGGGACAGATGCACACGCCGATGGTCGAAGCGCGGCTCGCCAAGCAGCGCACCGGCGGCGATATCGAATCCCTGCTCAAATCACGCGTGGCGCGCATCCCGCTCGGCTTCATGGGCGACGGCCGCGACACCGCCAATGCCGTCCTGTTTCTCGCCTCCGACGAAGCCCGCTTCATTACCGGAACCGAAATCGTTGTCGACGGCGGCATGACCGTCCGCTGCGACTAGTTTCCGTTTTCTCAGACGCGATGCGGCGCGAGCCGCAAGGAAAAAATATCAAGGAACCATAGAATGGCCATCCGCGCCGACGATCTGACGCCGACTATTTTGCCTCCGAATCCAAATCCGAAGAAGCCGCGGATTGCGTTGCCGCCGCTCGCTTGCGACTCGCATTTCCATGTCTTCGGGCCGCATGCCAAGTTTCCCTACGCGCCGAACCGGCCATTCACGCCGACCGATGCACCCAAGGAAGATCTGTTCCGCTTGCACGAGTTTCTCGGCTTTCAGCGCGGCGTGTTCGTGCAATCGACCTGCCACGGCAGCGATCATGCGGCGCTGGTCGATCTGCTCGCTGCCGGCAAAGGACGCTATCGCGGCGTCGCGCTGCTTGAGCCGACGATGCAGCCGGAAGAGATCGAGCGTCTCGATGATGCCGGCGTGCGCGGCTTGCGGCTGCATTTTTATTTCGCGCATCTCGGCCAGGCGCGCCCGCGCGAGGACATGCTGAAGATGATCGCGCTCGCCGAGCCGCACGGCTGGCATGTCGCCATTCACTGCGGCGGCAACGGCATTGTCGAGCTCTACGAATTCATCCGTTCCATCGATGCGCCGGTGGTCATCGACCACATTGCCCGTGTCGATGTCGGCGAGGGGCTGCATGGCAAGGCGTTTTCGACGCTGCGGCGGCTGCTCGACACCGGCAATGTCTGGGTGAAACTCTCCGGCACCGACCGCATTACCAAGCAACCCTATCCCTATGCTGACGCCGTGCCGTTCGCGCGCAATCTTGCCGCGCACGCGCCGGAGCGCGTGGTCTGGGGCACCGATTGGCCGCATCCGAACCACAAAGCAATACCGAACGACGGCGAGCTGGTCGATCTCATTGCCGAGATTGCGCCCGACGAAAAAACGCGCCGCCTGATGCTGGTCGATAATCCGACGAAGCTGTTCGGGTTCTAGAGCTGGGACGGGTTGATGACTAAGCGTACGCTCGGCAAGCTTCCCGGCGACGCGTTCGGCATGCTGGAACTTCCGGCATTACCGAATGACGTACTGGATGGCTATCGCGCTCTGCCGGATCTCACCGGCATTGCCTCGGATGCCATGGACGAGCTCGGCATTGTCGGCGCCGTGCCGGCGGCGCTGCTCACCCCGCGCGATCCCGCGGCGCGGCTGGTCGGCCGGGCGCTCACCGTGCGCAATGTTCCCGCCGGTGCGCCGGTGCCCGACAAGGTCAAAGCCGGCGTCTCGGGCTTAGGCGAGATCGAGGCGCATAATCTCGCCGTGCCGGGCGACGTCATCGTGCTGCAGGGCGTCGACCTGTGCTCCAATCTCGGCGGCATTTCCGCGACCATCGGGCATCGGCAAGGCGAACTCGGCGCCATTGTCGACGGCGGTGTGCGCGATGTCGATCATTCGCGCGGCATCGGCTACGCGATCTGGTCGAAGAGCGTCAGCCCGATCACCGGCAAATGGCGGGTCGAAACCGTCGCCATCAACAGGCCGGTGATGATCTGCGGCATCACGGTGAATCCCGGCGATCTCGTGCTCGCCGACGAAACCGGAGTCTGCTTCATTCCGCGCGCACGGGCGACCGACGTGCTTGCGCGGGCCCAGCGCAATGTCGCCGCCGAAAAGCTGCGCGAGGAAAAGATCGCTTCGGGCGTGCCGGTGTCGGAGTTGTTCAGTAAGGCGCGATAGCGCGCGTTACTCCCCGGTGATCCCGAGCGTCTTGATGGTCTCGGGCCATTGTGCCCAATCCTTCTTCAGCCGCGCCTCGAAGGCTTCGTGGCCGAGTGTGCCGTGCATGCCGAGTTCGGCGAAGCGTTGCTTGACGGCCGATGTGGCGACCACGGCCAGCAGGGCCTGTTCGAGCCTGTCGCGGATTTGCGTCGGCGTTCCGGCCGGCAGGAAGGCGCCGTACCAGCTTTCCATCACCACGCTCGGCAAGCCGAGCTCCTTGGTCGTCGGCAGATCGGGCAATAGCGGCGTGCGTTCCGAGGCGAACAGCGCGATCGGCGTCACCGTGCCGGCCTTCACCAGCGGCAGCAGCACCGGCAGGTCGGCATTGAGCATGTCGACATGGCCGCCGAGGAGATCGTTGATCGCGGGCGCCGCGCCGCGATAGGGCACGTGGGTGATTTTCACGCCTGCGGCAGTGTTGAGCATTTCGACCGCGATGTTCATCGTCGTGCCCGGCCCTGCCGAGCCGTAAGTGAGCTTCTGCGTCTTGGCCTTCGCGATCAGGTCTTTCATGGTGCCGACGCCGAGCTCGTGGTTCACCACCAGGAGCGACGGCATGGTGGCGACCATCACCACGGGTAGGAAGGATTTCAGCGGATCGTAGGTCGTCGGCGGTTTGAGGATCGGGCCGAGGACTTGCGCGCCCATGCTGGAGAGCAGGATCGTGTCGCCGTCGGGCGCCGCATGCGCCACCAGTTCCGAACCGATGGCGCCGCCGGCGCCACCGCGATCGTCGACGATCACGTCGGCCTTCAACTGCGCCGCCAGTTCCGGCGTAAGGATCCGCGCCAATTGATCGACCGGGCCGCCGGCGGCGAACGGCACGACGATTTTGACGGTTTCAGCGAAGACCGGTGTTGCCAACAAGAGCAGCGCACAGCCGCACAAGCTCGCAAGCGAGCTGCGTAAGCGTTCCATCCCTAACCCCTGCGGCGCTTGGGCCGCTTCTTATCGCGCCGATTGTTATTGGGCGACGATGCCTTCGGGCGCGGTTTCAAGCTTGAATGCCGCCGCAAACAGCGCGCGGGTGTAATCGGTCTTAGGATTGCGGAACAGTTCGGCGGCGTCGCCGCTCTCGACGACGAGGCCGGAGCGCATGACCATGAGCCGGCTCGCCAGCGCCGCGACCACGCGCAGGTCGTGCGAGATGAACAGATAGGTGAGATTGTGCCGCTTCTGCAGGTCGCGCAGCAGGTCGACCATCTGCGCC
Source organism: Xanthobacteraceae bacterium (assembly GCA_035483735.1). Classification (GTDB taxonomy): domain Bacteria; phylum Pseudomonadota; class Alphaproteobacteria; order Rhizobiales; family Xanthobacteraceae; genus BOG-931. The sequence goes on along the minus strand of DATHPQ010000160.1, from coordinate 18,068 downwards.
TGGATCACCATGTCGAGCGCGCTGGTCGGCTCGTCGAGCACGATGAAGCTCGGCTCGAGCACAAGTGCGCGTGCGATGGCGATACGCTGGCGCTGGCCGCCGGAAAATTCATGCGGGAAGCGGAAACGGGTATCGGGATCGAGGCCGACATCCTCGAGTGCCTTGACGATGCGCTCGTCGCACTCGCGTGCCGTCAGGCGCGGATGGTGGACCCAGAGTCCCTCCTTGATGATGTCGGCAACCGACATGCGCGGCGACAGCGAGCCGTAAGGATCCTGGAATACGATCTGCATGTTGCGCCGGTACGGGCGCATTTCTTTGAATGTCAGGCCTTGCAGATTATTGCCCATGAAGGCGATCCCGCCTTCGGATGAAATCAGCCGCAGGATGGCGCGTCCGAGTGTCGATTTGCCGGAGCCGGATTCGCCGACCACGCCGAGGGTTTCGCCTTGGCGCAGCGAGATGGTCAGCCCGTCGCAGGCTTTGACATGGCCGACCGTCTTGCGCATCAGGCCGCGCAGGATCGGAAACCAGACTTTGAGTTGCTCGGTATCGAGCACCACCGGCGCGTTGGGCTGCGGCGGCGCCGGATCGGGCTTGGGCTCGGCGGCCAGAAGCGCCTGCGTATACGGATGCCGCGGCCTGTTGAACACCTCCTCGACGGTGCCGGCCTCGACAATCTTGCCGTCCTTCATCACGCAGACATGCTGCGCGATCTTGCGCACGATGCCGAGATCGTGGGTGATGAACAAAAGCGACATGTTCAGCCGCTTCTGGATGTCTTTCAGGAGCGCGATGATCTGCGCCTGCACGGTGACGTCGAGCGCAGTCGTCGGCTCGTCGGCGATGAGGAGATCGGGCTCGTTGGCCAGCGCCATGGCGATCATCACGCGCTGACGCTGGCCGCCGGAGAGCTGATGCGGATAGCTCTTGAGTCGCGTCTCCGGTTCCGGAATGCCCACTTGTGTCAGCACTTCGAGCGTGCGCTCGCGCGCCGCGGCGCCGGTGAGGCCGCGATGCAGCAGGAGAATTTCGCCGATCTGCTTTTCGATCGTGTGCAGCGGATTGAGCGACGTCATCGGCTCCTGGAATACGATGGTGATGTCGTCGCCGCGCACCTGGCGCATCTGCTTTTCGGAATATTTGAGAATGTCCTTGCCATGGAACACCACGCTGCCCGACGGGTGGTGCGCGGCCGGATAGGGCAGGAGTTTGAGGATCGACAGCGCGGTCGCCGATTTGCCGGACCCGGATTCGCCGACCAGCGCCAGGCATTCACCCTTGACGATGTTGAACGAGACGCGATCAACCGCCAGCGTCTCGCGCCCGCCGGAACGGAACGCGACCGAGAGGTCTTTGACCGAGAGGCAGAGATCTTCGCTCATATAAACGTCTTCCGCGGATCGAAAGCGTCGCGCACCGCTTCGCCGATGAAGATCAAAAGCGACAGCATCAGCGCGACGGTGAAGAAGCCGGCGAGGCCGAGCCAGGGCGCCTGCACATTGGCTTTAGCTTGCGACAATAGTTCGCCGAGCGACGGCGAGCCCGGCGGCAGGCCGAAGCCAAGGAAGTCGAGCGCGGTCAGCGTCATCACCGATGACGACATAATGAAGGGCAGGAACGTCATCGTCGCCACCATGGCGTTCGGCAACAGGTGGCGGAACATGATGACTTTGTTGGAAACGCCGAGCGCGCGCGCCGCCTGGATATATTCGAAATTGCGGCCGCGCAGGAATTCTGCGCGCACGAGACTGACGAGCCGCACCCAGGAGAACAACAAAAGGATGCCGAGCAGCACGAAAAAGCCCGGAACCAGCACCGAAGAAATAATGAGCAGCAGATAAAGCTCCGGCACCGAGGTCCAGATTTCGATGAAGCGCTGGAACAGCAAGTCGGTCCAGCCGCCGAAATAGCCCTGCACCGCGCCGGCCGCGATGCCGATGATCGAGGACACAATAGTCAGCACGAGGCCGAACAGGACCGAAATGCGAAAGCCGTAGATCAGCCGCGCCAGCACGTCGCGGCCCTGATCGTCGGTGCCGAACCAGTTCATTTCCAGATTGCCGCATTGCGCATAGCCGTTCTTGGCGGCGAAGTCGCAATCGGTCTTGCTCAGCATCCAGGTCGGCTTGGATGGAAACGACATCGGCGGCCGGTCGTTGATGGTCTTGTAGGAGAAATGAATCGGCGGCCAGACTTGGACAGCATTGTGCTCGGCGAGATATTTCTGTGTGAAGGGGTCGCGATAATCAGCGGCGGTGCCGAGGTCGTCGCCGAAATCGGTGTCGGGATAGGTGAAGAAGATCGGGAAATAGCTCTTGCCTTCGACGTGGATGAAGATCGGCTTGTCGTTGGCGATGAATTCCGCAAACAAGGTGACAAAGAACAGGACGAGGAAGATCCACAGCGACCAGTAGCCGCGCTTATTGGCTTTGAAATTTCCCCAGCGCCGGGCGTTGAGCGGGGACAGCGCAAGATTGTTCGGTAGCCAGGGCAGGCCGAGTGGACCCGCCGGCTCGATGTCCGGCGTGAATTCCGGGCTCCCGGCTTTGGTGGGTTCGAGCGGAAGCTTGGGCTCGCTCGGAAGTGTTTTGGCGTCCACCTCACACCTCCCGCGTCTCGAAATCGATGCGCGGATCGATCCAGGTATAGGTGAGGTCGGAAATCAGATTCACGACCAGTCCGACAAGCGCGAAAATATAGAGATTGGCGAACACGACCGGGTAGTCGCGGTTGAGCACGCTCTCGAAGCTCAAAAGCCCAAGTCCGTCCAGCGAGAAGATCGTCTCGATCAGGAGCGCGCCGGCGAAGAAGGCCGACACGAAGGCCGCGGGAAATCCGGCGATGACGATGAGCATGGCGTTGCGGAAAATATGCCCATACAGCACCTGCCGTTCCGAGCAGCCTTTGGCGCGCGCGGTAAGCACATATTGCTTGCGCAATTCCTCAAGAAACGAATTCTTGGTGAGCAGCGTCATGGTGGCGAAGGACGCCAGCCCCATCGAAAGGATCGGCAGCGTCAGGTGCCAGAAATAATCGCCGATCTTGTGATACCAGGTGAATTGCGACCAGCCGTCCGACACCAGTCCGCGCAGCGGAAAGATCTGAAAGAACGAGCCGCCGGCGAACAAGACGATAAGCAGAATGGCGAACAGAAATCCCGGAATGGCGTAGCCGATGATGATGATGCCGGACGTCCACACGTCGAACGGCGAGCCGTCCTTCACCGCCTTGCGGATGCCGAGCGGGATGGAGATCAAATAGCTCAATAGCGTCATCCAGACGCCGAGCGAGATCGAGACCGGCAGTTTCTCCTTGATGAGCTGGACAACAGTCACGTCGCGAAAATAACTCTTGCCGAAATCGAAGCGCGCATAGTTCCAGAGCATCTGGAAAAAGCGCACATAAGCGGGCTTGTCGAAGCCGAATTGCTTTTCCAGGCTCTTGATGAATTCGGGGTCGAGACCTTGCGCGCCGCGATATTTGGAGTTGAGGTCCATCTGGGCGGCGCTGTTGGCGCCTTGGGCGCCGAAGTCTCCGCCGGAGCCGGAGATGCGCGAGGTCGCGCCAGTGTCGCGGCCGGAGAGCTGAGAGATCACGCGTTCCACCGGGCCGCCCGGCGCGAATTGGATGACGGTGAAGGACACCAGCATGATCCCAAAGATGGTGGGGATCATGAACAGAAGACGGCGAAGGATGTAGGCGGTCATTCTCGATAGGGCCCGTTGTTTTCGGCTTGTCGGGCGGCGGGGACGGCGCCGACCCAGTTTAACAGTCTTGGTGACGCTTTTGCGTCGTTACCGAGCTCCCTCATAGTCCTTGCCTAGGCCTTGCCCGTGACATTGGCACAGGTCAAGTGGGCATGGGTCAAGTGCTCGCGGGTCAATCGCAAGTGCTCAGCCGCTGCGGCCGATTTTTGCTGCCTTTTGCGCGTCATACCACCAAGTGTCGGGAATGCCGCGGAAATAGCGGGGTTGCGCGGGCGGCCGCCCGAACGCGTCCCAATAGGCGATCCAGTGCGACGCCTTGTACCACTGCGGAATCCAGTACCGGCCGGAGCGGATCACACGGTCGAGCGCGCGGCAGGCGGTGGTGAGCTCGGGCCGCGAAGCGGCGCCGATAATGGCGTCGATCAGCGCGTCCACAGCCGGGTCAGAAATGCCGGCGAGATTGTTCGAGCCCTTCAGCGTTGCCGCCTGTGAGGAGAAATACGATCGCAGCGAATCCCCGGGCGTCGAGGAAAAGCCGAACCGGTCGATAGTGATGTCGAAGTCGAAGCCGTCGCGGCGGCCCTGATATTGCACCGGGTCGACGATACGCAACGTGGCGTCGATGCCGAGAAGTCCGAGATTTCTGATCAGCGGCGCGTGATGCGGCTCGAAATTCGGCTCGTCGATCAAGAACTCGACGGTGATCGGCTGGCCGTCCGGCGAGACGCGTTTGCCGTTCTGCAGCCCGCAGCCGGCGTCTTGTAGAAGCCGCGCCGCCTTGCGCAACAGCATGCGGTCCTGGCCGGAGCCGTCGGAGACCGGCGGCGTGTAGGGCTCGCCGAACGCTTCGTCGGGCAAATGCGCTCGGAAGGGTTCGAGCAAAGCAATCTCTTCGGCGCTGGGCAAGCCCAGCGCCATCATCTCGGAATTCTGAAACACCGAGACGGTGCGCTCATAGGCGCCGTACATAACGTTCTTGTTGGTCCATTCGAAATCGAAAGCATTGTTGAGCGCCTCGCGCACGCGCGGATCGGAAAATTGCGGCCGTCGCATATTGATGAACCAGCCTTGCGCGCCGGACGGCGTATCGTCGGGCAACACGTCTTTCTTGACGCGGCCGTCTTTGATCGCCGGAAAATTGTAGCGCGTCGCCCAGATGCGCGAGGTGAACTCTTCGTGGAACAGATAGGTGCCGGCGGTAAAGCCTTCGAACGCGACATCGCGGTCGCGATAATATTCAAAGCGTACGACGTCGAAATTGTTCTGGCCGCGCGCTACCGGCAAATCCGCGCCCCACCAATCCTTGACGCGATTATATTCGATATAACGTCCCGGTTCGAAGCGGCCGACCTGATAAGCGCCCGAGCCCAGCGGAATGTCGAGCGTGGATTCCTCGAACGGCTTGGTCGCGTAATAGGCGCGCGAAAAAATCGGCAGTCCGGCGACGAACAGCGGCACGTCGCGGGCGCGCTTGGGCGCAAAACTCGCGGTGACGGTTCGATCGTCCTCGGCCTCGGCGCCGATGAAATCGCGCAGCGACTGGCTGATGATCGGGTGGCCTTTGGCCTTGAGAATATTCAGCGAGAAAGCGACGTCTTGCGCGGTGAGCGGGGTGCCGTCGTGGAATTTCGCCTGCGGCCGGATCAAGAATTGATAGGTGAGGCCGTCGGCTGAGCGCCGCACCTTGGCCGCTGCGAGCCCATACATGGCGTCCGGCTCGTCGCCGGAATGCACCATCAGCGTCGCAAAGGTCAGATCCATGCCCTGCGCCGCATCGCCCTTGAGGATAAAGCTGTTGAGTGAATTGAAGGTGAGGAAATTCTGATTGTAGGCGCGGTCGGGGCCGACCTGCGAAAACGTGCCGCCCTTGGGCGCGCTGGGATCGACATAGCGGAAGTGCGCGAAGTCGGCGGGGTAGGCGAGGTCGCCGAAGGCCGACATGCCGTGCGCTTCGGCAAGCTGGTCGGCGCGCGCTGAACTAAACCCGCGTATGAAGGCGGAGGTCGCAACGCCGGCGGTGAGCGAAACCGCGCGCCGGCGCGTCATCTTGAGTGGCCGCATCATCCTCGAATCCGAAAGGGCGTGCAGCCTTCGCCGCGACCGCCCACACTGTTCAAGGACGGCTAACCCGTCTTTGCGGCTTTTTCGGCATCCCACCACCATACGGTCGGAAATGCCGAAACGCCGAATCTGGGCAAAGGATCGGCGTGGCTGAAGCGATCCCAGCGCGCCACGCGCGAGTAGCTGTAGCTCCACTGCGGCACGACGTAGAAATTCCATAACAGGATGCGGTCGAGCGCTCTGACGGCGGCCTCGAGATCGGGGCGGTTCTTGGCGTAGATCACCTGGTCGATCATGGCGTCGACCGCCGGATTCTTGATCCCGCCGATATTCTCCGAGCCGGACTGATCGGCGGCCTGCGAGCCCCAATCGCCGCGCTGTTCGTTGCCCGGCGACAGCGACTGGACCCATCCATAGGTGGTGATGTCGAAGTCCCAGTTACGCAGCCGGTTCTCGTACTGCGCCTCGTCGATGGTGCGCACGGTCGTGGCAATGCCAAGCCGGTCGAGCGAGGGCTTGTAGAACAGGTATACGCGCTCGAAGTTCGGATCCGCGGCAAGCAGCTCGACGCCGAATTGCTCGCCGGTCTTGGCATTGACCAATTGTTGGTCGCGAATCTCGTAGCCCGCTTCCTTGAACAGCCGTGCGGCCTCCCGCAGATTATCGCGGATCGCTTCGGGCGTGCCGTTGACCGGGTTGGTATAGGGCTTCTTGAACAGATCGGGCGGCACTTTGTCCTTCACCGCTTCCAGAAGCTCGAGCTCGCGCCCGGTCGGCAGTCCGGTTGCGGCGAGATCGGTGCCTTGGAAATAGCTGGCGATACGGGTGTAGCTGCCAAAGAACAGCTGCTTGTTCATTTCCTCGAAATTGAACATGTAATTGAACGCAAGCCGCACCCGCGGATCCTGGAATTTTTCACGGCGAAGATTGAAGACGAAGGCCTGCATGATGCCGCGGCTGCGGATCGGAAATTCCTCTTTCACAACCCGCTTGTCGGCGATCGCCGGGAAATCGTAAGCCGTCGCCCAGTTCTTGGCGCTGTTCTCCAGGCGCCAGTCGAACGTATCGGCCTTGAAGGCTTCCAGCGCAACCGTGCCGTCGCGGAAATAGGTATATTGCAGCTCGTCGAAATTATTGATGCCGACATTGACGTTGACGTCTTTGCCCCAATAATTCTTCACTCGCTCATAGCTGATATTGCGGCCTGGGGTGAAATCCTTGATACGGTAGGCGCCGCTGCCCATCGGCGGCTCGAGTGTGGTCAAAGTGACGTCGCGCTGCTTGCCGTCCTTGTCGGTGCCTTGCCACCAAGCCTTTGGCAGGACGATGAGCTGGCCGATGATCTGCGGCAGTTCGCGATTGCCCGGCGCGTCGAAGGTAAAGGTCACTTCGCGATCGCCGGTTTTTTCCGCTTTGGTGACGTGGCGGTAATACGCCATCTTGCTCGGACTGTTTTTCTTCCAGACATCGAGGGAGAAAATAACGTCATCCGGCGTCACCGGCGTTCCGTCTTGCCACTTGGCTTCGGCACGCAGGCGATAGGTCGCCGAGGAGAAATCGGCCGGGAAACTCAAGGCCTCGGCGAGCAGACCATATTCGCTCGATACTTCATCAAGCGAGGCGACGGTGAGCGACTCGTAGACAATGCCGACGCCAGCGGCCAGCGAGCCTTTGACGTCTGCGATCACCGGGTTGAAATTGTCGAAGGTGCCGACGGCGCTCTGCCGCACCACGCCGCCTTTCGGCGCCTTAGCATTGACGTAGTCGAATTGCTTGAAGCCGGCCGGATATTTCAGGTCGCCGAATTCCGACGTGCCGTGCCGCCAGACCTTGTCTTGTGCCGGGGCCGCCGCCGGAGCCTGCGCCAGCGCCGAACTGATCCAGGCCGGGAACGGAAGGCCACGCGCTGCGAACGCGAGCAATGCGGATTTCAACAGGGATCGGCGGTTCACGCGGCCCTCCAAATGGGTGTCTACGCGATATTTACGGCGGGAGGAGAATAAAGGCCAATTTTGAGCGGTCGATGACGCATCATCGCCCGCATTATCCGGCTTTTACGCCCCATACGCCAGCGTGCCGGTGTGCGGCGCGGCAAAAGGTGGCGCGGTTTCGCAGGTTTGATCCGGGGCAGGATTTACTGCTTCGCCGGCGGGGGGGCCTGGTTGGAACCGGTGTCTTTGGGCAACGGCACCGGATTGGCGGACAGCGAATCGAGATAGGCGATGACGTCGGCGCGCTGCTTCTCGTTGGAAATGCCGGCGAAAGTCATGGCGGTGCCGGGGACGTCGGCACTCGGCTTGGTCAGCCACTTGTTGAGGGCTTCGAAATCCCACTTGCCGCCCTTGGCCTTCAGCGGTGCCGAATAGCTGAAGCCGGCCACCGAGGCGACAGGCCGCCCGACCACACCGTAGAGATCCGGGCCGATCTTGGGGCCGGCGCCTTCCGCGAAGTTGTGGCAGGCTTGGCATTGCTTGGCGACATTGGCGCCGCGCTCGGTCGAAGCGCTGGCCAGCAGCGTCGCGATCGGGGTCGCTGCAGGCGCTGCTGCCGCGGCGCCGCCCGCCGGCTGTTCGGCCTTCACTTCGATGAGGTATCCGGGCTTCGCCGGTGTTTCCGGCGCGAAGATCGCGCCTGACGCGATGTGCGTAGCGACGAGGACAAGACAAGTCCCGAGCAGCGCGCCGAGAATTTTGTTGATTTCGAAGGAATTCATCGCTGAATGGCTCCCAGCGTAAGGCAGGCGGCGCACAATTAGCCGGTTTGCTGCGGTTCTTGCAACCCGAATAAGCACGATTCCGGTGCGTTGGAAGCGATGGCTGAGGTTCTTGTTCTCATTCCCGCCCGCATGGCCGCGACCAGGCTCCCGGGCAAGCCGCTCGCCGACATCGCCGGAGAGCCGATGATCGTGCATGTCCTGCGCCGGGCGCAGGAAGCCGATCTTGGGCCTGTGGTGGTCGCCACCGACTCGGTGGAGATCGCCGCTGTTGTGGATAAGGCCAGGGGCCGCGCGGTGATGACGCGCGCCGACCATGCCTCCGGCTCGGACCGCATTTTCGAAGCGCTTGGCAAGGCCGATCCGCACGCGTGCGCCAAGCTCATCGTCAACCTGCAGGGCGATCTGCCGACGCTCGATCCGGCCGCCATCGCCGCCGCGCTCAAGCCGCTCGCCGACGACGCGGTCGATATCGCAACGCTCGCCGCCGAGATCAAAGTGGCGGAGGAGCGCACCGATCCCAATGTCGTCAAAGTGGTGGGCACGCCGGTGGGACCGGAGCGGTTGCGCGCGCTCTATTTCACCCGCGCCACCGCGCCCGCGGGCGAGGGGCCGCTCTATCATCACATCGGGCTTTACGCTTATCGGCGCGCCGCGCTCGAGCGCTTTGTGCGGCTCAAGCCTTCGCCGCTCGAGCGCCGCGAGAAGCTCGAACAACTGCGGGCGCTGGAAGCCGGTATGCGGATCGACGTCGCCATCGTCGACGCCGTTCCGCTCGGCGTCGATACGCCCGAGGATCTGGCCAGAGCGCGTAAACTATTGGCCGGCTAAAGTGCTGACGGACGGCCCGAATTGGGCATAGAGTGACTAAGCGGAAGAAGATGAGCAAACGCAAGACGATCGCATTTCAGGGTGAGCCGGGGGCGAACTCCCATATCGCCTGCAACCTCGCCTATCCGGGCTATGAGCCGCTACCGTGCCCGACCTTCGAGGACGCTTTTGCTGCGGTTCGCAGCGGGCGGGCGGCGCTCGCCATGATTCCGATCGACAATTCGGTGGCCGGCCGGGTCGCCGACATCCATCATCTGATGCCGGCATCGAAGCTGCATATCATCGGCGAATGGTTCCTGCCGGTGCAGCATCAGCTCATGGCGCCGAGACAGGCGACGCTGAAGACGATCAAGACCGTCGAAAGTCATGTCCATGCGCTCGGCCAGTGCCGCAATGTCATCCGCGCGCTGCACCTCAAGGCCGTGGTCGCGGCGGATACCGCGGGCGCGGCGCGGGAAGTCGCCGAAGCCGGCGACATTACGCGCGCGGCGCTCGCCACGAAGCTTGCCGCGAAAATCTATGGGCTGCGCATCCTGAAAAAAGATGTCGCCGACGCCAAGCATAATGCGACGCGCTTTGTGGTTCTGTCGCGCGAGCCGAAATGGGCGAACCGCAAGGAAAAGCGGGTGATGACGACGTTTGTCTTTCAGGTGCGCAATATTCCGGCAGCCCTCTACAAGGCGCTGGGCGGCTTTGCCACCAACGGCATCAATATGACCAAGCTCGAGAGCTATATGGTCGACGGCAGTTTCACCGCGACGCAGTTTTACGCCGATGTCGAGGGGCACCCGAAGAACCGCGCGCTCGAACTTGCGCTCGAAGAGCTTGAATTCGTGTCGCAGCCGAAGACTTTGCGCATTCTCGGTGTTTATCCAACGCACCGGTCGCGGGAAAAGTTTGTGAATTAATGAGGGCTACGGCGATGGCCAATGAGGAAGCAGCGAAGGTCCGGCGTACGCTGCAATTGCGCTTCACGCTGCGGACCGCGGATTCAGGTCAGCTCGCCGCCATGATCAAGGCCGCGGCGCCGTTCTACCAGATGTTCGGCAAAGCCGAAGTGCGCCTCCTGCAGAACGTCGACGACCCGTCGAAGTTCGTGCAGATCATCGACTACGAGGCGGTCGAGGACTGGGAATTGAGCCGCCAGCGCATCGCCAGCGATCCGCGCATGCAGGTCTATCTGCAGACCTGGCGCACGATGTTTCCCGGCGTGCTCGAGATCGACGTATTTCAGGAAGTGTAATTCCCTATTCGCCCCTGCGACGGCGGGGAGAACAGTCTCAAATCGTCTGATTGTATTCGCCGACCTGCTTGTGGGTGCGCAGGACGGCATCGACCGATTTGAACATATCGCGCATGCGTGCTTCCGAGACCGGGCTTTCGACGACGACGACGAGTTCCGGCTTGTTGGATGAGGCGCGCACCAGGCCCCAGGTGCCGTCCTCCACCGTCACGCGCACGCCATTGACGGTGACGAGATCGCGGATCGCCTGGCCTGCGACCTTGGCGCCGTTTTTCTGCTCGCCTTCGAAGTGCTTCACCACCGCATCGACCACGCCGTATTTTTCTTCGTCCGCGCAATGCGGCGCCATGGTCGGCGACGACCAGGTTTTCGGCAGCGCGTTTTTCAGGTCCGCCATGCTCTTTCCCGGATTGCGGTCGAGCATGTCGCAGACGGCCATGGCGAAGATCAGGCCGTCGTCATAGCCGCGGCCGAACGGCTTGTTGAAGAAGAAGTGGCCTGATTTTTCGAAGCCGGCGATGGCGCCGATCTCGTTGACCCGGCGCTTCATATAGGAGTGCCCGGTCTTCCAGTAATCGGTCTTGGCGCCGTTCTTGATCAGCACCGGATCGGTCGCGAACAGGCCGGTCGATTTGACGTCGGCGACGAATTGCGCGCCGGGGTGGTTGCTCGAAATATCCCGCGCCAGCATGACGCCGACCTTGTCGGCAAAGATTTCGTCGCCGGTATTGTCGACGACGCCGCAGCGGTCGCCGTCGCCGTCGAAACCCAGCCCGACATCGGCCTTGCTGGCCAGCACGGCGTCGCGCATGGCGTGCAGCATCTTCATGTCTTCGGTATTCGGATTGTATTTCGGGAAGGTGTGGTCGAGCTCGCAATCGAGCGGTACGACTTCGCAGCCGATCTTTTCCAGAACGTGCGGTGCGAAGGCGCCGGCCGTGCCGTTGCCGCAGGCGCAGACGACCTTCAGATGCCGCGTCAGCTTCGGCCGCTTGGTCAGGTCGGCGATATAGCGCGCCGGGAAATTCTCGACGAATTCGTAGGCGCCGCCGTCCGGCTGCTTGAACTTGCCGCCGAGCACGATGTCTTTGAGCCGGGTCATCTCGTCGGGGCCGAAGGTGAGCGGCCGATTGGTGCCCATCTTCACCCCGGTCCAGCCGTTGTCGTTGTGGGACGCCGTGACCATGGCGACGCAGGGCACGTCGAGATCGAACTGCGCGAAATAGGCCATCGGCGTTACCGCAAGCCCAATGTCATAAACCTTGCAGCCCGCCGCCATCAGGCCGTTCACCAGCGCCATTTTGATCGACGCCGAATAGGAGCGGAAATCGTGGCCGGTGACGATATGCGGCTTGACGCCGAGTTCGTGGATGAGCGTGCCGAGGCCGAGACCCAACGCCTCAATGCCCATCAGGTTGATTTCCGATCCGAACAGCCAGCGCGCGTCGTATTCGCGAAAGCCGGTGGCTTTCACCATCGGCTCGGATTCATAGGCATAGGTATTGGGCTTCAGAGAAGGTTTCGGCTTGGGAAACATTGAAAAATCGGTCCGGATGGAGGGAATGTGACGCAGCAATAGCCTAAACGACGATACGCGGAAATGGTTGCTTGAGGCGGGCGAATGAAATTGCGAACGGCGCAGACCTCGCCCGTTGCGCAGATCGCCGGTGCCTATTGCTGCAAGACCAGCCGGCCATTGGAATATTCGTAGCGCTGTAGCCGCGACAGGAATGTCATGCCGAGCAGATTCTCGCTCAGCGCGTTTTCCGGCATGACCATCGCCGCGACGTCACGGATAGTGACGCTGCCGATCTCCACTTTATTGAGCGTGACCGGCGCCGCGCGCGCCGTGCCGTTCGCGGTGCTCACTGCGATCGTGTAGTCGCTCGCCGCCGGATGAATGCCGAGCATCTCGGCGTCGCGCGCGGTCAGCGCCACCATGGTCGCGCCGGTATCGACCACGAAATCCATCGGCCGCGCATCGACACGGCCGTCGACGCGGAAATGGCCGTGACTGTCAGGCGCCACGACGATGGTGCGGGTGTTGCCGAGGTTGGGTTCAACCGGCGTATCGCTGTGCGCGGCGATCGTTGTCGGCGCGACCGACGCCACGGTTGCGTGCTGCATCAGGTAGCGGGGCACGAGGACGGCGGCGGCAAGCGCGACAGCGGCGAGGCCGATGATGGAGCGCATGAGATCGGATCCGGTCTTACGGTCCGATCTCATCACGCCACGGCGAAGAAGCGGCTAATTCCGGCTAGCACGTCGCGGGATTTGGAGGACAATGGTAAGCGGGTTGCTAAGAACTTCGCTAAATTTTGCGCGGTTTGGCGCGCCGCGTCGCTGGCGCAGCGATCGGATCGTCGGGCCAGGGATGCCTCGGATAGCGCCCGCGCATTTCGGTGCGCACGGCGGCATAGCTGCCGCGCCAGAAACCCGGCAGGTCGCGCGTGGTCTGTACCGGACGGTGCGCCGGCGACAACAATTCGATCACGAGCGGAATCTTGCCGCCGGCGGTGGTTGGATGACGGTCGAGGCCGAACAATTCCTGCACGCGGATCGCGATCTTCGGTCCACCTTCCGCCTCGTAATCGATCGGCACTTGCGTGCCGGTCGGCGCCTCAAAATGCGTCGGCGCCTCGGTATCGAGCCGGCGCTTCAGCGGCCACGGCAAGAGCCCGCTCAAGGCTGCCGCGAATTCATCCGGCGCGATGTCGCCGAGCGATGTCTTACCGGCAAACAACGGCGCAAGCCATTCGCCGGTATTTTGCGCGAGCGCCGTGTCCGACAAATCCGGCCATTCCTCACCTTCGCTGCTTCGCAGGAACATGACACGGTCGCGCCACTGCTGAATGGCTTTGGTCCACGGCAGGCAGGCGATCCCGGCCGTGGCAATTTTCTCCGCAAGCAGTTTTGCGGTGTCTTCGCTCGATTCGATCTGGATCGGCTGTTCGGCAAGGCTGATGGCGCCGAGCTTGCGGCTTCTGCGGCCGCGCAGGCCGCCGCTCGCCGCGTCAAAGGCGATGTCGTCGCGCGACTCGATGCGATCGGCGAAACGCGTTTCGATTTCGGCAAGTGCGATCGGCGCTGCCGAAAGAATCCGCCCTTGCGCCGCAGCGCCGGTGAATTCGGCGACAGCCAGAAAAGGCTCGCGCGCCAGCGGCGAAGCGGGATCGACGGCGGCGCCGCGTCCGTTTGCCAGCAGAAAAGCGCCCGCGCTGCCGCCGCGATTTTTGGCGATGCGCTCCGGAAAGGCGAGGGCGATCAGAGCGCCAACACTCGTTTCCTCTTTCACCTCCAGGGGCGAGTGCGGGCCGCTGTTCGCCATCTCGGCCCAGCGCTCTGCCATGCTACGGGCGTCGCGACCGCGGTTCGAACGATCGCGATGCAATGCGTTCAGCCGTTCGCGCAGATCGATGTCGTCGCCGCCAAGTCCGCGCTCGCCGATCAGGGCGGCGAGCGCGGCTGCTTGCAAGGCGCTGCCTTCAGCCGCCGCGTCGATCACCATGCGCGCGAGGCGAGGCGGCAACGGCAGTTGCCGCAATCTGCGGCCCTCTTCGGTGACGCGGCCGTCGGCGTCGATAGCGCCAAGCTCGCTGAGCAAAGTCGTCGCTTCGGTGAAGGCCGGACGCGGCGGCGTGTCGAGAAAAGCAAGTTTTTCTGGCGCCGCGCCCCAGGCCGCGAGATCGAGCGCGAAGGACGACAGATCGGCGGCGAGGATTTCCGGCCGCGCGAACGGCTCCAGCGCCGCGGTCTGCGGTTCGTCCCACAGCCGATAGCAGACACCGGGCTCGATGCGGCCGGCGCGGCCGCGGCGCTGATCGGCGGCGGCGCGTGACGCGCGCACGGTCTCGAGCCGCGTCACGCCGACATCAGGCTCGTAGCGCGGCACGCGCGCGAGGCCGCTATCGACGACGATGCGCACGCCTTCGATGGTGATTGAGGTTTCGGCAATGGAAGTGGCCAACACGATCTTGCGGCGGCCGGGTCGGGCCGGGAGGATGGCGCGGTCCTGCTCGTCGCCCGCGAGCGCGCCATACAGCGCGACCACGTCGGTTGCCGCATCGGTGCGGGCTTCGAGCTGCGTGCGGGTGCGGCGGATTTCGGCGGCCCCGGGCAGGAAGGCGAGGAGCGAACCCGGCTCGGCGCGCATCGCCCGCGCAATCGTGTCGGCCATTTGCGGTTCGATCGGCCCGATGTCGCGGCCGGCATAGCGCGTCTCGACCGGGAAGGCGCGGCCTTGGCTCTCGATCACCGGCGCGTTGCCGAGCAGGCGTGCCACGCGCGCGCCGTCGATCGTCGCCGACATCACCAGCAGCCGAAGATCCTCGCGCAGGCCTTGCTGCACGTCGCGCGCCAAAGCGAGCCCGAGATCGGCATCGAGCGAGCGCTCGTGAAATTCGTCGAACAGCACTGCGGCGATGCCGTCGAGCATCGGATCGTCGAGGATGAGCCGGGTGAAAATCCCTTCGGTAATGATTTCGATGCGGGTCTTGCGCGACACTTTCGAGCCGAATCGTACCCGCAGGCCCACCGTCTCGCCGACGCGTTCGCCGAGCGTCTTTGCCATGCGTTCGGCGGCAGCGCGCGCGGCAAGCCTTCGCGGTTCCAGCACCAGAATGCGGCGGTCCTTGACCCAGTCCTCCTTGGCGAGAACCAGCGGCACTTTGGTCGTCTTGCCGGCGCCGGGCGGCGCCACCAGCACGGCGCAATTGTTCGCGCGCAACGCGTCGGTCAATTCCGGTACGACGGCGTCGATGGGTAGAGAAAAATCCACAGTCGCGTCCAAAGCGGTGCTAATCGGGCGAAGTCCCTATATATTGGCGATCATGCCGACAGCACAAAAATCGTCACAAAAAGCGCAAAAGCCGAAAGCCGCGACAGCTAAAGCCGCCGTCGCCGCTAAATCCGCGCCCGCTGTGGCCGGCAAACCGCTGAAAAAGGGCGACCATCTCTTCCTGGTCGACGGCTCGGGTTATATTTTCCGCGCCTATCACGCGCTGCCGCCGATCAATCGCAAGTCCGATGGCCTGCAGCTCAATGCGGTGTTCGGCTTCTGCAACATGCTGTGGAAGCTGTTGCGTGACATGAAGCCGGAGGACAGGCCGACCCATCTCGGCGTCGTGTTCGATCTCTCCGAGCAGACGTTCCGCACTGAAATGTATCCCGACTATAAGGCGCACCGCCCTGATCCGCCGGACGATTTGCGCCCGCAATTTCCTCTGATCCGCGATGCAGTCATGGCCTTCGATCTGCCGTGCCTGGAACAGGCCGGTTTCGAGGCCGACGACCTGATCGCGACTTATGTGCGTGAGGCGAGTGAAGCCGGCGCCACCTCGACTATTGTTTCTTCCGACAAGGACTTGATGCAGCTCGTCACCGACCGCGTCGTCATGTTCGACACCATGAAGGACAAGAAGATCGGTCGCGCCGAGGTGATCGAGAAATTCGGCGTCCCGCCGGAGAAAGTCATCGAGGTGCAGGCGCTGATCGGCGATTCTACCGACAATGTGCCGGGCGTGCCCGGCATCGGCGTCAAGACCGCGGCGCAGCTCATCGGCGAATACGGCGATCTCGATACGCTGCTCGCCCGCGCCGGCGAGATCAAGCAGGATAAGCGCCGGCAGTCCCTCATCGATAATGCCGACAAGGCGCGGCTGTCGAAGCAGCTCGTCAGGCTCGACGACAAGGTGACGCTCGACGTGCCGATCGGCGATCTCGCCGTGCACGAGCCGGATTACAAACGGCTGGTCGCCTTTCTCAAAGCGATGGAATTCAATTCGCTGACGCGCCGTGTCGCCGAATTCGCCAGCATCGATGTCGCGGAGATCGAGCCTGATGGGCATTTCCTAGGCAAGAGCGCGACCTCTTCACACGCGGCAGTTCCGGCAGTGAGTGGCGAAGGCCGCAGCGCTTCGCCAGCTGACGGAGCAAGTGCTTCGCCGCAGCTGCCGCTCGGACGGCCGCCGCAGCCGGCGGACGCGCGCCGGGCGAAGGCCGAGGCGACGGGCCCGCTGATGCCAAAGGCGCTCGCCGCGGCGCGGCTCGAGGCTGCGCAGAAGCAGAAATTCGATCGCTCGAAATATGAGACCGTGCGCACGCTGGATGGGCTGAAGACTTGGATCGCGCGCGCGCGCGACATCGGCTTCGTCGCGATCGATACACAGACCAACAGCCTCGATCCGATGCAGGCGGAATTGTGCGGCTTTTCGCTCGCGCTGGCGCCGAACGAAGCCTGCTACGTGCCGCTGTCGCATCGTCAGGGTGGTAGTCTCGGCGGGGGCGATGACGGTGCCGCTGGATTGGGCGGCGGATTGTTTGCCGGCGAGCGCGTCGCCGATCAGATCAAGGAGGCCGACGCCTTGGCAGCGCTCAAGCCGCTTCTGGAAGACGCGGGCGTGCTCAAGATCGGCTACGACCTGAAATTCGACTGGCAGATTTTCGCGCTGCGCAGCATCGAAGCCGTGTCTTACGATGATATCATGTTGTTGTCTTACGTGGTCGATGCCGGCCGCGCGGGCCGCGGCCTCGACGATCTGTCGGAGCGTTATTTCAATCATCAGACCATCGATTTTAACGAGATCACCAAGGCCGGCAAGACCAGGGTCACCTTCGACTGTGTCGAGATCGGCAAGGCGACAGAACATGCCGCCGAAGACGCCGACGTGACCTTGCGGCTGTGGCAGGTGCTCAAGCCGCGTCTTGCCGCCGAACACGTGCTGCGCGTCTACGAGACGCTGGAGCGGCCGCTTGTTCGCGTATTGGCGCAAATGGAGCGTCGCGGCATTTCGATCGACCGGCAGATTCTGTCGCGGCTGTCCGGCGAATTCGCGCAGGAAGCGGGCGGCCTCGAAGCCGAGATCAACAAGCTTGCCGGTGAGTCAGTCAATGTCGGCTCGCCGAAACAGATCGGCGACATTCTGTTCGGCAAGATGCAATTGCCCGGCGGCACCAAGACCAAAACCGGCCAATGGTCGACCGGCGCGCGCCAGCTCGAAGAGCTCGCCGAGCTCGGCCACGAATTGCCGCAGAAGATTCTCGACTGGCGGCAGGTGTCAAAGCTCAAATCGACCTATACCGACGCGCTGCCGGGTTACGTCAACCCGACCACGCATCGCGTGCACACGAGTTACGCGCTCGCCGCCACCACGACCGGCCGGCTGTCGTCGTCGGAGCCCAATTTGCAGAACATCCCGATCCGCACCGAGGACGGCCGCAAGATCCGCAAGGCCTTCGTCGCCGATGCCGGCCATAAGCTCGTCTCCGCCGATTACTCGCAGATCGAATTGCGGCTGCTCGCCGAAATCGCCGGCATCCCGCAATTGCGCAACGCGTTCCGCGACGGGCTCGATATTCACGCCTTGACCGCGTCGGAAATGTTCGGCGTGCCGATCAAGAATATGCCGGCCGAAGTGCGCCGCCGGGCGAAAGCGATCAATTTCGGCATCATCTATGGCATTTCTGCCTTAGGGCTCGCCAATCAGCTCGGCATCGGCCGCGAAGAGGCCGG